>NZ_JBHFPE020000021.1:0-28249 GCF_043355935.2 Roseovarius roseus | reverse complement strand
TTGCACCGAACCAGCATCATGTTGGCGGCCACGCGCTGACCACGGACCGAAGCATGTGCCCAAAGGACCTCATTACAGAGCGGCGTGAAGATCAGGCACTGACGCCCAAAAATGCCGCTCTCCTGCTTCGGCGGGATCAGTCTTTTTGCGAAAAACGCCTTGACTGGGACCGACCCGTTACCGAAGTCCTGAGCCTAATCACTTACCCGCTGCGCTGCCTTTCCATTGAAGAGCCATGAAAGTAAAGGCGCTCTACTTAGATAAAACCAAGCCATCCAAGACGGTCGAGAGTGGTTGCATGAACGAACAAGCCGAACAACATGCAAAAACTTCTCAAAGCATCAAGGTAATGTAACCGTTCTGAACTAGGCATTTGGACAGGCGGGCACGTGGGAGGGCCTTTGACTGTTCTGGAATTATTGAATTTTTCCACTAAAGACACCCTATGCTACCTCCCCCGCGTGCCCCTCACTCCGGCACGAACCTCGGCAACTTCGGGAGCGTCTCGCGCATCAGGCGTTGCAACCGCGCGTCGGCGGCGCCTTCGGGCTCGTTTTTCAGGATCGGGGTGATGTAGCGCACGATGGCGCCGTCGGTGCGGTCGATCGTGAGGCTGTCATAGACAACGCTCATCTTGGCCTTGAAATCATTGGTCATGCGCTTGCCGCGCTGCTCGAACCAATAATAGACCAGCTGCTCGGACAGGCCTTTCTGGATAACCGCTCGATTCACCTCGAACGAGCCGTAGCCGGTGCCGTCCATGTCCACGGGAACGGCCTCGAAGCTGTAGATCTCCCATCCGCCGACCGGCAGGCAGACTTCCGGGGAATGGATCCCCGAACCTTCGGTCTGCTTGTCGTAGAAGGCCATGAAAAGCTCGACCGGGACAGGCTCTTCCGGGTGGCGGTAGAAGGCGGCAAGGTAATCGCTGGCCCCCAGCACCCGTTCGATATCAGAATCCAGCATCGAGAAGGTGCCCGACCATTCGCCTACCTGGCGCGGATAGAGCGAAAAGGGATCACGGTCGACGGCCTCCGGCTCCTTGCCCTGCTGCAGCACCCATCCGGCTGAGACGGCCAGCGTCAGCACCGCCGCCGCGATCAGCCCGCGCGAGGCGCGGATGCCGAAGATGCGCCCGGCAATCGGCAGGAACCCGGCCGTATCCAAGTCGATCGCCTCCGTCAGGGGCTTGGGATCGGGCGTCAGACGCTGCAATGCGATGGCCATGAGAAAAAGGATCGCGATGCAGGCACCGAAGATGATCCAGCCCTCGAAGAAATGGAGGAACCCCTCGGCATGTTCGATCCCGTAGCTGTTGACCAGCACGCCGATCACCCCGATGCGGAAGGAATTCATCAGCACCGTGAGGGGGGCCGCCGCCAGAAGCAGGGCCACCTTGTGCCAGAGCGGGCCGCGATAGAGGATGGCGAAAAGGTAGGAAAAGCTGAGGATCGGGAAGAGATAGCGCAGCCCCGAGCAGGCCTCGGCGACCTGCAGCTTGTAGACGCCCAGATCGATCACGTTGCCCTCGAGATAGACGGGCACACCCATCAGCGAGACGAACCATACACCGATTTCCGATGAAATAGTCTGGAGCATGATCGTGAGCTGCAGGTAGATGAATTGCGGCAGCGGCAGCATGAAGATCAGGTGGACGACGCCCAGCTGGTGCAGCTTGCCCCGCTCCCAGCCAAAGATTGTCAGGACCACGCCGCCGACCCAGATGATTAAAGCATAGGTGACAATATCGGGGATGCGGGTCAGGTTGCCCGCGATCGCCAGCAGCAGCGCGAGGGTGATGACGATGAGGCCCGGCGCGCGGTCATGCACGACCGGCTTCGGGGGCGGCAGGGCGCGCATCTCGCGCAGGAACAGATAGAGCGAGATCAGCGGGATCAGAGGCCCGTGGCTGTATTCTGGGGTTGACCAAGCTTTGGCCAGCGATACGAACCCGATCCAGAAAATCGGAATCGACGCTGCCAGAAGCAGCGCGAACCACAGCAGTCCCGCCAGATTGAACGGGCGGGCCAGGATACTCGGGCTTGATTGATCGGTCACCGACATCTCGTCACATTTTCCTCACACACCCTGCCCACCTGGGCCGGAACGGGCACACTCATCATTGTGGAATTTCTACCGGAAAATCAGAACCGGTGCGATTCAAAAAACATTGAGCCACCGCAGGCGGGCGTCCTGAACACTCTGTTTTCCAAACGCATATAATGGCGCCGGCTCAAGGGCGGATGACGAAATCCCGCTGCAATGTCAGGAAGACCCGGTTGGACGTGGCCGTGCCCGCGCCGCTTTCCTCGCGCACGCGGTATTCATAGCCCGAGGAGAACTGCCAATCCCGCGTCAGGCTGCGCGAATAGGTCGCGCGCAGGTTGGTGCGGCGGGTGTCGTCCGGCACGATGCTACCGATCTGCTCGATCTCGGCGTAATCGGTCGCGAAACCTATCGAGGAGATCGAGTTGATCTCGTAATCATAGCCCAGCGAGACTTGGGTCGTGCGCAGCTCGTTCGACTGGGTGCTGGTGGCCACCTGCCGCGAGAGCGAGGCGCTGAAGGTGCTGCGCAGCATTTCATGGATGAAATCCACGCTGCCCACCGGGCGGATCGTGTCATCGACATCGCTGGTCACGCCAAGGCTGAGCTCGACCGAGCCGCGCGGCAGCAGCCATGCGCGATTGGCCAGCCAGGTTGCCGACTGGCCATTGACGCTGTCGTTGAGATCGAAGGTCGTGCCGATCGAGCCGGCCGCAAGCTCGCGGCTGAACCCGATACTGCCGATAACGCCGTTTTCGGTCTCCGAGCGGCGGGTGCCGAGGATGGTCTCATCGGTCTCGATGTCCTGAAGGCCGACCGAGATGTCGAACGTGTCGGTGCTCGACAGCGCATGGGTCAGCCCGAGGCTGGCGCTGGTGGTGCGCCGGTCGGTCAGGGCCGTATCGTCTGCGCTGTAATCCTCATAGCCCAGAACCAGCCGGGTCTCGGTGACGGGGCTGAGGGCCAGCCGCGTCGTGCCACTGAGGTTGTAGATCTGGGTATCGAAAAGGCCCGGATCGGTCGTGCCCGAATAGGTGCGGTCGCGATACCGCCCCGTCAGGATGAAGCCGATCGGATCGTTTAGGCCCGTTTCAAAGGAAAAGCGCGCTCCGATCTGCTGGCGCTCGCCCTGATCCTGGGTCAGGTCGGTCTCATCCAGCGGGTCATCCTCGAAAAAGCGGTCATTCTCGAACGGGTCGATCGCATCTACCGAGGTAAGATCGTAATCGAGCCCGAAGCCGAACGTGCTGTTCACGCCCTCCCGGTCATAGCCCAGACGCGCGCGCTGGCTGTCAAAGGTCCGGCTGTTGGCGCCTGGCGGCTCGATGGCGCGGAGCACGCCGCTCATATCGAAGCGCAGCTCATCAATGGCACGGCGGTTCACATAGCCGAAGGAGAGCTGGGTATCGAAGAGCTCGGCGCTGTCGCCGTTGGTCGGGCGCAGGCTGTAATTGTCGGTCGCGCTCAGCGTCGAGCTGATCCCGAAGGTCAGTACCGGCCCGCCTTCGGTGGGCCCGTCATCCGCGCGTGCCCGGCCCGTGCTGCCGCGGATGGGCGTCACGGGATCTGCCACGGGCGTTTCCATCAGGCCCGAATCCACGTCGCCCGTATCAACAAGACCGGATTCGACGAAGCCGGTATCCAGCGGATCCACGCCTTGGGGATAGGCGTCAGCGGGGCTGACGCCCTGCTGGGCCAGCGCGAAGCCCGCGCCGATGGTGAAGACCGACAGAGTGCCAGCCCCGGCAAGAAGATGGGTGCGTTTCACGAGCCGCCCTTATTCGAACAGACGGCGCTCGGGCACAACAATCACATCACCCGGAGCCAGAATGGTCGTCGCCCGAATACTGTCCGCCCCTCCCATGGTGCGGTAATTGAAGCGGTAGACCGTCTCTTTCTTGGTGGCCGGATCGACGCGGCGCAGCTGGATGCGCTTTTCGGCGGCAAAGCGCGACAGCCCGCCCGCCTCGGCCAGAAACTGGATCAGCGTGGTGCCGGGCAGAACTTCCTTGCGACCGGGCGAGGCCGCCTCGCCGAGAATGTAGACATTCATCAGATCGGGGCCAGTCGGGGCCCGGGCTGCGGCAGGGGCGCGGGGAGCCAGGGCAGAGACCGACACCGCGACCGTCGGCGCGACGGCGAAATTGTCTGCCATTTGCTGCGAGAGGGTCTGTGCGACCGTGTCGACGTTACGCCCGCCGGCCCGGAGCGTTCCGGCCATCGGGAAGCTGATCGAGCCATCCGGCAGCACAAGAACATTCCGGTTCAGGTTCGGATCTTCGAGAACCTCGATCTGCAGGGTATCGCCCGGCTTGATCCGGTAGCCGTCTTGCGCGAGCGAAGCGCCGACCGATCCGACCAGCAAAAAAAACGCCATGAGAAATCTGATCATTTCGTGCCTCTGTCCCGTTTGAGATTTGCGTATCTTATTTTATGTGTGATTCTACAGCATTTGCCGAAGAGGCAAAACGCACAACTTAAAGAAATACTGGCTCTGCGGCAGATTTGTAGCGCTTCCAAGGCGTTTTGCCATTCTCCCGCTGAGACGGGTCCGTATAGCGCCCCTACTGTGCGGGCGCGGACAGGCGGGCAATCTCCTCGTTGACCTCTTCCATGAAGTCCGGTTCGGGGCCGTTTGCAGCAATTTCGGCCACCTTGCGGAATTGCGCCAAGGCGTCTTCCCCGCGCTCGAGCGCGACATAGGTCCGGGCTAGATGATACTGCACCCTCGGATCCTCAGGCAGCCCGGCCGCCGCGGGCTCGAGCGCCGCGAGCGCCGTGTCGAGATCCCCCCGGCGGAAGGCGATCCACCCATAGGTATCCTGAAAGGCGGGAACGTTGCGGTCCCGCAAGCGGCGCGCGATTTCATGTGCGCGGTTCAGACTCTCTTCATCTTCCTTCACGGTCGCCAGCAGGCTGGCCAGGTTGTTGGCGATGATCAGGTTGTTGCTGTTCTCAGCATAGAGCCGCTCATAGATCTCGATGGCCCCCGCAGCATTGCCCTTTTGCTCCATGATGCTGGCCATGGCCCAGTTCAGGCGCAGATCCCCGGGCGAAACCTCAAGTCCGTCCATAATGGCCTGACGCGCGGCTTCGGTGTCTTCCTGCACTGAGTAGATGTTGTAGAGTGCCAGCCAGAACCGCGGATCGCGCGGATATTCTGCGGCCAGATCGCGCACGGCGGCCTCGGCAGCATCGGCCTGCCCGGCCACGGCCTGCACCGAGGCAAGCAGGAACCGCGCGTTGACGTCATCGGGATTGGCGTCGAGGGTTTCACGCGCATATTGCAGCGCCCCTTCCACGTCGCCCTCTACCAGACGCGTGCGCACGATCGTCGCTGCCGCGCCCATGCCGCTTGCCCCTTCCCCTGCAAGCGTCTCGAGAAAGCCCATAAGCTCACTCTGGCGGTCCTGCGCGGCCAGTTGGCGCGCTGTCAGCTCGTTGACGGTCCGCTTGGCGGCGGCACTGTCCTGACGCTGCAGGGTCTCGATGATCTGCGTCAGGCGCGGCCAATCCTGCTCGCGCATATAGATCTCGCCCAATCCGCTCAGCAGGGAGATATCGTCAGGGACCATGCGCAATGAATTGATCAGCACGGTCTCGGCGGTGCGCAGGTCCTCTTCGGCGATCAGATGCCGCGCATAGCGCAACGATTCCTCGGGCGCGCTCCTAGAGGCCTCGACGGCACGGGCCAGCATTTCCGACATTAGCTCGGGGTTGCCGGCACGCTCGTGGGCCTGCGCCAGCAGAGTCATCGCCTGCGCATCGTTCGGCGCCTCCCCGAGAACCGACCGCAGCGTCACGATCGCCTCGTCGGCCATATCGCCCTGGATCAGCCAGGCGGCCCGGATCTTCATCGCATCGACCTGGCTCGCATCCTCTTCCAACACCTGCTCGATCAGGGCCCGCGCGCCGACCTTGTTGTTCGTCACCTCCAGCATCCGGGCCAGCATGACCATGATGCTACGCCGCTCATCCGACGGCTCGGTATCCTCAATCAGCTTTTCCATCTCGGCGATGGCCGCATCACGATCGCCCAGATCAAACCGGAATCCGGCACGCAGCGCGGTCAGTTGTTCTTTTCCGGGCGGATCCTCGGCGAGGATCCGGTCCAGCTCCGTACTGGCGACCTCGGCCCCGCGCACTTCGGAGAGAAAGCGGATATAGGTGATGATGTCATCGATCTCGCGCGGCTCCTGCTCAGAGCGCTGTTTGAGAAAACTCTCGGCGGCGTCGGTATCGTCCTGCGACAGATACCATCGGACCAAAGTGGAGGGAATGGTAGGATCATCCGGAAAGCGCGTTATCATTTCTTCGAGTTGCGCGCGGATTTCCCCCGTCTCTCCCAGCTGATTCAGGACACTGAGGCGAAGCGTGTAAAGATCCTGGGTATCGGGTGCCTCAGCAAGGGCGGCATCTATCGCCGCCAGCGCGCCGGTCCAGTCCTCTTGGCGCAGGAGGTCGTCAATGATGACGCGCCGGGCCACCAGCAGATCGGGATCTTCGGTGACCAGCGCTTGCGCCTTGGTCACGGCGTTGCGCAGGGTCCCACTATCGCTGTCGATCAGCCCGTCACGATACTCGATCGCTACATTGACGGCCCGCACGATAGGATCCTCGGGCGCCAGTTCGGCGGCGACGGTGGCATGGGTGCGCGCCGCGTCCCAGTCATTGGTCTGCAACGACAGTTCTGCCAGCGCGCGCTGGCCCGGGAGGCTGTCAGGATATTGCTCCACCAGCCGGAGATACTGGCCGAACGCCTCGCGGGTATTGCCGCGCGCGCGCTCGGCATCCGCATATTGCAGACGGGCATCGCGGTGCTGACCATCCAGCTTGAAGACATTGCGGAATTCGACCAAGGCGCGATCGACATCGCCGGCTTCCAGCAGCTCCAGCCCGGATTGATAATGTCCATCCGCCCGCTCTTCCGCCGTATCGCAAAAGGAGAGAAGGCCTGCAGTGGCAAGTGCCAGAAATGCCGGTTTTATCATATTGTCACTCTTGTATCGTTAAACGCGGCCAATCCGCCCCGGACACCGCAGGAATGGCCGTCCCGGTCCCATGTATCAGATATCGAGAAGCGAATGACACTTTTCTTTATCTTTTGCGCCGGATCATCAGTATCCAGTGCCGCGAATCACCACAGCAACCGTCCGCATGAGGATCGTCAGATCCTGCGCGAGCGACATGGAAGCCAGATACCGGCGGTCAAACCCTGCTCGATCGGCAAAGCTCGACTCGTTGCGCTCCGAAACCTGCCAAGGCCCTGTGATGCCGGGGCGCAGTTCGAAATAGGCCGTGCCAGGATAGAGCGATTCCTGATCGACCATCATCGGGCGGGGCCCGACCAAGGACATATCCCCGATCAGAACGTTCCAGAGCTGGGGAAGCTCGTCGAGAGACGATTTACGCAGGAACGATCCTGTCGCGGTGATGCGCGGGTCGCATTTCAGCTTCTGGCTCTCGTTCCATTCGTGCCGGGCCGCCGGATTCTCGCGCAGGTAGTCCTCCAGCAGTGCGTCGGCCCTTGGCACCATCGTGCGGATCTTGACCATGCGAAACACGCGGCCGTTCCGCCCGAGACGTTTTTGCAAGTAGATCGGGCTGCGCCCGTCAAGCGAGACAAGGCACATCATGATCAGGATAAGCGGCAGAGAAATCGGCAAGGTCACCAGCACCAAGGCGATATCAAGGCCCCTTTTCGTCCCATGGGGGTAAAGGGACCGCCGACGCTGCGCGCGTTCCAGCCCCGACTGTGCTTTTTCAATCCGCGTCTCGTAATAATCCCGAAAAGCCATCGGACGCCCCCCACACACCTTACAAAAGTACCATCAACCAAGCCAAGATGGCTTGATCCTTATTCGCTAGAATAACCACTGATCAGCAGCAGGCAGCCTGCCTTTTCACTCACAGCCAAGTGAACAACCCTGCACTGCCTAAAACAAGACACAATTTGGTTAAATCTACAAAAATAAATCCTCAACCCTATGGAACCCTTAGAGTTTTAAGCCTTTCCCCGTGAAGAGCGGCAGAATGGACCCCGAAGGATTGTTACCGCTCTCAGAACAACTGCCGATAAAAAGCAAAACTGTTTTGCGGGCGCCATTGCCTGATTCGGGTCACAAGGGCGGTCCTGCCCCGGATCGTCCCTCAAATTTCCTCACTCTTGCCATCAATGCGCGGGATTGTCTGTTGAATGATGCCGCCGCAACAGGCAGATAAAAGGACCGGGCGGACGCGCCGCAGGCCGTGGCGGTCCGGTATGTTCTCACGGGTCAGGAAATGGGCGCCAAGATGCAGGATCCGTTTGAAGGATGCACATGAGACCGGAAACCCTCTATGCCGATTTCTTCGGCCTGTCCGAACGCCCGTTCACACTGCTGCCAGACCCGACCTTCCTCTATTGGTCCAAGGCGCATCGGAACGCCTATACCGTTCTCGATTACGGCATCTTTTCGCGCGCGCCCATCACCGTGGTCACCGGCGAGATCGGCTCGGGCAAGACGACGCTGATCCAGCATCTGCTCAGGAACACGGACCCCTCGATCACCGTCGGCCTCATTTCCAACGCGCAGGGTGGGCGCGGAGAGCTTTTGCTGTGGGTTCTGAACGCGCTGTCCATCGAGGTACCCAATGACGCATCATATGTGCAGAAATTCCAGAAGCTGCAGGATTTTCTGATCTCGGAATATGCTCAGGAACGCCGGGTGGTCCTGATCTTCGACGAGGCGCAGAACCTGTCGATGGAAGGGCTGGAAGAGTTGCGCATGCTCACTAATATTAATGCCAATAAGGATGAGCTGATCCAGCTGATCCTGATCGGGCAGCCGGAATTGCGCGACGTAATCCGCAGCCCCAAGATGAAGCAGCTGGCCCAGCGGGTGGCCGCAAGTTTTCACATCCCGGCAATGGATGAGGAAACGGTGGCGCAGTATATCCAGCACCGGCTGCGCACCGTCGGCGGGAAGGGTGACGAATTTACCACGCGCGCCTGCAAGATCGTACATGAACAGACCGGAGGAGTGCCGCGGCTTGTCAATCAGCTGTGCGACATTGCAATGGTCTACGCGTGGAGCAATGAGCAAAGTATAGTGACCGCAGAGACCCTTCAGGGCGTTCTTGACGATGGGCTTTACTTTGGGGCTTCCCTAGCATCGGAAGAAAGCGACAAGACATGAGCGAGTTGAAGTATTATTTCTCGATTGCCTTCAGGCGTCTGCATTACTTCCTGTTCGTTGCGGTGATCATCTCGGCCGTCTCCGTCATCATGGCGCTCACCCTGCCACCGGCCTATGAATCGCAGACTCGCCTGCTTCTGGAGGGGCCGCAGATCCCGTCCGAGCTGGCGAGCTCCACAGTCATGGTCGGACTGATCGAGCAGCTGGAAGTCATCGAGCAGCGGCTGACGACACGCGCAAACATGCTGGCGGTCGCGCGCAGCCAGAACGTGTTTGAAGATGTCCAAGAAATGACGGCCGACCAAATCGTCGAGGCGATGCGCGCGCGCACCATTATCCAGACGCCCGGCGGACGCGATCCGGTTCCGATCATGAACATCACGTTTGAAGCCCGCAGCCCGCAGATCGCTGCCGGGGTTCTCAACGAATACCTGACCCTGATCGAGCAGCAGAATGCCGAATTCCGCACCTCGCGCGCGGGCAACACGCTGGAGTTCTTCCAGCGGGAGGTCGAGCGGCTGGGCCAGGACCTCGATGCGCAAAGCGCCCGAATCCTCGAATTCAAGACCGAGAATTCCGAGGCTCTACCGGAGAGTCTCGAATACCGTCTCGACCAGCAGGCCAGCCTGCAGGAAGAGATTCGCCAGATCGACCGGGATGTATCGTCGCTCAGGAACCAGGCTGAGCGGCTTGTGCAAATATTCGAGGCTACCGGCCAGCTCGAGGGCAATTCCGGCGCCCCCCTGTCCCCTGACGAGCAGCGCCTGCAGCAAATGCGCGCCCAGCTTGATGAAACACTGTCCGTCTACGCCCCCGAAAGCCCCCGGGTAAAGATGTTGGAAGCACGGATCGCGCAACTGGAAGATCGGATAGCCTCGCGGGCTCAGGCCGAGCCGCAGACGGATGCCTCCGCTCCAAGTCGCGGGTCCGTCACCCTCGATCTCCAGCTGAGCGAGATCGAGACGCGCATCACCATGCTACAGGAACAGCGCGAGGACGCCGCGGCGCGGCTCGAGACCCTCAGCAAGACCCTGAGCGAGACCCCCTCTAACACCGTGACTCTCGACGAGATGACGCGCAGCTACGCCAATATCGAAGCGCAGTACAATACGGCTGTCGACCGCCTTGCGCGGGCCAGTACGGGCGAGCGGATAGAGAGCCTGTCTCAAGGTCAGCGCATATCTATAATCGAACCGCCCGCCGTACCCACCGAGCCCACGAAACCCAACCGGATCCTGATCGCGGGCGGGGGCACCATGCTTGGTATTCTTGCAGGCATCGCCCTCATCGTCGCGATCGAGCTGCTCAACCGCACGGCCCGCCGGCCCGAAGACATCGTCAAGCGCATCAGTGTGCGCCCCCTCGCCACCATTCCCTACATGCGCAGTGGCTCGGAGATCTTCTGGAAGCGGCTGATCAGGATCACCGTCTATCTTGTAATCCTTCTAGGGATTCCCATAGCCGTCTATGCCGTGCATCTTTATTATCTGCCGCTCGATCTTCTGGCCGATCGGGCCATGAACAAGATCGGCGTCCGCTGGTGACCGGCCGTAACGATATCAGGAGCGCTTGAGATGGAACGCATTCAGGAAGCCCTGGCCAAGGCCCGGGCACAGCGTCAGGAGGGCAGTCAATCCCGGACGCAGCACGCGCCTCAGCCCGCGGTCCGCCCGTCGGTCGATGCCGCTTGGGATGCGCTTGCACCCTTCAAGTTAAACCGCGCCCTGCTGCAAAAAAACAGGGTGACCGCCGCCGAGAGGGGGCGCGACGCCGCACCCTACGATCTTCTGCGCACCAAGATCATCCACCAGGCGCAGACTAATGGCTGGCGCCGGGTCGCGATCGTCTCGCCCGATGCGGGGGCCGGCAAGACGACCACCGTGGCCAATCTTGCGTTCAGCTTCGGGCGGCAGCATGACATGCGAGTGCTGTGCATTGACCTCGATCTGCGCCGGCCGACGCTTCACAAGGTTCTGGGCCAGACCAGCGATCACTCCATGGCCGATGTACTGGAGCAGCGCGTGCGCTTTTCCGAACACGGGATCTGCCTCGGAGATCGTGTCGGCTTCGGCCTCAACAACGGCCCCGCCTCCAACCCCTCGGAGCTTCTGCTGAGCCGCGGCGCCCGCGACGTGCTCGCAGAGATCGAGACGGACTATGCCCCGGAGCTAGTGTTCTTCGACCTCTCTCCGCTCAATAGCAGCGACGACAACATCGCCTTTCTGCAGAATGTCGACTGCGCGATCATCATCGCCGCCGCGGAAAACACCCCGCTCAAGCGCCTCGATCAGGCCGAACGGCAGGTGGCGGAGCTGACCAACGTGATGGGCATGGTTCTGAACAAATGCCGCTATACCAGCGATGCCGAAGGGTATGACTACTATTCCTGAGGACCGGGTGCCTGCATAGGAGCGGGAGCAGCCGGAAGGAGCCGCGATGCCCGAAATTGCGATCATCATTCCGCATTACAATGATGTGATGCGGCTGGAGCGTTGCCTTGCGGCCCTGATGGAGAATGAGCTTTGCGGCTGTGAGGTCCTGGTCGTCGATAACGGCTCGTCCCAGTCCCTGGCCGCGACCGAGGCGAAATTTCCCGGTATCCGCTTTGCCCTCGAGCGTCAGAAAGGCGCCGCCGCCGCGCGCAACCGTGGCGTGGCCGAGACGCGCGCGCCTTGCCTCATGTTCATCGATGCCGATTGCCTTCCGGCCCACGACTGGGTGGCTGTCGGCCGTGCGGTGGCGGGCCGGGCCGACCTGGTCGGTGGGCGGGTCGAGGTCTTTGACGAAACCCCGCCGCCACGCAGCGGGGCCGAGGCATTCGAGGCCGTCTTCGCCTTCGATTTTCGCCAGTATATCGAGGTGCAGGGGTTTTCCGGCACGGGTAACCTGATCACCCGGCGCGATGTGTTCGAGGATGTGGGCCCGTTTCGCGGCGGCGTCTCGGAGGATCGCGACTGGTCCTTTCGCGCGACGGCCAAGGGATATCGGCTCGTCTACGAGGACAGCCTGCGCGTGGGGCATCCGTCGCGTCAGGATTGGCCGGCGCTGCGCGGCAAGTGGCGGCGTATCACGCAGGAAATGTTCGGACAGACTGGCGGGGACGCGGGGGCGCGGCTGAAATGGGCGCTGAAGGGGCTGATGATGCCGCTCAGCATCCTGGCCCATCTGCCCAGGATATGGAGAAGCCCGGCCCTTTCGGGCGCGGGTGATCGCTGGCGCGCGGCAGTCACCTTGATCCGCCTGCGACTCGTGCGGATGGCCTGGATGCTGCGTCAGGCCGCGGGGCTCGAGATCTGAAACGCGAAAAGGGCCGCGTCATGCGGCCTCTCTAGCCACTGGATCATGTCCCCAAAGATCAGGCCGGCTTGCGGCGCCGGCGCAGGGCGGCCAACCCGCCAAGCGCCCCGATCAGCAGAAATCCCGCAGCCGGAAGCGGCACGGGCATCACGGTGATCGCATCCACGTCGAACCCACCTGTGGGGCCCGTAGCCGAGGGCAGGCCAGCACTTTGATCCGAAGACCCAGCTCCGCCAGCGGTAAAGGAGGAGCCTCCGCCCAGGCCCGCAATGGGGTTACCGGAGCCGGACACGCCATCGTTCGCGCTACCGGAGAACAGGGTCCGGGTCAGATCCGTCAGGCGCACGGTGTCGAATACACCGTCCGCAGTGAAGGTGGGATCGTCGAAGGTTTCGCTATTGATGAAGGGGGTCGGATTGGCCGCGACAAAACTGTCGGCAATCCCCTTGCGGCCAACTTCGATCAGCACCGCCTCCTTCCAATTGGGGTTTTCGTTGAACGTCACCTCGATAAGGGCCCCGGACGCAAAAAAAGCCTGACCGGTCGGCGTGCCGAACTGAAATTCGACCACGGCATCGTAGCCAAGCTCAAAGAATGCGCCATCCGCTTCGCCGAATGCGTTGGAGATATCGTCTCGTCCGTCCGCCGTACCGCGTGGGCCATCCTTGATGACTTCTGCCGAGGTTGCATGAATCGCGGCGGCATTCGCCATGGGCGCAACGGCAAAGACCCCCGCAACCGCCAGCGCCGCAGCACCGGTCCTACCCAAGATATTCCCCACAAAACTCATACCAATCTCCAAGCCTCGAAACGCACATCTAAATATAACATAAATCAGATAGCGCGCCGGGCAAACAGAAATGCCTCGGATCCGCCCTATCTTTGCCTTGTTTTCAGGGGCGCAGGGGGCGCAGGCTGACTGCTCGGGGATCAATTCCCCCAGAGTGCGGCCATTATGCACATTCGATGAACATTTCACTGCCTTGCAGTATTAGCACGCCGATTCGCCGCAAAAACAAAAAGGGCCGCTAATGCGGCCCTTCTCAAACTTCTTTTGCAGCTTGGGGTCATGCAGCTTTCTTGCGGCGACGCATGGCGGCCAGGCCACCCAGCGCGCCAAACAGCATGAAGCCAGCAGCAGGCAGGGGCACGGCCGAAACACGGACGTCCAGCTGGGTCGTCTCCGGATCGCCACTCTCAAAGAACCCGATGCGGTAATTTCCGGCAGCAAGCCCCGAGAAGGAGATGGGCGGGGGATTTCCGGCATCTCCTTCCGCACCATTCACGGGATTACAGCTGGCGCCATCAATCGCCGCAATCGTGCTTGAGCAGGTGCTGGCCGTTGTCACATAGCTGGATGTGTCAAGGTTCAAAATCGAGAAGAAGCTTTGCGCAGTCCCCGAAAAGCTCGGCTGATAGTCTTCCAGCAGGATGGAAAACTCACGGCCCACGGTCAGATCCTGATATGCAAAGAAAGCCCCATTATCCTCATTTTCTTCGAAGGAGAATTCAGCAATAAGGGGCTCGGCGTTGGGGAAGTTTGTAACTGAACCCCCCGAACTCTCGCTTGCCCCAAAGTCAATCACTGCGGCAGAGGCGCCTACGGCGCTCGCCACGAGCATACCAGCGGCAACGCTGGCAATTTTAATCTTAGTTGTCATCTTAATCTCCTTCAAAACTAGAACCACACGGGTTTAACGACCCTAAGTTGGTTTGGTTTCCCTTAACAACACCAAAAATCACATTTTTGCCATATTTAACCGTGCCATGCTCTTCTTTTACACAACCGGGGGGGTATTTTTTCGCAAGGTGCGCCAATAGACAATTTCAGATCGGATTGTCGCCAAAGGGCATACTCCCGGGAAGCGCCCCCATTGCGAATCGCGACCCCGTGCATCGCCGGAGACAAAAAAAGGGCCGCAGATGCGGCCCTTCTCAAATTTCTTTTGCAGTTTGGCGTCATGCAGCTTTCTTGCGGCGGCGCATGGCGGCCAGACCACCCAGCGCGCCAAACAGTAGGATTCCCGCTGCCGGAAGCGGCACGGGGGCCACGTCTACCCGAACCACTAGGTCATCATGGTTGTCGTCATTCCCCGCACCACCGTCATCCAGGAACAGATAGACAAACTTGCCACTCTGATCCCCAGCAGCGGACGCGAAGAAGTTGATCTCCGGTCCAGTGTTATCGGGGTTGGAACCATTCACTGCGGTCGAACCGCCATTGCCATCGGTACTGAAACTGAAAGCAAGGGTGCCGGCCCCGGCGATCGCCATGAAGCTATCAAGTCCGGCTGCACTCCAAGTTCCAGTAGACCCACCAACACCGCCACCACCGTTCAACTCATCCGAGCCGTAAGTGAATGTGTTGTTGAATCCAGCTTCATAACCCAGCAGCGTAAAGGTCACCTTGGCCGGGCCAGACAAATTGATCGTCGAACCATAAAAACCCGCAAGCGGGTTTGCCAGCCCGAGTGGGCCAAGCCCGTCATTCACCGCTGAGCCGCCGGGAATGACCCCTGCTGTGCCGCCATCAATTGACAGTGTTGCTGCCGATGCGCTTGTAGCTCCCATCAGGAAGATACCAACCGCCCCAGCAGCAACGGTGGTAGATAATAGAGTTTTCTTGATATTCATCGTTAATTCCCCCATTTCAATGGTCAGATTAGATAATATCGCGTCAAAAGAGGCGCGCGGTCGCCGCCTTCGGTCATGGATAAGCATGCCACAGAATCGCCTGATTTCCTAGAAATCTTTACCAATAAGGGCGATTGTTTCCTGTTTTGATGATACGCCCTTGTTACCACGAGGATTTCTTGCCCCAACGTAAACAATGGGCGCAACCCCAAGTAGAATTGTCATCGGATCAATACCTACAGGTCGCAGCGTGCGGGCCTGACTTCAGCGAATCAATGCTGCATAACCGCGCCGGACCCTCCTGGCCCGCGCCTATTTCGCCTTGGGGCGGGAGGCACTCTGCATGACGATCCGAGGCACCGCTTCAGTCTCCCGCTCGACCATGTGCCGGACTGGAAACGGGCCTTTGGGGGTGACCAACCGGCCGGCCGCATCAAACTGGCCGCGCGCCCGCGCCCTTCCCTGTCCCACCCAAGCAGCGCGCCATCCGGGCCGTAGCGGTAGATATCGCGCCAGTCGCTACGCGGGAACAGGGCGGGGTCGGCATAGCCGCCCTCCGGCACCCGCCGGTCGAGACTTTCGATCCGCATCTGGCCATTCGGGCCGGGTCCGTAGCGGCGCATTTCGTGCTGCGGCAGCAGCACCGAGATCAGTCCCGGCGCGCTGTCCTGCCGACCCGAGCGGGCAAAGACGCCGATATCGACGCGAGAAGACAGAATGTCGGGCCGCCCCGGAACCGGGCGCGGCAGTTGCCAGGCCACGGTGATGCGCGCCCGCAGGCCACGCGCGTCCAGCGGCTCTACCCGCGTGCGGGCGGGATCGCCGCGCAACACCCGCCAGTCGAACTCGGGGCTGCCCCCGTTCGGATCACGCGTCGCCTCGGCCGAGACGATCATGCTGCGCTCTGCGCCGCTCCCGCGCCAGAGTCGGGCGATGGCGGCGGGCGTGTCGAAGATCCGCTCGCTCAGTCCCTCGCCGAAATAGTCGATGCCTTCCGTGCTCTTCGTTTCCGACAGGACCGATAGCCGCACCATGGGCGGCACCATGTCCGGCGTCAGCGCATTGGCCAGTTGCACCATGCGCATCAGGTTGATCTGATCGCTGGGGATTACCGAAGGATGCGCCAGCCCCGTCAGATACGCCGCCCGGCTGCGCACGGAGGTAAGGTTGCGGCGCAGGATCATCTGCACCCTCGGCGCCAACTGCCAGCGGCACCTCTCCGGCGTCCCGTATCGCTAAAGAAAAGGGCCGCATCATGCGGCCCTTCCCGATATCCGTCTCGCAGCCTGCGTTATGCAGCTGCAGCGTTCTTCCGACGGCGGCGCAGGGCGCCAAGGCCGCCCAGACCCGCGATCATCAGCCAACCGGCGGCCGGCAGCGGAACGGCTGCAACCGTCATTGAACTGACTCGGAAAGCCGAAGCATTGCCATCAACGGCGATACGCAATGTATCGCCAGTGAGGAACGGCGAGAACAGGTAGGGGTTGGCATTCGAATCCCCTGTGATCAGTGTAAGACCGGCGCCGGAATCAACGTAGATGTCGTAGGGATCATTGTCATCATATGCAGTAAACATGATCGACATCATTTTCACGTTCTGATCGAAGCTGAACGTCAACCGTTCGTCGATCTGACCGTCGAGCGCACTGCTAGTATCAAGAAATCCAGTCACGCCCAACCCGCCAGTACGTCTTGTGACATCGACATCGTCCCAACCAAAGAAATTCCGCTCACCCGTGACCGTCAGGCCGATGCCATCGACTGAGTAGGCAAACGAAGACGCTTCCGTACTGGAGCCTCCCAGATTGAATACTGTGGCTGCATATGCCGCTGGCGCGGCGAGAGCCGTCATTGCGATGGCTGCCGCAGCTCCCAAGATTTTTGTTGATATACTCACCGTTCATTCCCCCATTTCAATGGTTAAAATAGACAACACTACGCCAAAAAATACTTGTGCAGGCGCTTCTTTACTGATGCCACAGAATCGCCTGATTTCCTAGAAATCTTTACCAATAAGGGCGATTGTTTCCTGTTTTGATGATACGCTCTTGTTACCACGAGGATTTCTTGCCCCAACGTAAACAATGGGCGCAACCCCAAGTAGAATTGTCATCGGATCAATACCTACAGGTCGCAGCGTGCGGGCCTGACTTCAGCGAATCATTGCTGCATAACCGCGCCGGGCCCTCCTGGCCCGCGCCTATTTCGCCTTGGGGCGGGAGGCACTCTGCATGACGATCCGAGGCATCGCTTCAGTCTCCCGCTCGACCATGTGCCGCACCGGCACCGGCCCCTCAGCGGCGATCATCCGGCCGGCCGCATCGAACCGGGTGCGCGCGCCGGGGCCGTCCCTCTCCCACCCCAGCAGCGCGCCATCCGGCCCGTAGCGATAGACATCGCGCCAGTCGCTGCGCGGAAACAGGGCGGGGTCGGCATAGCCGCCTTTCGGTACCCGGCGGTCGATGCTTTCGATCCGCAGCGCGCCATCTGGGCCGGCGCCATATCGGCGCGCTTCATGCTGCGGAAGCAGGATCGAAATCAGGCCGGGCGTGCTGTCCTGCGAACCCGAGCGGGCAAAGACACCAATATCGACGCGGGAAGACAGGATGTCGGGTCGCCCCGGAACCGGGCGCGGCAATTGCCAGTCCAGCGTGATGCGGGCCCGCAGGCCACGCGCGTCCAGCGGCTCTACCCGCGTGCGGGCAGGATCGCCGCGCAGCACCCGCCACTCGAACTCGGGGCTGCCCCCGTTCGGATCGCGCGTGGCCTCGGCCGAGACGATCATGCGGCGCTCTGCGCCGCTCCCGCGCCAGAGCCGGGCGATTGCGGCGGGCGTGTCGAAGATCCGCTCGCTCAGTCCCTCGCCAAAATAGTCGATGCCTTCCGTGCCCTCCGTTTCCGACAGGACCGATAGCCGCACCATGGGCGGCACCATCTCCGGCGTCAGTGCATTGGCCAGTCGCACCATGCGCATCAGGTTGATCTGATCGCTGGGAATCACCGAAGGATGCGCCAAGCCCGTCAGATACGCCGCCCGGCTGCGCACGGAGGTGAGGTTGCGGCGCAGGATCATCTGTACCGTCGGCGCCAAAAGCTGAGTCTTGTGCAAAAACGCCTTGGTTTCGGGGCGCAGCGCCGCAAGGATCATCGCCAGCGCCTTGAGCAGCCCCCGGTCCGAACCCGACGAGCCCTGCGAGATCAGGAAATAGGGCGTATTGGCCGGGATGAGATCGCCGTGCTTGGGATCATGATCGCGGTGTTCGGGATAGACATGCATCTGCCCCGCCAGGTAATTCTGATAGAGCGTCTGGGGTCCGCCCGGGCTCAGCAGCGCATGGCGTGGCAGCGAACGCCAGAACAGCCCAGATTTGATCGCGGTCGAGGAATTTCCGATCACTGGCACCTCAAAGATCACTGGCCCGGCGAGCCCGTAATCGAGGCCGGCCTTGCGCGCCGCGTCGTCATAGACGACATGCGTCAGCTGCGGATGGGCGCCCGCCGGCAGCCGCGAATGGCCGCGATCGCGATTCTCGTAAAGATCGCCGTGATTGCCCGCCGCGCGGCCCTCGAACATCAGTTGCCAGAGCAGGCGGTGCCCCGCGCCCTGCGCATCCTTGCCCAGCACCGGCGCGCTGGTCGGGGGGATGTCGACCCGCGCCAAAGGCCGCCCCCCCGGCCCCAGCCCCAGAAGCGTCGCCAGCCGCACAAGGACCGTACCCTTCTTCGCCGCCGCCACCCCCGCCGCCAGATTGCCTTGGGACAGCGCCGCCCCAGGCACAAGGACCAACCCGGTCAGCCCAGCCAGCCGCTTGAGCAGTTTTCGGCGCGTAAGAAGGATCAAAGACATCGCGAAATCATAGTCCGGCCGAAGAAGCGCCGCCCATCGCGGCCTTTGCCCCATCCTGACCGAAAACCCTCTTTTCGCGCAAGGGGGGGGCGCCGCGACAGCGAACTGGCAGCGGATCAGCGGCGGATCGAAATCGCGCTGGGGCCACGATCACCCGCCATGCGCCTGCAGGAATGTGACCCCCCCAGGCGTGACGGCCGCAGCGCTCAATATGCCGGTAGCATACGCGCCGGTATCGACGCCGATCCGCCCCTGTCGAGCCTGCAGCACATCCGTGATTGTGTGCCCATGGACGATCCACTGGCCGTCATCGCGCGCCTGTTGCAAAAATTGCGGATGCCCCCAAAGCAGCACATCCGGGCTTTGCCGGTCCATCGGACGCCCGGGCGCGGCCCCCGCATGAACCGCCCATACATTCCCGCTGCGCCAGACCAGAGGCAGTGCGCGCAGCCATTCAATCCGGTTCACGCCCATCGCTGCGACAAACACATCCCGCAGGGCCTCCAGCGCGGCCGGATCATCCAGCGCGCCCTCCGGCACCCTCACGTCAAAGCTAGCCGCCGTCTCAACCCCGCCGTTGCGCAGCCAGCGCGGGCCGCGGGGCGCCGGATCCTCCACGAAATCCAGAAGCATACGCTCGTGATTGCC
Organism: Roseovarius roseus; assembly: GCF_043355935.2. NCBI lineage: Bacteria > Pseudomonadati > Pseudomonadota > Alphaproteobacteria > Rhodobacterales > Roseobacteraceae > Roseovarius > Roseovarius roseus. Next base: position 8,599 of record NZ_JBHFPE020000021.1, on the reverse strand, counting down.
CATCAGGCAGGTGGCGCCGCCATTGGCCGTGGCCGCCATCAGCAGATCCAGAACCCGGCGGCTGTCCGGTCCCCGGTCGACATAATCACCCAGAAAAACCACCGGCCAGCCCGAATGATCCGCAGCCATCCGGCCCAGCAACTCCGCCAGCAGATCCGCCCGGCCATGAATATCCCCGACCGCCAGGAATGGCGCGGCCGGGGATGGTCTCGTATGCCTGCTTCCTGCAAGCTTGGCGCCGACCATGCGCAAGATATGTGCCCCGAATATCGCCATGACCTCAAATCGCGCCCTTCTCTATGGAGGTGATCCTACAGACCGAGCCCTTTGGACATAACGATTATTTCCGGGTACTGGCAAAATGGCGCAGTCTGATCTGGCAAGGCAGGTGCCCGTCAAACCCTGGGATCAAACACCTGGCGCCTTTATCCATCCAGTTGGTCAAGAGTCCGGGTGCCCATGCTTCGCCTCCGGGACCTCGTCTTGCCCAGGTAAGGCGTATCATTCATGCTCCCATAACATCAGTATGTTCGGAGAGGCTCTCATGGGACGCGTAAAGGTAAATCTGACGCTCGAGTCGGACGTGGTGGAAACGGCCCGGACGCTTGGCCTCAACATGTCACGCCTTGCAGAAGCCGCTATTTCCGAGGCGACCAAGACGGAATGCAATCGTCTGTGGCGTACTGAAAACCGAGCAGCGATCGCCACCTATACCGAAGAGATCGTCCGGGACGGGTTACTGCTTACGCCGTTCAGAAACTTCTAGCATATTGCCCTCATGGCCCAGTTTGACCTTCATCGCCTCCGCAGCGGACAACTTGTTGTAGACCTCCAGACCGACCTGATCGGTATCAACGCGTCCCGCATCGTCGCGCCATTGCGTGAGACGTGACGCTATGCCGCATTTCCGGGGCTGACGCCGCCCGCCGAGGTCGAAGGCCTGGCATATATCGTGCGCATTCAGGAATTGGCCGCGGTTCCGGGCACCGAATTGGGGCCGCCGGTCGGCTCTCTGGGCGTGCATCGCGATGCCTTGAAACAGGCCCTGGATATCCTGATTGACGGGGTGTGACGCGTTTCACGCCCTCCTCTACTGCCGCCTATCTCCCACAAGTCGAACTTATTTCCCGGCGGCGCCATCATTTTGCCATCCGCTCAAGATAAACTGCTTATAGTTGTACTGTGACCTACCCCACATGCTTAGCGGGTTCGTTCCAGAAATGAGGCCTTACTGCAGCAGTTGCGACCCGGAATCTCGCGTTTTGACTATGAAGATCTTGCGGGCGGGAAAATGTCGGGAGAGATGAGTTTATGATTATTGGATATCTTCTGGTGGGTGCCGTTGCTGGGCTGCTGGCCTCCTTGGTCACTCTTTTTCTTGGCGAAACGTTTTGGCTTGCTCTTGGCATCTATGCGCTGGTGGGGGCGGCCGTCACAATTCTGCTGCCGCTTGCCCAGATGGCCATCACTTCTCTTGCTAGATCTGTTCGAGGCCCATCCGCGACAAGCCGCTGGAGCGCGAATGAAGATCCACGCTCATCCGATGCGCCAGACGTCCCGCAGAGTTCGCAACTCAAAGCGCCGATGAGGATCCTTGCGGTCGATGATGATCCGTTCATCCTGGACCTTGTGCCGATGCTCTGTGCAAAGGCCGGTTTCTTTGATGTTGTACTCGCTGAATCAGGGGAAAAGGCGTTGGATTTACTGACCCGCTCGGGGAAAGGCTTTGAATGCCTTCTGCTCGATATCAGCATGCCCGGCATGGATGGTATCGAACTCTGCCGAGAGGTTCGGAAGATCCCGCAATATCGCGGGACGCCAATCCTGATGCTTAGCGCGATGCGGGACATACAGCACATGGGGGATGCCTATCGGGCAGGTGCAACCGACTACATCACCAAACCGTTCGATATTGAAGAGTTGGGAACACAGCTGAGGCTGGCGCAGGACGCGATCCAGTCTGGGCACGATGCAGGTACGCTCCGGCAGGAAGACCGCCAGCGCGGCCAACGTCCCGGGGGCCTGCGCCTTCAAGCTGTGGGCAGTCTTGTGGACTATAGGGCCCTGTCGAGCTTTCTCACCCGGTTGCCGCGCAAAAAGGTGGATGAGATAAAAATCTTCGCGATCAGCATAGATGACGTCGAAGAGCTGCAAGGCCAAGCTTCGCCCGAAGAGTTCGCCGCGCGGCTTCAGGAGATTGCGGCGGCGGCGGCCCGGTGTTTCGATGGTGATCGAACGGTGATGGCCTATGATGAGAACGCGGCCCTTCTGATTGCCGCCGGTTCCGCAAACCCACCCTCCGCGATTGCCCTCGAAAGCGACATCGCGAGACGGCTTGGGTGCGGCCTGTCCGAGCATGGTCCGGACCTCGACGTGTCGGTCGGGGGGCCGGTACCGCTGCAGGGCGCAAGGACAGAGCGCGCGGAAATCGCGACGGCCCGGGCACTCGCCTTTGCGAAGAACCGATCACTGGACAAGCATGGCCGAAAGGTCGCGGGCCTCTTCAGCCCTTGATGTTGCCGCGCGCTCCGACCGGCCGGCTTCCTGAAGAAAATACTATATTTTGGCAGGGCATAATCACGACCATTCATTGGATCTCGCGGTAAGTGTAGGGGGGTAGTGTTCCCCACCTGACATAGGATTCCCAATGATGTCCGGCTGTGGCATGATCAGCGGATGCGACGCTCTGACATCTGCCTTTACCTTGGCCCCGCCGACCGTGCTGATCTTGAAGCGCTGATCAGCAACCGCAACACTGCGCGCAAGCTTGTCTGGCGGGCGGAGATCGTCTTGGCCACAGCGGACGGTCATGGCACGTTCGAGATCATGCGACGCGCGCGCACGTCGAAGCCCACGGTCTGGCGATGGCAGCAGCGGTATCTTGATGAGGGCGTGGCTGGCCTCAAGCGCGATAAGACACGGCCCTCGCGGGTGCCGCCTCTGCCCGTGGAAACAAGGTTGAAGGTGATCGCCAAGACGGTGCAGGAAACCCCAGACAATGCCACGCACTGGAGCCGCGCGCTGATGGCCGAAGCCATGGGTATCTCGCCGTCGAGCGTCGGCCGCATATGGGCGGAAGCTGGCTTGAAGCCGCATCTCACGAAGGGGTTCAAGGTCTCGAACGACCCAAAGTTCGAGGAGAAGGCCACCGATATCGTGGGCCTTTACCTCGACCCGCCGGACCGGGCCGTCGTGTTGTGCGTAGATGAGAAGTCCCAGATCCAGGCACTCGACCGCACCCAGCCGGGGCTGCCGCTCAAGAAGGGCCGGGCAGCCACCATGACCCACGATTACAAGCGTCACGGCACGACCACGCTGTTCGCGGCGCTGGACGCGAAATCGGGCACGGTCATTGGCGATTGCATGCCGCGCCATCGTGCGAAGGAGTTCCTGAAATTCCTGCGACAGATCGACAACGCTGTGCCCACACGGCGCGATGTGCATCTGGTGCTCGACAACTACGCCACCCACAAGACGCCCGAGGTGAAGGCCTGGTTGGACAAGCACCCGCGCTTCAAGCTCCACTTCACGCCCACCAGTGCGTCTTGGCTAAACCTGGTCGAACGGTTCTTCGCCGAGATCACGTCAAGGCGCATCCGGCGCGGCAGCTATTCCAGCGTCGATGATCTTGAGGCCGCGATCTACGATTATCTGGCGCACCACAACGAGAGGCCCAAGCCCTTCAAATGGACCAAAACCGCCGAGAATATTCTCACCCGGGAACGCCGCGCCTTGGACAAGCTCGATCAATTCCGAGGGAACCGGTAAGATGCGTCAGACTCAGAGCAGTAGTAGCCTAAAGGGCCGGCCATCATACTGGCATGGAGGCTTTGTCAAATTGTTATGCCGCGACCGCCTTCATGATCTTTCCCATGACGATGTTGCAACCAAAGTTGAAACGTCCGTTGCCGCGCAAAGTAGAAATGTTCACCTCGACAAGTTGCACATATTTTTGCTCGTCGAGCGGCAGGGCAGAGCCCTCTAGTCAGAAGCCGACAACAAGAAGGTCGACGGCACGCACGATTTCGTCCCGCACCGCACCTGCAAAACCGACGACCGGTCCGAGCGAGGCAGTCGGCAAAGCGAGCATCTGCGACATCAAGATCAGATAAGCCTCGCCGTCGAACTCGAATGGAATGTGCAGCATCGGGATCGGAATGCTCCATTCACTTTGCCGTACCACCGGCGCGCAGAGAAGATACGCCGTGTCGGCTCCCAGATCCGTCTGAATGCGGCATACCAACGCATCCTCATGTCGCACCCTACAAAGCGAAAACTGGGTCACCTGCCCTCTCCGGCTCCCGGCACCCTGCGATAGCGGGCAAGGCTTGGCCCGTCACGCCCCAGCGCTGCGGCCTCGAAGGCCAGGCCATTCCGGGACTCTTTAAGCCACTCCTTATGCGCCCGCGACGATCTCGCTCTTTCGACACCTTCGTCGAGATATCGCCGAACGAGTTCCGAAACCGACACGCCCTGCGCCTTGGCTTCCGCATCCAACGCAGCTTTGCGGTCCTCCCCAATGTCACGAATATTCAATGCGCCCATTGATGCCTCCCACCAGCCCAGTGATACACAAATGTGTAGCATTACCGTGCACAAGATGCAAATCCCCTTTTAAAAAAACTGTTGGTGTTCAGTCCCGGCATTTAGTGGATCGGATTTAGGATGAATCGATCTGGTTCGAAGTCCAAATCTTGCAGATGTATTCGTAGGGCGTGAGGCCGTTGAGGGTCTTTAGCCTGCGTGCGAAGTTGTATGCGTCCATGAAGTCGGCAAGGTGCGTGCGCAGCTGATCATGGCTGTCATAATGGTATCGTTTCACCGGCGCGTCCTTGATCGTGCGGTTCATTCGCTCGACTTGGCCATTGGCCCACGGATGGTTTGGCTTGGTCAAGCGGTGCTCGATTCCATTTGCTTCGCAGATCCCCGCGCACAGCAAGCTTTTACTATAGGCGATGTCCGCAAAACGTGTTGGCGATCCGGATCTCTTATCTACCGGCCTTGTACTTCGCTCGAAGGCGGTATATTTTGACGGTATTATAATGGAGTATGATCATATGGCAGTTGCGACGAAGCGCAAGACCTCCCTGACGCTTGATGCTGAGACCCTTGACCGTGCAAAAGAGCTTGGGATCAACGTCTCTGCGGTGGCCGAGGCGGCGCTCCTCAAGGCCATCGCCGAGACCCGTCGCAAGAAGTGGCTCGCCGAAAACGCAAACGCATTCGCGGCTCAATCGGACTGGCACGAGCGCCACGGTCATCCGCTGGCCGACATCATTACAGTGCCCGCAGGGGCGTCATGGAACAACTGAACCGCTTTGATGTCGCGGAATACAAAGGCATCGCCATGGTCGTTGTTGAAAGTGACCTTCTGCCGCCCGATCCGTCCGTAGTCGTCATTCCACTTTTAGACGGCTATCCGGCGGTGCGCCAACTAAACCCAGAACTCCAGCATGACGGCGGGCGCCTGATCCTTGCAACACGACTGATTGCGTCTGTGCGACGGTCGAGCTTGCGGCGCACTGGGAGTGTTGCGAGCCAGGGCGATCTGATCATCCGGGCAGTAGATATCCTCATGGCTGGCGTATGAATCGCAAAACCAACACGAGTTTCGGACACATCCTTATTCCATGGTATTCAATACGACCAGCAGCCCGCTAAAGATGTACTGTTGTCGCCGAGAGATGTTCGGGACGGAGTGCGACCATGCCAATCCATCTTCATAGTCAAGCGACGACGACGCCCAAGGTTCGGTCGGCCATCCAGGCGAATGACGAACCCGCCTCGGTTCTGGCAGTGATTCGGTACTGAGGGGTTAATATTGGGCGCAAACCAACCAAATGAAAGCTCCCAACACACCCATCGGCTGAAATTCCAAGCGGAAAACCGAAAAATCCGCAACCCTGCGTTGTATTTCGTGAGGTAGAGCTCAAATTAGAGTACAGCGCTTTGTGGCAAGAATGTGGCGTGGTAGCATGTGAGATTAGTATTCGGCGGGTTTGCCGATCAGTATTCGGCGATTTCGCCGAGAGGAGGCGTAAATGGTACTTGGTAAATATACGACCGCAGCATTCGCTAGCGCTATGGCCGTGGGACTTTGTGGGCCAGCCTTCGCTGTCCCCATAAACTTGACGACTGACGGATCGAGTTACACGCAGGGCAAAGTAACATTCACAGCGAAGGACTTCGCTCCGACCGCTGGAACAGGTGTGATCAATCCGTTCCTGACAATCCAGAATAACACGATCGAAGAAGGCTATAACTCCGGTCTGTCGAATTCAGGCTTCGAATTCGATGAAAAACGTTCGCCAGGTTTCACTCGTGCACTGACCTTCGGAAATCTTGTGGAGGACAGTGGATTTTACTCCCTGTTCGGTGACTGGAACGAGCCGAATGGGGGTGGGAAAGATACCCTTAGCTTCCTGACATTTGACATTTGGGCCGACACAGATGGCCAAAACAACAGCTTTGGGACGGGGGCGTTCACTGCCGACAACCTCCTGTTCTCACTTGGAACCCAGATCGACACCGTAGATTTCAGCGGTGGCAGTGGTCAGGGGGACATGGAAATAAAGATCGAAAAATCTCTTTTCGACGGAATTGCTGCTGATTCCTTCTTCATGCTGCACGTTGTCTTGGGCAAGAATTGCACTGGATCTCAGCCGAATCTAGTCTGCACGGGCTATGCTTCGGACGGAGGTTTTGAGGAATTCGCAACTGAGGTCAAAACGCCTCTAGCGCCGGTTCCGCTTCCTGCCGCAGGCTGGCTCCTAATTGCTGGTCTGGGCGGCCTCGCCGCAGTGCGTCGCCGCAAGCGCCCTGCCTAAGACAAAATACTGAAATGATACAAAAAGGCCGCCTAGGGGCGGCCTTTTTGTATGTGTTTACCCGGCATCGTCAACTTATTGGATCTTGCCGAAAACGCCGGAGCCGGTGATGCCGCGATGGATGGCGAGCGTGAGATGACGACACGCCCATCGGTCGAACGTGAGGGCTACCAGCAGGCCAACAAGGAAGCCGTGCGCCGGATGACGTCGAAAGACCTCGAAGGCACTGCCGTCTATGGCGCCAATGACGAAAGCGTGAGCGAGATTGAATCACTGGTCCTCGATGAAAGCGGCAAGGTCGGTAGGGTCGTCATCAACGTCGGTGGGTTTCTGGGGCTTGGAGAGAAGCCCGTTGCCGTGACCTTCGACAAGTTGCAGTTCCTGCAAGAGGAAGGCCGCGGCGATCTGCGAATTTACATCGACAGCAGTGAAGAGGCGCTCGAAAACCAACCTGAATTCGAAGACTGATCGCCTGCCTGATCTATAGAATTAGGCCTGTCCCCTCGTGGATGGGCCTTTTTGCGCCTGATGAGCAAGACTGGGTGTTCAGCCGCCCACGCCGAGGGGCGCACACCCTACGGATGGATCACCAGACCACGTGGATGTCCGAAAGGCCGGAAAACACAGCGTCCTTTGATATCAGCCGTAGGCCCGAAAGCTCGGCCGTGGACGCAATCAACCGATCGAACGGGTCCCTGTGATCCCACGCCCGCGCGCTTGCGTGAATGCAGATATCGGGGGTCAATGTGGCAGTCAGCCCGCCTTGCCCCCGCAGGATGTCGGGCAGGTCGCGGAGATGCGGCGCCATTTCGGGCCACTTGCCGATCCCCACCTTTTGACCGATCTCGAAGAAACTGATCGGACTCACATACACCGCATCCGCATTTTCGATGGCGCCCCGGGCCGTTCGCGAGAGTTGGTCATCATCGAGAAACGACCAGACCCAAGCATGCGTATCCAACAGAACGGATGTCATTCCCAGCTGGCCAGCTCGTCTTCGGTCATCGGCTCCAGGAAATCCGGCGATGTGCGGATCTTGTCCTTCAAGGTTCCGAGGCGGAAACTACCCTGCGGGATTGCGGTCAGCCTGACAACCGGTTTCGATCCCTTGGAAATAACGACATCCTCGCCCGCCAAGGCGGCTTCGATCAGCTTGGACAGTTGGCTTTTGGCCGTGTGGACGTTGTATTGCACGGGCACCTCCGATTACGCTTAGCTAAGTTAGCTAAGAATGCGGCAATAGTCAACCTGACGGCACCGAAACCGCGGGCGCATACGCGACGATTTTGCGCCAACGAACGCGGGCTTTTCCGGCCCTGGACCGAGGGGCAGGGGAATCGACCCATCCCAATTCCCTCGGTCAGATAAACTACTGTTTTCTAACAAGAGTCGCAGTTGGGGGTAGTGCGCAACCGTGGAATCTTAAGGGTCGTTGCGACGGTTTCCACTATCTCAGTTTCATCAGCTCTTCTCTGAAAGCCTCGGTCGGTGTTCTCCATCCCAGGCACTTTCTGGGCGTGCTGTTCAAGCGCTCGCAAATCGACTTCATATCTCGATTTGAGAACGCGGCCACGGGCGCGTCTCGTGGCAGATACGGGCGCGCTCATTTGTTCAGCTTCTCCACCGAACCCTTTTGCCATCGTGCCTGAGGATCGCAAAACCAAGCTTCTGTTCTCTGGCTCAAGCTTGCGCCAGGGTTGTGTCTCGATTCTGGTGGAAATTCTCCAGCGGCGTTCTCCGAGCATGCGGATTTGGGCCTGATCAGGCCGCGA
>NZ_JBHFPE020000020.1:0-33613 GCF_043355935.2 Roseovarius roseus | reverse complement strand
GATCAGCAGATCATAACAACTGGGTGGGTCAGATCTCGGTGACAATGCCGGGTCAGTTCTCAGTGACAATCAACACTCCAGGGCCTCTTCGACCCGCTTCAGCATGGTCCAGATGCCGTCGGTGCCGGGACGCCACTGGTTGTTGTGGCGAGACCAGCGCTGCCAAGTCTGGCCACCGCAGGCCTCTCGAGCCTGCGTGCAGCGGGGCTCACGTTGACCGGCAACGAGCTTGAGATGCGGCGCGGCGTAGAACATGTCGGGCGCGGCCTCGGGATACGAGGGCGGCAGGATGATCAGGATATCCACCTGGGCGACCTGATATTTACCTTCCGGCAGCGTGATCCCGGTGAGGATCACGCCCTTTTTCGCGCCTTCGATGACCTCGCGAACGGTGATGCCGCGCCCTTCGAGGTAGCGGCGATCCTGACGGGGCAGGAGACTCATGCCGCACCCCCTTCCGTGGTCTGGGGCACGCCGGTGAAGAAGTGTTCCAGGCCTGCATCCGCGAGGCAAATCAGATCGGTGTCGCCGACCAGGATGTCATCCTTGCCAGGGATCACCTGCCAGACGGCGAACTTGGCGGGATCTACCCCGGCCAGCTTCTTGAGCACGCGCCCGCTGATGACCTTGTGACCCCATTCGAGGCGCTTGCCATCGATGTCGAAGCGGAAGGATTTCGCGCTCGGGAAGACCAGGAAGCGCTCTACCCGGCCGGGGCGCAGATCCGTGGTTTCCTCGAGGCGCAGTTCCTCGAGTTCACCGTTGCGCAGCACCTGGAACACCAGGTGTTCCTCGGCCTTGCGGAAGCCGGCCCCCTCGATGATCTTGCGGCCGGTGGGCGTCGGATCGTCGATGACAGCGTCGGTGAATTTCAGATCGTGGTCCCCGACCTTGACCTTGTAGGGGCCGTGGTCGCGGGGCTTGCGTCCGGCCTTCAGGGCGGCCAAGAGATCTTCGATTTCGATCTGTTTGGTAGTCATGGTAGTAATCCTCTTATTACCTGCTCGACGCCCGCAGCAGGCGCCTTCAAGGGTGTATGCGCGGCACAAGAGGGTTCGCGTTCGCAGCCTTCAGATTTTTTTTAGATTTTCTTGACCGCGGTAGATCGCTGCGTGCGCATATACATTTGAAGAGCAGCGAGGACGGCGATTGGCATGGCGAAAGATACCCCCCAGGAGTTCCATACTCTCAAGGAATTCAATGACGAACTGGACCTTCTCTTCCGTGATGATGTCGCAGTCCGGAAGCTCCTTCAGAAGGCGCGGAACTGGTGCATTCGGAACAACCGGGCCGGCGACGAAGAGGAGGTACTTCAAGAGGCCGTCATGAGGGTGATGAAAAGCGAGATCACCGGGACGCGCCAATGGCCCAAAGGTGTTGCGCTTATCGACTTTCTCTCCGGTGTGATGAGGAGCATCGCATCGGAGCGCCCCAAGATCGGGTTTCGCAAGCACACCGACAAGGACATGGAAGCCGCGAAGGACATTGCCTCGTCGTGCAACCAGGAAGGTCAGCTCTTCGAGAAAGAGTTCATGGCCCGCTTTATGGCGCTCTTCGAGGGTGATGACGATGCACAGCTATATCTGCTGGCTCTGGAGGAAGGGCAATCGAAGTTCGAGATCATGACGGGTCTCGACTGGAATGAAGGGGAATACAACACGGTGGTGCAGCGGGTCAAAAGGACACGCAACGCCCACCCGGAAATGAAAGATATGCTCAATGGCGAAGGATAAGAAGACTTTTCAAGATCGCCTGGCGGAGGAAATCGACGAAGCTATCACGAATGCTTCTGACGAGGATGTTCGGAAAGAGGCTGAAGAGGCCGGGGAGGACATTGCTGCTTTCGGCGATCGCATGAGGGCTTGGCTGGAGACCGCGAAAGACGAGGTCGCCGAAATGGCAATGAAGGAAGCCAAGGCTGCGGCAGAAAAGGATCGTGCGACGCGCAACCAGAATGTTGTCTCCATGCCCCAGCGTAGGCCAAAGAGCCGACCCGACAGCTTCATGCCGGATACGGTGGCCGCGCGCCATGGAAAGAAGCTGTCCGAGAGAGACAGAAAAGCGATCGAGAAGGACTTGGAAGACCTGTTTGACGATGACGCTTGGCCCGACAAAAAGGGAGATGATGAATGACCCATTCTCCGCGTCGTGCTGAGGAGATCCTCCAGGCTTTGCGCCTGAAGCGACCGGAAGACATCAACCTTGAAGCCATTGCCTGGCTTCAAGGTGCCAAGGTCGACTACCGGGAAATGAACGGATGTGAGGCTTGCATCCATGGTCGAGCCGACGTCGGCCGCGCGATAATCGCCGTGAACGACGCGCATGGAAATCTACGGCGCCAGAGGTTTTCCCTCGCACACGAACTGGGGCACTGGGAATGGCACAGGGGAGAACATCTGTTTTGCGCCAAAGAGGATATCGGGGGTAGCAAGGGGCGGGAACGAGGAATGTCCCGGGAGAAGGGCGCCAACCGGTTCGCCTCAGAGCTGTTGATGCCGGAGTTCATGCTCAAGACCGCACTGAACGACTTCCGGAAATTCGATATGAGCACCGTCCGTCTTCTTTCGGACGCTTTTTCTGTCAGCAAGACGGCCATGGCGTATCGCTTGGTGGATCTGGATTTCGAGCCGAGTCTCCTGGCCTCCTACAGCCGCGACGGCCTCAACTGGTTCAAGAGATCGAAGAGCGTCGGGGAGCGATGGTTCCTGCGTCGATCACTCGACCCACAGAGCAACGCTCACGATATCCTGCACAAGGGAGTCCGTGACGACATCTCGCTGTCTCTTATGGACGCGGACACCTGGTTCGATACAGAGGGCGCCGATCGGTATGAGCTTGCTGAGCAATCGTTCCGTGTGGGTGACGACGAGGTCATGACATTGCTGGTCCTGAAGAGCGAATACATGATGGCGCGGTGAAGTTGGCAGCTTCCAACCCGCTAACGCAAAAACGGGAAGATGAGTCAATCATCTCCCCGCCTCCGTATTTCTCCCGCCGATCCCTGGGAAGAACGATATCCCCGCTTATCGGGAGGCCTCGTTCAACGGCGCGGCTCGGACCCACTTGACGTGCCCTAAGGCACTCCAAGCTTTATCTTTAAAGACCGCAGGGCGTATGTGCGGTCTGTGATTGAGATGTAGGTAGCAAAAAGGCCACTTCAAGTCAAGGTTTTCCACCTCTGCGCCTCTTGCGGCGCGCTCCTTTCGACTTCTTGGCAAGTTCCCGATCGAGAGGGCTGAACAAGCTCATCCCGCCGACCACAGCGAGCCCGTTCTCAACCAGGCAATTGGCACAAGTCGAGAGCGAAGCACCACTCCCGATTAGATCGTCGACCAAAAGAAGATCGTGACCAATGAAGTCCTTGGCCTCCTCAGCCATCCGCCATGGGTGAAAGTATTGCCTGACACGGACATTGACCTCCTTCATCTGGAAGGTTTTTCCCGGCGGGGCTGTTGAGAGACGGCCGAGCTGGCTCTTGAAGGCCTTGATGTCGCTCTTTGACACAGCACCGCTGTCCTTCAGGGTCTCGGCTTCCTCCAGGACCTCGGCGACAGTTCTCTTGTGGACAAGGGCCACCGGGACGTGGTCCACCTCCAGAAAGCTTGCAATCTTGGACGCCAGGTCGAAGCTCACCGAATGCCTGGAAGGGATGGAGACGACGTGGGTTGGTTTCCACGGGCATGTCCAGGCTCGAAATATCTCGCCTGCCGTTTTCCACATGATCTCCTTGCCAGCTTCGTCAATCGCATATCCATTCAGTTCTTTGAGGGCGTAGATGAGAGGATTACCATCCGCTTCGATGGTTGAGAGGCGACGACGCCGAAAAAGAGAAAAGACCTGCAAATCGTCCACTGTCATAACAGTCGGATTCCCGGACAGAGACATATCGACCCCGTCATTGTGCCTCAGGTCGATACTGACATCGAGAACGGTATCTTCGCCTTCTTCGATCCTCTCGGTAACTACAATTCCCACGTAAATATGACTTTCTGTTCCTCGGCGAGTTCTCGATAGATGATACAGCGGTAGCTATGAATGCCTGGATTCACAGCTTGCTCCGCACCTCCCGGAACAGCGCCTTGATCTCACCCACGGCTTTCGAGCTCGGCCGGTCGAATTCGGTGATCGCCTGCCCGGAGATCAGCGCCTGCATGAACGCCTTGCGCTGGCCAAGCCGCGCCTTCGCCACCAGCACGTCCGGATAGAGATCCTGCAACACGGCGGCGGTGTCATCGCCTTCGGGTCCAACCGCAGCCACCTGGCTCAGAACAAAAATCCCCGGCCGGCCAGCCTGCGCCATGATCTCAACCGTGCCCGCAGCTGCCTTGATGTCAAAAGGCCCAGGTCGAATAGGAATGACCACCAGGTCCGCCGCACGGATCGCCGCATCAATGGTGCCGCCCGCGTGGGGCGGCGTGTCGATCACCACATAGTCCGCGCCATCCTCTTGCGCCTGAGAGAGATAGGCAGAGAGATTGCCGGGCATGGCCTGCAAAACGATCGGATCCTCGACCTCGCGGAGCTGCGCCCAGTCCGCGACAGATCCCTGGGGGTCGAGATCCAGCAGGATCACTTGGGCGTTCTTCTTCGACTGCATTGCCTGAACTGCAAGATGAATGGAGATCGTGCTCTTGCCGGCGCCGCCCTTCTGTGTGGCGACCGCGATGATCTTGGTTTTCCGGCTCATTCTTTTGCCTTCTCGTCTTTGTCGGCCTTACTGAGATCCTCGGTCATCCGGTAGGTGCCGTATTCCCGAAGCATCTGCACGACAAGAAGTTGCCCGTTCTCCGCGAGCCAGTCGAGAAAGCCCGGCTCCGGGGCATCACGAAGCGTCAGCTGAACACCGGACCCGGTTCGCTTGATTGTGCCGACGGGTTTGTCATGTGAGGGCACCCAGATCTCGTCACCGGACAAGGTCCTGGGCTCGGCGGGCTTGTGATTGACCTCCGACCGGAAGGCCGCGTCGTAGAGATGAGAGAAGCGGGCATCAGGCCCGCTGAGGCGGCCATCTTCGGTGTTGGCAGCTGCCAACTCCTCACGCATCCGGGGAAGCGCTGTCTTGTCGCTCGCCATGTGGGCCACGAGCTTCTCCCATCGGGGGCGTCCGATCCCGGGTGCCTTGCCAATGAAAGACAGAAAGTCATCGGGGACGCCCCGTCCGATCTTGAGATATCGCGATCTGTCTGTCTTTCCGCAGGAGAAGGCGGTGTCGATGTCTGCGGCCGCGAGTCCAGCTTCATCGACCATGCGCGCGGCGAGCTTCGCGCGTTCGATATAGGTCAGGTCTTCGCGGGCGATATTCTCGATTGCCTGCCCCATGACGAGCGAAGCGTCATCGAGGTCCTGGATCTCGGCGCGCACATTGATCCCGGCAAGTCGACAGGCCGCGAGGCGCCGCCGTCCAGCGACGATCTCGTATTCACCCGGCTTATCAGGATGCGGCCGCACCAGGATCGGCACCTTCTGTCCGGCCTTGCGCAGGCTCTCCGCCAAAGTGGCAATCTCTGCTTGGCTCACGTCAATGCGGTCCTCGAGGCCGCCAGCATGAACCAAGCCCGGATCAAGTTCTGCGATCCGGCCTGCCACGGGTCCGGCGTTGGCAGCTGCCAACCCGTCTTTCCTGGATTTCGCGGCCAGGTCCCGCGGGGAGCTCTTACGTGCGGCCATGGGGCGTTCCTTCTCTGGATGCAGGGGCCGCGTCAGCGGCCGGCCTGCGGATCGGCTTGTTTCTTGGCCTGGCGCACCTGCGGCATCACGGCGTTGCAAACCGAGGCAGAGGGGCAGCGGGCAAAGGCATTGGTCTCGCAACAAGGTGGGGCATTAAGCGTGTCACCGCCAAGACCAATTAGGACAGCCTCGGGGATCGGTCTGCTCGTCGACCACCGACTACTGTTTGCTACCTTAACTTGGCGGACGCACGCTCCTGCTGCGCCTCCGTTCTACAACCAAAGGCCGCTGTTTTCTGACCGGTTCTGCGACCGGCTCTGGGGACACGTCACCAGCACAAAGAAGACCTTCCCTAAGTCTGTTTTCGGCGCTCTTGCTTATGCGCCCGAGGCGATGATGCAGCCTTTCAGTATCCGCCTCGGGCACGAGGAAGCGCCGCCGCAAATCGAAGCGCGTCGGAATGTCGAGCTTGGCTTCGGCCATCTCGACGGCCTCTCCAATCGCGAGCTCATGCGGCGCCGGACACGCAGTCTCGATCGGGCCACCCCAGGCGATATCGAGAAATTTCCGCCCAGCCATTGTCCGAGTGCTCACGACAATTCCCGGACGCGCAGTCGACTTGGTGAAGCCAGCGCGCCGGCTCGGAAGAGCGCACACCACAAGATCGCCCGCCACGAGATCGACAGGACGACAGCCTGGCTCCTGGAACACCGATTCAGCATCAGCCACAGGCGCGTTTTCGGTTTCCTCTGTTTCCTTGGCGACGCTGGGCTTCGCGGCGGGAGTGTAGAATGGTTTGTCATCGACCAGGATCAGCAGATGCTCGACCGCTGCCGTGGCCTCTTCGTTGGCCGGCATCGTGAGCGAATACTGCCGGCCGAACGAGATGATCCGAGCTGCAGCGTCCTTTTCCTCAAGGGCTTCGCAATCATTCCAGGGATAGGCCGCTGGAGCCTTGCGGCCGGAGATGGTGGCTTCGAACACGATCTCGTCGGTCTCGGAGTCCCGGAGTTGAACGGCCGAGATCTCCCGCCGATCGGTCAAGGCCACCTCGACGTCGAGAGCCGTCTGCAGAGCGGTGCGGTTGCCCACGATGACCGGGAAATCGAACCGCCTGTCGCGGCCGACCTCAATCCCGTAATCCACGGAGTCCAAGAGGTCCTTCAGCTCCAGAAGGCCGTGATCCGAATAGTGCCGGTCGATGGTCGTGCCCTCGAGGTGGCCGAGGATCCTCTGGCGAGTGCCGGTATCGATGCCCCGGCTCAAAAGCTTGGAAGAAAGCGTGCGCCGCATCGCGTAGATGTCTTCACGTGCGTCGTGGAGCTTCAGCGTCTTCAGGAGGTTCCGCAGGCGGTCGCCGAAGATCTGGGAGCGTCGACCGTGGCTTTTGTCGGGCTGGATCTCCGGAAAAAGCCAAGTTTCCCCGAATTTGCGTTTCGCCACGATCCACTCCCGAAACCCCAGTTCGAGAAGGATCTCTGGAATCGGCAGGACGCGCCGGGATTGTTCGTTCTTCAGCACGGCATCCTCTTCGTCTCCGACGAAGAGACAGAGGATCCCGTCGCGGCGCACCACGTCCGGCACCGCGGCCTGGAGGATTTCCTCTGGTCGGACGCCCATCGTGATCATGATGAGCGGGACCCAGTAGATCGCGTCCCGGATGATGATGCGTTTGCGCGCGGTGGCCTTCCGGCTGCGCTGCTTCGGTGACGATGTGCCGAGATAGATCGGCGAGCGCAGGAGCCGCGACACGTGCTCGAGCGACCAGGACATTCGCCGCTTCGGGCGCGACACGCGTTTCGGAAGCTTGCAAGTTGTCTTCTGAGACTTGTGCCAGGCACGCAACCTGTTCTTCAGCTGCGCGTGGGAGGGAACGACGCGATCGTCGTCATCCACATCCCGTCCGACACGTTTCCGCCCGAGCGCGGCTCGGAATATTCGATTGAGCATGTCACGCTGGACAAAAAGGTATCCGTCGGTGAGCCGCGGTATCAGTTCCAGCACAAGCTGGCGGCGCTTGTCCGGCATTGACAGCGTGTCGAGACTCAGGATTTCCTCCAGCAGTTGAGCGTCTTTCGCATCTGCGTCGCGGATCTCTTGCAAGGGGCACAAGTCCTTGCCACTCTTCTCATGCCTGTTCCGGCCGTGGCCTTTTCCCCAGCCCTTCGGTAGCATCCATACATTGAAGAGGAACTCGAAAGACTGCTCGAGCACGATCGATGCCATGGGCACGTCGCCGAAATACGCCAGGGCGAGTTTTCCGATGACCCGGATCTTGATCTCCACGTCGTGCGGGGCCTCTTCGCAGGCTTTCTCGATCGCCTCCGACAGCAGCATGGGCGGCTTCATCGCCTCCCGGGTCGGCGCCAACCCATGATCGATCAGTAGGTCGCGCCCCGCATCGAGCGGGTCATCGAAGTCCCGCTCAACGCGGGAGCTCAAGTCGTTGAGGCGCCGCAGGAGGGATAGCACTTGCCGGGCAACGGCGGGGGCCTCGACAGCAGCGGGATCGAGACCGTTCTGCCGCGCGATATCTTCCGCGAACCCGGAGGCCACCGACCAGTCCCGGGCGCGCTGGGCGTTGCGGATACGGCTCGTCTCTGCGTCGATTCGGCGGAGGCAGGCTTCGGAGTTACCAACGGACGTGTCGCTTTCCTGGCGGGCGATCATCGCGGCCACGGCACGCCGCACCATCTCTTTTAAAATCGCCTGAACCCGGGTCTCGCTGACCGGGCTGTCCTGAAGTTCTTCGAGCACCTGCTTCTCTCCTGCCTCGACTGCGCAGAGCAGGTCGACCGACCGCTTTACCGCTTCGGAGAGAATTTGGGTGCGCAGCGAGACAGACAGAAAAGCGGGCGCGCCGAAACAGCGGATTTTTTCGGGCCAGCGCCGCCGGAAGTAGAAGATGCCGTTTCTGCGGACGAGGTGAAGCCCCCACTTTCTCGACGGTTCACGCGTTCTATAGCGCGCAGGATGTGAACCAGTTTGTGAACCACCGCGACGTGGAGACGGGAGGCTGGCCGCTTGATCAACGGCTATCCCATTGGGAAGTATGTAATTTTTCGTGGTCATTGGCTGGGGTGGTAGGATTCGAACCTACGATACACGGTACCAAAAACCGATGCCTTACCGCTTGGCTACACCCCAACTTGGCGTGGGTGTTAAACCGAGGCGCTTTGGGGTGCAAGACCCGTCGATGAAAAATTCCGCCGAAAGTTTATGATGGGCGGTGTGGCGGCTGGCAGGGGACCGGATGTGGGCCTTGGCGGGGCGGCTGCGGGGGCCGGTCAGTTCAGAATTTCGTCGGGGCCGACGCCCCAGATCGCGGCCTTGGGCACCCAGCCGTCATACCCGCCGACCTGCAACTCGCACCATGTTGGCTGGCATTCCTCGATGCGGGCAATCACGCCCAGCTCCAGCTGGGCGGTGACCAGGGCATTGGGGTCGGGCGTTGCGCGCATCTGCAGCATGTCGCGCTCGACAATCACGGTGCGCACGCCCGACAAAAGAGAATAATGCATCCAGCCGCCCGCGCCGTCGCGGTCGCGCACGCGGCGCCAGTGGCCATGCTCGGCGGTGATTTCCAGAGGCGTGTCGCGCCGCTTGAAGATCCAGTCGATGCGGTGCGTCCGGCTGGGCCCACGCCGGGCGTTACCCTCGGCGGCCTTCATCGACACGAAGCGGGGCAGGGGCAGGTTCGTCACCGGCCCCCGGTCCTGCGCGGCGGCGGCAAGGGGCAGCGCGGCGCAGAGCGTCAGCGCGATTGAAAGGTTGGATATTCTGCTCATGGCCGGAAATCTGTCCGTTCTCGTCTGCGGGGTTCTTGTGCCTCGCCCGTTCCTGCGCCACCATGACACCAGAGCGCGGAATATGGAAGATCAAGGAGGCGTCCCATGCCATCTCAACGTTTGAGTGTCGCCCTGACGCGGCGGCTGCCGGACCCGGTCGAGGCACGCCTGTGCGAGCTGTTCGATACAACGCTGCGGGACGATGACACGCCGATGACGCGCGAAGAGCTGACAGAGGCCGCGCGCAACAGTGATGTACTGGTGCCGACGCTGACGGACCGGATCGATGCGGGGCTGATCGGGCAGGCGGGTGACCGGCTGAAGCTGATCGCGAACTATGGCGCTGGCGTCGATCATATCGACGTGGCGACGGCACGGCAGCGCGGCATCCTGGTGTCCAACACGCCGGGCGTGTCGGCAGATGATACCGCCGACATGACCATGGCGCTGATCCTCGCCACGCTCAGGCGCATCCCCGAGGGGCTGGCGCTGATGCAATCGGGCGAATGGGCCGGCTGGTCGCCCACGGCGCTGATGGGCGGGCGCGTCTCGGGGCGGCGCCTAGGCATTTTGGGCCTTGGCCGGATCGGGCAGGCGGTGGCGCGGCGCGCGGCGGCCTTCGGGATGCAGGTGCATTATCACAATCGCAAGCGCCTGCGCCCCGAGACCGAAGAGGCGTTGGGGGCCACTTATTGGGAAAGCCTTGATCAGATGGTCGCGCGGATGGATGTGATCTCGGTTAACTGCCCGCATACGCCCTCGACCTTTCATCTGATGAACGCTCGCCGCCTCAAGTTGATGAAGCCCGAGGCCGTGATCGTGAATACCTCGCGCGGCGAGGTGATTGACCAGAATGCACTGACGCGGATGCTGCGCGCCGGTGAAATCGCGGGGGCGGGGCTGGACGTCTACGAGGATGCGGCAAATCCGCGCCTTCGCGAGATGAAGAATGTCGTCCTTCTGCCTCATATGGGCTCGGCCACCGTCGAGGGGCGGATCGAGATGGGCGAGAAGGTGCTTCTGAACATCAAGACCTGGGCGGACGGGCATCGCCCGCCTGATCAGGTCGTTCCGGCGATGCTGTGACATGCGCTGGCTGATCGCCCTGGCGTTTGCCGCCTCCACGGCGACGGCGCAGCAAGCCGCCGATACGGTCGCGCCCGAGATCGGCGCGTTCGAGGTGGAGTCGGCCCAAGGGCCGGTCACGGCCGATGACTGGATGATCGTCACCGCGCATCCGCTGGCCAGCCGGGCCGGCGCGCGCGTGCTGGGGCAGGGCGGGACGGCGGCGGATGCCATGATCGCGGCCCAACTGGTGCTGGGTCTGGTGGAGCCGCAAAGCTCGGGCCTTGGCGGCGGCGCTTTCCTCGTCTGGTGGGATGCCAAGGCGGAGGCGCTGACCACGCTTGACGGGCGCGAGACGGCGCCGCAGGGCGCGACGCCGCTGCTGTTCCAAAACGAGGCCGGTCAGCCCATGGGGTTCTTCGATGCCGTGGTCGGGGGCCGCTCGGTCGGGGTGCCGGGCACGCCGATGCTTCTGGGCGAGGCGCATGCGCGCTGGGGGAGACTGGACTGGCAGGACCTTTTTGCCGAGGCGCTGGATCATGCGCGCGAGGGGTTCGAGGTCAGCCCCCGCATGGCTGCCTCGATTGTGGCCAATGCCGACACGCTGGACCGCTTTGCCGCCACGCGCGATTATTTCCTGCCGGGCGGCCGGGCGCTAAAGGCTGGGGACCGGCTGCGCAACCCGGCCTATGCGCAGACGCTGGAAATCTTTGCCGCCGAGGGTCCCGCGCCATTCTACACCGGCGATATCGCGCGCCGGATCACCCGCGCGGTACAATCGGCGCCCGGCAATCCGGGCACGCTCGGCCTGCTGGATCTGGCGCTCTACACGGTGAAAGAGCGCCCCGCTGTCTGCGCACCCTATCGCGGCCATGAGGTCTGCGGGATGGGGCCGCCGTCGTCCGGGGCGATCGCCGTGGGGCAGACGCTGGGCGCGCTGGCGCAATACGATCTGGCGGCGCTTGGACCGGGCGCGCCCGAAGCGCGGCGCCTCATTGGCGATGCCAGCCGCCTCGCCTTTGCCGACCGGGGCCGTTATGTCGCCGACCCCGATTTCGTGCCGGTTCCGACCGAGGGGATGTTGGACGCGGGCTATCTCGCGCAGCGCGGCGCGCTCTTGCAGGGCGATGCGGCGCTGACGGATGTGGCGCCGGGCGCGCCCGAGTTCGACCACGCGCTAAACTGGGCAGATGACATCCCGGTCGAGATACCTTCGACCTCGCATATTTCGATTGTCGATGGCTACGGCAACGCGCTGTCGATGACGACAACGATCGAGAACGCTTTTGGCTCGCGCCTCATGGCCGCCGGGTTTCTTTTGAACAACGAGCTGACGGATTTCAGCTTTGCCAGCCATGAGGGTGGCGTGCCCATCGCCAATGCCGCCGCGCCGGGCAAACGGCCGCGTTCGTCTATGGCGCCGACCATCGTGCTCAAGGACGGCGCGCCGCGCCTTGTACTGGGCAGCCCCGGTGGCAGCCGCATCATCCCCTATGTGACGAATGCCATCATCGCCTATTTGGACTGGGGAATGGATGTGCAGGCGATCACAGCCATGCCGCATGCCGTCAACCGGTTTGGCACCTACGATCTGGAGCAGGGCACGAGCGCCGAGGCGCTGGCCGGACCCTTGCAGGCGATGGGCTATGAGATTGAGCTGCGCGGTCTGAATTCAGGCCTTCATGCCATCGCGATCGGCGAGGCGCTGACTGGCGGGGCTGATCCGCGCCGCGAGGGGCTGGCCATCGGCGACTGAGGCCCGCGTCGCCATAGGGTTCGAAGCGCGTTACCTGCCGCCAAACTGCCGCGCGCATATCTCGAAAATGCCCGGTTTGCCCTCCAAAATCGCACCCGTCATGAGTGATGCGGAGATGCAGACATGAACTATTTCGCCGTCGGATTCGGTGTCGTCGCGCTGGCCGCATTGGGGGCCATCGACTATGCCAATCAGGCCAGCATCGCCGGTGCCGCCCCGAGCGGCTATTCGCCCGGCGCTTATATCGCCAGTTTTTCCGGGCGGTTCGGGGATCGCTGTGTGGCGGGCAACGGCGCAGATTTGCCGGGAGGCAACCCGGATAGCCGCGCCGCAGGTGCCGAGGTGTTCCTGCCGGATGCGCCCGAAAGCTGGACGCGAAGCGCATGGATCAAGCCTGACGGCAATTCACGCGTCGCTTCGGGCACGGCCGCCGGCATTCAGGGCTGGATCTATCAGCGTGGCGACGCGACGATTGCGCTCCGGGCAGAGCATGTCGCTGCGGGCGAGGATTGCAACCAGTCGCGCTGGTTCTTTGGCAAATTGAAGAAGGTGGCACAGACGGCTGGCACCGGCTGGGCCGTCATTGACGGCGCCGCCTATGGGCGCGCCGCAGATCGCCTGGATGCCGATGACCCGGTCATCATGCAATTTGGCGCAGAGTATGATTCGTATGAATCCGTGATCGGGTTCGACGATATTGTCCGGATCCGCGTCGTCAGCACTGCTCCCGAGGCCGATCTTCGCGCCCTTCTGTCTGCGGTCGACTATGACGGGCTGAATGGCCTTCTAAGCGATCCGTTGCCGTATTTCGGCAGCGCCGCACCTGATCTGCCGGTCGGTGTGCAGGCAAAAGTCGCCGACGTCTTGCTGGGGCTGCAGGCGGGTGTGGCCCTGGCAGACGGCGGTGCAGACCGCGACGCGGTCATGGCGGCGCGGCTCAGTGTGTTGCTGGCAGGCCGTGATGCTGGATCAGGTGCAATGACCGAGCACGCGTTTACCGATCTCGTGCCAAGCGAGTTTGCGCCCGTCGATCCCGCAACCGGCCCCGCTTCGGAGGGGGCATCCAAACCCAGCCGCCTGACTCTTTCGGGCGGCAAGGCCTGCCTCGACGGCTCGGCCAGCCGTTTTTGCCGCGATTGAGGCTGCGCCCCCTTGGAACATGTGCCGCGCTGCGCGAAACTGTGGCCTGGGATCGGCGGAGCGTGCAGGACGAATGGGCTATCTGGCAAGGAACATCGCATTGGCGCTCGCAACGTCCGTGCTGATCGCGGGTTTTTCGGGCTGCACACGTCCGCTGACCGAGAATGAGCGCCGCTTTGCTGCCGATGTGATCGGACCGACGCTGGATGTGGACGCGGTGCGCATCGCGCGCGGCTTTACGCCCATCCCGGCCGCGCCCGCCGCGCCGGACACATCCGATCTCTACCCGGTGATCGAAGAAAACACCGTGACCGGGCTTTGCACCCGCGCCGCGCCCGAGCCGCGCAGCGGCCCGCCGCCCGGCTGGGCGCTATGGAACCGCGTGCATTTCAGCCGCGAATTCTACCGCGGCGATCTGGCGCCTGCCTGGCCAGATGCCGCGCGCTTTCCCCAGGCGTTGGTCTTCGCCCATGAGCTGGTCCATGTCTGGCAATGGCAGAACCGCGACACCACCGGCTATCGCCCCACGCGAGCCGCGCTGGAAAGCCTGATGAATATGGACCCCTATTTCTACTCGCCGGGTAAGGATGCCAGCTTTCTCGAGTTCGGCTATGAACAGCAGGGTGCACTTCTCGAGGATTACCTCTGCCACGCGCTCTATGATCCCGCCGGGCCCCGCCGGGCCGAGCTGCGCCCGCTCTTGGCGCCCTATTTCCCGCTGGATCGGCTGGACGCCGTATTGGGACATTAGCGCGCAGGATTGCCGCGTGTCGGTTTCGCGCGCCCATTGGTCGGATGGGCTGCGCGCCGCGATATGAAACTGATAGAACCGTGGGCAATCAATGCCATCGGAGTCGCAGCGCATGAAAACCACAGTCAAAGCTCTAGTCGTCGGTGGCGGTGCCGTCGGCACGTCGATCGCCTATCACCTGGC
This sequence comes from Roseovarius roseus, assembly GCF_043355935.2. Classification (NCBI taxonomy): domain Bacteria; kingdom Pseudomonadati; phylum Pseudomonadota; class Alphaproteobacteria; order Rhodobacterales; family Roseobacteraceae; genus Roseovarius; species Roseovarius roseus. The sequence continues at coordinate 19,263 of NZ_JBHFPE020000020.1, read as the reverse complement.
GCGCGCCGGTTGGGACGACGTCATGCTGCTGGAGCGCGACGAGCTGACCTCAGGCTCCACCTGGCATGCGGCGGGCCTTCTGCCCTATTTCAACATGAGCTATGCGACGACGCATATCCACGACTACTCGATCAAGTTCTACAAGACACTTGAGGAAGAGACCGGCCTCAATGCCGGTTTCGCCGTGGTCGGCAACCTGCGCATGGCCCAGACCGAAGAGCGGATGGACGAGTATCGCCTCTATGCCTCGACCGCCGAGACCTGCGGCGTGCCCTATGAGTGGATGACCCCCGACGAGATCAAGGCGAAATGGCCGCTGATCCACACCGATGACCTCAAAGGCGCGCTCTACCACCAGACCGATGGCTATATTAACCCCGCCGACGTCACGATGGCGATGGCCAAGGGCGCGCGCCAGCGCGGCGTGATGATCGAGCGCAAATGGCAGGCCGACGCCTTCCACTGGAATGGTGAGGCGTGGGAAGTAACCGCGACCAAGATGGTCGAGAAGGGCGGCAACCTGGTGCCCTCGGACGAACAGATAATGATTACCGCCGAGCATGTCGTGACCGCCTCCGGCAACCATGCGCAGCGCACCGCCAAGATGCTGGGCATCAAGATGCCCGCGATCCCGGTGGAGCACCAGTTCATCGTGATGGACCAGGACCCCGAGCTGGTCAAATTCCGCGCGGAGGGCAATGTAGAGCATCCCGTGATCCGTGACGCCGACGCGCAATCCTATGTCCGCGAAGAGCGCGGCGGCTGGATCCTGGGCGTCTACGAGCCCGGCGCGCCCTCGCGCTTCGAACACGGCGTGCCCGACAGCTTCCGCGCGGACCTCTTCCAGCTCGATCTCGACCGGATCGAGGATCAGTACATGGCGATGAACCACCGCATCCCATCGGCTGAGGAATGCGGCCTCAAGGACGATTTCAACGGCCCGATCTGCTACACCCCCGACGGCAACCCGCTGGTCGGCCCGGCGCCCGGCCTGCGCAACATGTGGCTGGCCGAGGGCTTCAGCTTCGGCATCACGGCGGCAGGTGGGACCGGCTATTACCTCGCTCAGTTGATGACCAAGGGCGAGGCCGAGATCGACATGGCAAGCCTCGATCCCAAGCGCTACTCGTCGAACTGGATGACCACCGAGTTCGCCGCGCGCAAGAACGAGGAATGCTACGAGCACGTCTATATCCTCCACCACCCCGATGAAGAGCGCCCGGCCTGCCGGCCCTTGCGCACAGCGCCAGCCTATGACCGCCAAAAGGCGCGCGGCGCGCAGTTCGGCTTCGTCAATGGCTGGGAGCGGCCCAATTATTTCGGACCGCTCGATGCGCCGGAGAATTTCGACCACGACGCGCGCAGCTTCCGACGGGGCGGCTGGTGGCAGCACGCGGTCGATGAGGCCAAGGCGATCCGCGAGGGCGTGGGGCTGATCGACGCGTCGGCCTTCACCAAGCATATCGTCAAGGGCCCGGGCGCCACCGCATTTCTTGACTGGTTCACCTGCAACAAGCTGCCGAAGGTGGGCCGGATCAACCTGACCTACGCGCTGACCGCGCATGGCACGACGCGTACGGAGTATACCATCGTGCGCACCGGCGAGGACATCTATTACCTCGTCTCGGCCGGAGCCTGGACCGAGTATGATGCCGATTTCCTACGCAAGGCCGCCGAGGACAAGATGGCGGAGTTTGGCTATGTCGAGATCCAGGACGTGACGACGCAATGGGGCGTCTTCGCCATCGCCGGGCCGAAATCGCGCGACGTGCTTCGGGACGTCATCGTCGACACCGACCCCTCAACCGCGCTCTCGAACAAGCGCTTCCCGTGGCTCAGCGCGCGCCAGATCGAGCTGGGCATGTGCCCCGTCAACGCCATCCGCGTCGCCTATACCGGCGAGTTGGGCTGGGAACTGCACCATCCGATCGAGATGCAGAACTACCTTTTCGACCTGCTGGAAAAGGCGGGCGAAAAGCATGGGCTAAAACTGATCGGTGCCCGCGCCCAGAACTGGCTGCGGCAAGAAAAAAGCTACCGCGCCTTCGGCAACGAGCTGGGTCGCGATGCGACCCCGCTTGAAGCTGATCTGCCGCGCTTTGTCGATTTGGACAAGGAATTCCACGGCAAGGCCGCGATGGTTGAGACGGGGGTTCGCGCCAAATGCGCGACCTTCCTCATCGACGGGCCGGACGATGCCGATCCCTGGGGCCGCGAAGTGCTGTACACGACTAGCGGCGAGCGCATCGGGCGCCTTACCTCGGGCGGCTATTCGGTGGCTTTCGGCAAAAGCATCGGCATGGGTTACATCAAGCCCGAGTTGGCGGTGCCGGGGACTGTCCTCAAGGTAAAAATCATGGACGAGCTCTGGGACGCGACCGTGACCGAGGACAGCCCCTATGATCCGAAGAACGAGGTCATCCGTCTTGATGGCTGAGGGCAGGGGCCGGCGTCCGGCCCTCCTCCTGATCCTGGTCGCTGCGCTGTCTCTCGGCGCGGCGATCTTTCATGACAGGAACCCGCTGGCGCAAGAGGCCGGCGAGTATGCCGAATCCATCGCCAAGGTCAGCGCGGCGACCTATGTCACGCTGCGGACGCTGAACGCGCTCCTCTCGACGGCCCAGGAGGTGGAGGTCGGCGCATCGGTTGGTGTGTCGGGCAATTTCCAGCCCGGCAAGGTCCTCGAGCCGATTGACGACACGATCGAGCGCATCGCGGCGACGGTTTTTTCGATTATGCTGGTATCCGGCCTGCTGGCGGTGGCGATGGGGCCGGTCGGAGCCGTTGGCGGGACGATGATTGCGGCGGCCTGCCTGCTGATGCTGATGGGCCGCCGATTGCCCTTGCGGCCCGGCGCGCGCAAACTGGGTGTCATGGGCGCTGTGCTGACGCTGGGCCTGCCGCTTTGCCTGATCGCGTCCGACTGGCTGGCCGTTCCGCTGACCGGCTCCGTTTTGACCCGGCATCAGGCCGTCATCGACGATATCGTCATCGAAGTGCCCGAAGTGGCCCCCGAGCCGCTCGAACCCGCGCCCGAGGAGCCGGGTATGCTGAGCGGTTTGCGGAACAGCTTCAGTACAGGTGTCGATTACGTGGCCAGCGGACAGCAAATCCTGGCGCAGGTCCGCAATGTCGTCACGAACGCCGACGAGATCATCTCCAGCTACCTGTCCATCCTGGCCGTGCTGATCTTCCGAACTTTCCTGCTACCCGCCCTTCTGCTGACCGCTGTCTGGGTGGTCGCGCAAAGCTACGTGCGGGACTGACGACAAAATGACCGCGAGGGCAGAAATTCGCGCCGCCGCGTAAAATTTTCACGAAAAATTTGGCTTGCCCAATTTGTCGCACTAGTTCGCATCATACAGATGTGAAAACGAAAGGATATTTCATGAAGCGCCGTTCAATTATCAAATCATTTGCCGCTGCCGGTATGCTCGCCGCGGTCGGTGCCTGCGCCCAGATGGACGATGGAGATGATATCGTCGATATCGCCTCGTCGAACCCGCAGTTCTCGACCCTGACGGCGGCCATTGGCGCCGCCGGGCTGACGGATACGCTGCGTGGGCCGGGCCCCTTCACCGTGTTCGCGCCGACCGATGCGGCCTTCGACGCGCTACCGGCCGGCACGCTCGACATGCTGCTGATGCCCGAGAACAAGGACAAGCTAGCGTCTATCCTGACCTATCACGTCGTTCCCGGCGCGGTCACATCTGACCAGCTTCTGGGCCAGCGCATGGACGTCACCACGGTTCAGGGCAGCACCGTGCGGGTAGACGGCAGGGGCGGCAAATACGGTGCGGCTGTGCGCGTCAATGATGCCAACGTGACCACTGCCGACATCATGGCGACGAATGGCGTGATCCATGTGATCGACAAGGTGCTGCTGCCCTAAGCATCCGGCACGGTTGAACAGGAAAGCCCGGCGATCCCGCGATCGCCGGGCTTGTCAGTTTATGCTCAGCCGCCCTTCATATACGGCATGAGCACCACTTCGCTGTCCGGTTTCACCTCGGTGAACCACGAGTTGCGATAGATCAGACCGTCGACCGCGAGGCTCACCCCGCGGTCGATCTGCGGCTTCAGCGCCGGGTGCTTTGCCGCAAGAGCATCCAGCAACTCCTTGAAGTTGCTGGCCTCCACTTCGACCACTTCCTCTCCGTCCGCCAGATCACGGAGCGAGCCCCAGAGTTTCACCTGCACCATGGCGCTCAGCCCTTGGCCATGATCGCCTTGAGGATCTTGGGCGGCGACATGGGCAATTCGTGCAGTCGCACACCGACGGCGCGGCTGACAGCGTTCGACAGGGCCGCAAGGGGCGGCACGATCGGCGTCTCGCCCACGCCGCGCACGCCGTAGGGGTGGCCGGGGTTCGGGATCTCGAGGATCACCGTGTCGATATTGGGCAGGTCCGACGCGACGGGGATCCGGTAGTCGAGGAAACCCGGATTCTGCAGCAGCCCATCCTCGCCATAGATGTATTCCTCATTGAGCGCCCAGCCGATGCCCTGCACGGCGCCGCCCTGCATCTGGCCTTCGACATAGTCGGGATGCACGGCCTTGCCCGCGTCCTGGAAGACGGTGTAGCGCAGAACCTTGGTGGCGCCCGTCTCGGGGTCGACCTCGACATCCGCCAGATGCACGCCAAAGCTGACGCCCGCGCCCTCGGCATTGACCTCATGATGGCCCGCAATCGGCCCGCCGGTTTCGGACGAAATCGCGGCGATCTCGGCCAAGGTCATCGGCTCGAAATCGCCCGCGTTCGGCCCCGACGGCTTGGCCGCGCCATCCTCCCAGATGACGGCCTCGGCGTCGATGCCCCAGATCTGGGCGACCCGCCCGCACATGACCTGAATGGCGGCGCGGGCCGCCTTGATCGTGGCAAGGCCCACGGCAAAAGTCACGCGGCTGCCATCGGTCACGTCGTTCTGGCCAAGGCTCGCGGTGTCGGTGATCGTGGTGCGCACCTTGTCATAGGGCACGCCCAATTCCTCGGCGGCCATCATGCTGATGGACGCGCGGCTGCCGCCGATATCGGGGTTGCCTTCGGTCACGCTGATCGTGCCATCGGCGTTTACCGCCAGCGAGACCGAGGTATTGCCGCCGAAGTTGAACCAGAATCCGCAGGAGAGGCCGCGCCCCTGATTTTCGCCCAAGGGGGCATGGTAGTGTTCGTGCTCTTTGGCCGCTTCCAGCGTCGCCTTGAGGCCGATCTGGTCGAAGGTCACGCCGTAGGATGCCTTGGTGCCCGCATCGGCGGCGTTCTTGATCCGCACGTCCAGCGGGTCCAGCTCCAGCTTCTGGCAGAGCTCGTCGACGACGCTTTCGACTGCGTAGATCGCCATCGGCGCACCGGGGGCGCGGTAGGCGGCCTCCTTGGGGCGGTTGGTCAGCGCGTTCCAGCCTTGGGTGCGCACGGCGTCCAGATCATAGGCCGCAAAGGCGGCCTGAGCGCCCATGTCGATCGTCTCGCAGGGGAAGGCGCCGCCCTGATAGCGCAGCTGAGCGTCGGCGGCGGTGATCCGGCCGTCCTTGGTCATGCCTATGCGCACATCCATGGAGGAGGAGACCGTTGGCCCGGTGGCGCGGAAGACATCGACGCGGCTCATCACGATCTTGACCGGACGGCCGCATTTGCGGCTGAGCGCCAGCGCGACAGGCTCGATGAAGACGGTGGTCTTGCCGCCGAAGCCACCGCCGATCTCGGACGCGGTGACGCGCAGCTGGCTGCCCTCCATCCCCATGATCCCGGCGCAGAGGTCGCGCACGTTGTACTGGCCCTGCGTCGTGCACCAGAGGTCCGCCTTGCCGTCATTGCCGTAGGAGGCAAGGCAGGCATGTGGCTCGATATAGCCCTGATGGGTGGCCGCGGTGGTAAAGCTGCGCTCGATGATGGTGTCGGCGCGCGCAAAGCCTGCCTCCAAATCGCCATGCCCGAATTCACTGTAATGCGTCACGTTGGGGCCCGAGCCTGCCGGCACGCTTTCATCCGCGCGGGTCTCCTGAACCACGGGGGCATCCGGCTTCATCGCCTCGTCCACGTCGGTCACGTGAGGCAGGGGCGTATAATCCACCTTGATCAGCTTCAGCGCTTTCTTGGCGGTCGCCATGTCCTTGGCGGCGACGGCGGCGACGGCATGCCCGTCATAGAGCGCCTTGCCGCGTGCGAGGCAGTTGTCCTGCACGTCGCGCAGGAAATCATCTTCGGGCACGCCCCAATCTGCCGAGGTCACGACGGCCTTGACGCCGGGCAGGGCCAGCGCCTCGGAGGTGTCGATGCTGTTGATGGTGGCATGGGCGTGCGGGCTGCGCAGGACCAGTCCCACCAGCATGCCCGGCACGTTGAAGTCGGCGCCATATAGCGCGCGGCCGGTTACCTTGTCGACGCCGTCGGGGCGCGGAACGCGGGTGCCGACGATCTTGAAATCAGCCTTGGTTTCGGATTGGAAGTTCATGTCATGCGCCCCTCATGTCGGCGGCTGCGATCTGAACAGCCTTGATGATCTTGTCATAGCCGGTGCAACGGCAAAGATTGCCGGCCAGCCAATAGCGGACCTCCTCGTCGGTCGGATCGGGGTTGCGCTCCAGCAGAGTCTTGGCGGCGACGAGGATGCCCGGCGTGCAGATCCCGCATTGCAGCGCGGCGTGGTCGATGAAGGCCTGTTGCAGCGGGTGCAGACCCTCGCCGATGGCCATGCCCTCGACGGTCTTGATCTGCGCGCCCTCGGCCTCAGCGCCCAGCACAAGGCAGGAGCAGACGAGGCGGCCGTCCATCTCGACGGTGCAGGCGCCGCAATCGCCGGTGCCGCAGCCTTCCTTGGCGCCGCTGAGGCCCAGCCGGTTACGCAGGCTATCCAGCAGCGTTTCCTCGGGGGCGCAGACGAATTCGGCCTCATCGCCGTTGATGGTGGTGGATACGTGGATATTCTTCATGTCGGTCTCTCCCGGCCCAAAGGCCTCGAATGTCAGGTGGCCTCAGGCACGCGCGGCGGCGCGCTCCATGGCGATGCGGGCGGCGCGCTTGGCCAGCACGCCCGCGACAGTGGTGCGGAACTCGGCGGTGCCGCGCTTGTCGTCGATCGGGTTGCAGGCGGCCTCACAGGCGCGCACAAGCGCGGCAATAGCCGGATCCTCCAGCTTGGAGCCGATGATCGCCTCCGCCGCTTCCGGCACGAGGGCGACCTTCGGGCCAACCGCGCCCAAGGACACGCGGGCGGATTTGATCGTGCCGTCGCTGCCCAGCTCGATACTCACGCCCGCCGAGGCGACGGCAATGTCCATCTCGGTGCGAGGAATGAAGCGTAGATAGGCGTCCGCCGCGGCCTTGGGGCGGGCGGGCAGAAAGACGGAGCTGACGAACTCGCCCTTGCCCAGCGATGTCTTGCCGGGGCTGACCGGGATATCCTCTACCTTGCAGTCGCGCGGGCCATCCGGCCCTTCGATCCGCGCCACGGCGGCGGCGGCAATCATCGCGGGCACCGAATCCGCCGCCGGCGAGCCATTGCACAGATTGCCGACCATGGTGCAGCGGCCCTGGATCTGGGTCGATCCGATCAGCTCGCACGCCTCGACCACGCCGGGCCAGAGCGCGCGGGCGCCCTTATGCTCGCCCAGTTTCTGGCCCGAGACGGCGGCGCCGATGCGCAGGCCGCCATCCTCTTCGGTGATGTCAGTGACGCCGCTCAGATGTTTGATATCAACGATCGTCTCGGGTTCGATCATCCCCGAGCGCAGCTGTACCAGAAGGTCGGTCCCGCCGCCGAGGATGCGCGCCGCGCCCTCACTGCGCGCAAGGATGTCCGATACTTCGGCTGCGGTTTGCGGTTTCATGTATTGCATAGCTGGCTCCATGGCTTGCGCACTGGCATTTGTGCCAAAGTAAACCCCAATCGGCGCGCGCCCGCAATGAGTGGCGTTGTGAAATTTCGCGGCACGCAAGCGAAGGCGCCCGGCTTTTCGGGGCGCAATGCTGCGTGCCGCATCTTGCAAGGTGTGCAGCCGCGTCATACGGGTGGACGGGGTGACGCGGCGAAAAGGAAGCGGGCGCAAGGGCATGGGCGACGTTTGGGACGGCATGGTTCAGGCGGTCTGGCTGATTTTCAGCCTCGATTCCGACCTCTACGAGATCGCGTGGCGCAGCCTTCGCGTGACCGGCACCGCTTTGGCCATCGCCTGCGTCATTGCGCTGCCTCTTGCGGCGCTGCTCTCGGTACAGCGGTTTCGCTGGCGGCGCGGCACGATCGCGATCCTCAACGCGCTGATGGGTCTGCCGCCCGTGGTGGTGGGGTTGATCGTCTATGTGCTTTTGTCTCGCTCGGGGCCGCTGGGAGTGCTGGGCCTATTGTTCACGCCGACGGCGATGATCATCGCACAGGTGGTCATCATCGTGCCGCTCATTGCCTCGATTGCGCATCAGTCCCTGCGCGATCTGTGGTCCGAGTATCACGATCTGCTGATCTCGATGAATGCCACGCGCGGTCAGCGCATCACGGCGCTGCTTTATGACGGGCGCCGCGCGTTGCTGACGGCGGCGCTGGCGGGCTTTGGCCGGGGTGTGGGCGAAGTGGGCGCGATCATGATCGTGGGCGGCAATATCGAGCATGCCACGCGGGTCATGACCACGGCCATCGCGCTGGAGACCGGCAAGGGCAATTTCGCATTGGCGCTGGCGCTGGGGTTCATTCTGATCGCGCTGTCGATCGTGATCAACCTCGCCATCCACGCGCTCAGCCGGACCGAGACGGAGGGCCGGTGGTGAGTGCGCTTCTGCCTCTTTCCATGAAGGGCGGCGCCGTGCATCGACGCGGCAAGCGTCTGATTGGGCCCATCGACCTGGATATTTCCGGGCAGGGCCTCACTGCCCTGATCGGCCCCAACGGTGCGGGCAAGTCGACCTTGCTCAAGGCGTTGCACGGGCTTGAACGTCTGAGCGAGGGGCAGATCGCCTGGTCCTGCCCGCGCGCCGAGGCGCTGCATCGGCAGGCTTTCGTCTTTCAGACGCCGGTCATGCTGCGCCGCTCGGTGCTGGATAACCTGGCCTATCCGCTCCGCCTCACTGGCACGCCACGCCGCGCGGCGCGCGAGGCGGCGGCGGGCTGGTGCGCGCGCATCGGCCTCGAAGGGATGGAGGCCCGTGCGGCCACGGTCCTCTCGGGCGGCGAGAAGCAGAAGCTGGCCCTTGCCCGCGCTCTTGTCACCGCGCCCGAGCTGCTTTTTCTCGATGAGCCGTCAGCCTCTCTCGACGGGCGGGCCACGCGCGAGATCGAGACGCTTTTGGCTCTTGCCACCGAGACGGGAACACGTATCGTCATGGCAACGCATGACATGGGGCAGGCCCGTCGGCTGGCCCGAGAGGTAATATTTCTGCGCGGCGGAAGGGTCCATGAGACCGGCTCCGCACCCGCCTTTTTCGATGCACCCACCACGGAGGCCGCGCGCGCCTTTTTGGCAGGCGACATCGTTGAATGACCTTCAGATCGAATGACGTTCAGACGTGAGATGACGAAAAGGAGTTACCTACATGCGTAAATTCACCCTTGCAGCGGCGCTGATGCTTGGCAGTGCGGCGGCGACCGCCCCGGCCCAGGCCGAAGAGATGAAGATGGCCGTCACGACCAGCTTTCACAATTCCGGCCTGGCCGAGGTGCTCTTGCCCGAGATCCTCAAGGATACCGGCATCGACGTTCAGCTGCTCGTCGTCGGCACCGGTCAGGCGGTCAAGCTGGGCGAGGCGGGCGATGTGGACGCCATCCTGGTCCATGCGCGCGCCGCCGAGGAAAAGTTCGTCGAGGCGGGGCACGGCACCCATCGTCGCGAGATCATGTATAACGACTTCGTTCTGGTCGGCCCCGAGTCCGATCCGGCGGGCATCCGCGACGCAGGCAGCGCCGCCGACGCATTGGGAGCCATCGCCGCGGCAGACGCGTCCTTCGTCAGCCGCGGCGATGACAGCGGCACCCACAAGAAAGAGCTGAGCCTCTGGAGCGCGGCGGGGCTCAAGCCGGATGCGGAGGGCGACTGGTACAAGGAGGTCGGCGCCGGCATGGGCGCTGCGCTGAACACCGCCGCAGGGCTCGACGCCTATATCATGTCCGACAGGGCAAGCTGGCTGAATTTCGGCAACAAGGCCGATCTGGCACTGCTCTATTCGGGCGATCCGCTGCTTTTCAATCAATACGCTTACCTGCCGGTGAACCCCGACAAGGGCGATTACATCAAAAGCGATCTGGCCGAAGAGCTGGAGGTCTGGCTGACCAGCGCGCGGGCCAAGGAGCTTATCGACGGCTACCGCATCGCGGGCGAGCAGCTTTTTACCTTCAATGCTGAGATGACGGATATGTCCAAAGCGGCCGAGTGACGGCGCCGGCCTGCGATCCGGTGATACAATAGAGACGGCGCGCCTCATGGGCGCGCCGTTTTTGATTATGGTATGTGGCTGCGGCGCGGCGCCGTTCTCAGAAAAGGCTTGCCACCGGCGCGCCGGGGGCCAGGTCCATCTCGCGGCGCAGCTGTGCACGCGCGCGGGCAAGGCGGGACATCACCGTGTTCTTGCCGCAGCCCGTTTGCCCGGCCAGCGCCGCCGGGCTTGTCTCGCCCGCGATGACCAGCGCGATGAGCGCGGCCTGATCGCCTGGCAGGCGCGCGATGGCCTCCTGCAGATCGGCAAGCGCGAGGGAGGCAAAGACCTCGGGCTCTGTGCTGGGCGCGTCCTCGTCCTCTAGCGGAAGATGCGGCGCGCGGCGCAGTCCCTGGCGATAGAGATTGCGCAAGGCGGCACGCGCATAGGCGCGCAGATCCTCGATTTCGGCCACTTCGCCGCGCCGCCGCCAGAGGCGCAAAAGCGTCTCCTGCGCCAGGTCCTGGGCCTCGGCCTCGCTACCCGCGAGGCGGCGGGCCAGGCGCATCAGATCAGGGTGCAGCGCGACGATGACATGGGTCGCACAGGCGGGTTCTTCGGATAGCATTGGCAGCGTAGACAGCATCGGACAGACCTCTTGGTGAGACGATATCTATCTACAGTCGCAGCATTTTTTGCTGTGGCAATCCGGGGCCTTTCCGCCGATAGGCCCAAATCGGCCTTTTTGCGCGGAGGTGTGCCGATTGCGGGCGCGCCATCGGCGCCGCGCCGCCAATGGCGGGAATTCGGCGAAAGGCGTGGGACGCGATTGCCCTTTACCGCGTCTTGTTAGGTGAAGCAGGCGATGAGGCCTCTTCCCAAGATGACATGATAATCAGGAGATATCACATGACCAAATATATCGCACTCGCACTCGGCATGAGCGCAATGGCAACGACCGCATTCGCGGATATGTCGGCCATGGACACCAACGCCGACGGCATGCTGACGATGGACGAAGTGCAGGCAGCCTATCCCGACATGACCGCCGAGCAGTTCAGCGAAATCGATTCGAATGGCGACGGCGCTGTCGACGACGCCGAGCTGACGGCAGCGAAGGACGCTGGCCTGCTCCCGGCCAGCTAAGCGCGGCTGACCCTGCCTGGCTGGCTACAACGCTGGCCGGGCAGTGCGTTTTCCCCCGGCGAGTTTCTTCTCCAACAGACACGGCCGCTGGGGGAAGGTGACCGCAGGGCGGGTTCCTTACGGCCGCCCTGCGGCGCTACCTTGAGTGAAATGACAACGAAAAACGGCGCGGCCTTAAGGGGCCGCGCCGTTTTCTTTTTAGCTCAAGCTCACATGGATTACTTGGGTGCGCCCCGCCGCTCGACTTATTTGGGTGCGGCGCGCCGCACCATGCCAAAGAGGTCGCGCGGATCGTCGGGGTCCGCCAGCATGTCCAGATCCTGGTGGAATTCGGTGCCCTCGATTTGGGCGCGCACATAGCGCAGCGCGCTGAAATCCTCGGTGGCAAAGCCCACGGAATCGAAGAGCGTGATCTGGCTGTCGCTGGTGCGGCCCTTGGCGGCGCCCGTCATCACCTGCCACAGCTCAGTCACGGCGAAATCCTCAGGCATCTGCTGAATCTCGCCCTCGACGCGGGTCTGGGGCGGGAATTCAACAAAGACGTCAGACCGCTCCAGAATGGCGGGGGCCAGCTCGGTCTTGCCGGGGCAGTCGCCTCCGATGGCGTTGATATGGACGCCGGCGCCGACCATATTGTCGGTCAGGATGGTCGCGTATTGCTTGTCCGCGGTGCAGGTCGTGATGATCTGCGCGCCTTCCATGCTGGCCTCGGCAGAGTCGCATTTGACCACGTTGAGGCCCATCCCCTCGAGGTTGCGCGCCGCCTTCTCCGTCGCGGCCTTGTCGATATCCCAAAGGCGCACGGTCTTGATGCCGACGATGGATTTCATCGCAAGGCTCTGGAATTCGGACTGAGCGCCGTTGCCGATCATCGCCATCGTGTCCGCGCCCTTGGGGGCAAGGTATTTCGCCACCAGCGCCGATGTGGCGGCCGTGCGCAGCGCGGTGAGGATGGTCATCTCGCTCAGCAGGACGGGATAGCCGTTGCCGACATTGGCCAGAAGGCCGAAGGCGGTGACGGTCTGATAGCCCAGCTTGGTGTTGCTGGGGTGGCCGTTCACGTATTTGAAGCCGTAGACCTCGCCATCCGAGGTGGGCATCAGCTCGATCACGCCTTCTGCGGAATGGCTGGCGACGCGGGGCGTCTTGTCGAAAAGCTCCCAGCGTTTGAAGTCTTCTTCGATATAGGTGGCAAGGCCAGCCAGCATCTCTTCGATGCCGATATGGTGGATCAGCTTCATCATGTTGTCGACGCTGACAAAAGGCACATAGGCCTTCTCGGAGGGGAAGAGGTTGCTCATTTCGTTGCCTTCTCGGGGTTCGTGTTGCGTTTGGCGAGGTGCAGACCGGCAAGCATGCAGCGCACCGATCCTCCTGCGCTTTCGATGGTGGGGATGTCCAGCGGCACGATGCGGGCTGATCGCTCGATCATGGCGATCTGCGGTTTGTCGAGAGCTGCAAGGGCGCGGCTGGACATTGCGGCCATCAGGCCGGTCGGCGTGTTCAACTCGATGGCGTTGCCGGCGAATTCGGCAATCTGGCGGTGGCTGAGGTCGATCACGTCGCGGCCCGGCTCGGCCAGACGTTCGGCGATCTCGGCGCGGCGCGCAGCGTTCTTGATCATGTCGAGGCTGATCATCGCGAAATGCGTGCCGATCGCCATGACCACATTGGTGTGATAGACGGGCGAGCCGCTCTCATCTATGGCGTCGAACACCATCGGCTCGTAGCCGAAATTGGTGCAGAAACGCTCGAGCAGGATCGGATCGGCGCGGTGCGAGCGCGCGACATAGGCGATGCGCCCGATATGATCGATCACCATTGCGCCGGTGCCTTCCAGGGCCAGCCCGTCCTGCTCCAGCCCCGAGTAATCGGTGACGACCTGAACCCGGTATTCGCGTTTGAGCATCTCGATCACGTCATCACGCCGCTCGCGGCGGCGGCTGGGCACGAACATCGGATAAACGGCGACATGCCCGCCGGGATGGGTCGAGAACCAGTTGTTTGGAAAGACGGAATCGGGCGTGTCGTCGCGGTCGTCCTGAAAGACATGGACGCCCACGCCCTCGTCGCGCAGCCGTGCCGCGGCGGCATCGAACTCGGCCGCTGCCGCCTCGGCCACCTCGATCTCGGTCAGCGTGGGGCGCGACTGAAACCGGTTGTCGGCCGCCGTCTCGGGATTGGGATGGAACCGATTGGGCCGGATCATCACCACGTTTGCAGGGGCCTGAACGGTCATGAAAAGGCTCGCGTCGGGCGGTCGAAAACGCGGCGGCCAAGGGCAGAGGCGGCCAGATCGACCATCACCTGCGCCGTGCGGCCACGGTCATCGAGGAAGGGGTTCAGCTCGACCAGATCGAGCGATGTCATCAGGCCGCTGTCGCAGATGATCTCCATCGCCAGATGCCCTTCGCGCATCGTCGCGCCGCCGGGCACCGTGGTCCCCACGGCAGGCGCGATGGAGGGATCAAGGAAATCGACATCGAGCGAGACATGCAGCATCCCGTTCGCCTTCTCCACGGCGGTGAGGAAATCGGCCAGGGGGCTTGCGATGCCGGTTTCGTCGATGCTGCGCATGTCGTGATAGCGCACTTGGGTCGCCTGCATCGCCTCACGCTCGTCCGGATCGACCGAGCGCAGACCCAGAAGGCAGATGTTTTCATGCGGCACCGGGTGCGCCACCTCGGGAAAGCCGTGAAAGCCGTCGCGGCCCGTCACATAGCCCAAGGGCGCACCATGCAGGTTGCCCGAGCCGGTGCTTTGCGGCGTGTGGTAATCGGTATGCGCGTCCAGCCACAGCACGAAGAGGGGCCGTCCCTCGCGCGCGGCATGGTTCGCGGCGCCAAGGACCGAGCCAAGCGCGAGGCCATGATCGCCGCCCATGAAGATGGGCAGGCCGCGCGGCAGGGCCTCTTCGGCGGCGCGGGCAAGGGCAGAGGTCCAGCCGATCATCTCGGCGGGCTGGTAAAGATGATCGGGCAGATCGGGATGCCGCTCGGCCGCGTCGGGGGCGACATTGCCGATATCCACCACGTCATGGCCCAAGTCGGCCAGCGCCGGGCCAAGGCCCGCCGTGCGGTAGGCGTCGGGGCCCATGAGGCACCCCTGGCGGCGCTTGCCAGCATCCATGGGCGCGCCGATCAATATGCATGTCTTGCCGGTCATATCGCTCTCCTCATTTCGGTTGGCTGCAATGTGTTGCGCGAATGGGGCGGATGGAAGTGGACAATTTGCACAGAAGGGAACAAGTTTGTGCAAAATGAAAGCAAGGACATCCGATATGGACGAAACCGACCGTGCCCTCATATCCGCGCTGCGCCATGACGCACGCGCGTCCCTGTCGGACTTGGCGGCAGGCCTCGGCGTGTCGCGCACGACGGTGCGCAGTCGGATCGAGCGACTTCAGCGCAGCGGCGAGATTGTCGGATTTACCGTGGTGCTCAAGGCGGATGCCGCGCGCGATCCGGTGCGCGGGCTGATGATGCTGGGTATCGAGGGGCGCGGGACCGACCGCATCCTGCGCCAGCTGAACGGGCTGAGCGCGGTCCGGGCCTTGCACAGCACCAATGGCCAGTGGGATATCATCGTCGAGATCGGCGCGCCGACGCTGGAGGAATTCGACCGCGTGCTGGCCCAGATCCGCCGGCTTGACGGTGTGGTCAGCAGCGAGACGAGCCTGCTCCTCTCGACGCGAAAATCAGCCGGTTAACGCCGCGCGGCCATTCCCCAGAGGACCGCCAGCGCCAATGAGGCCAGCATGTTCCAGCTGGCCATCGACAGACCCGCCATCCGCCACGCCACCTCGTCACACATCACGACGCCAAGTGGGCCGTCTAGGCTGAGAAGATCAGAGCCCGATCCGGTGCCCAAGCCACCGCCCGAGCAGGAGGTCGGGCCTTCCCACCAGCCGCGCTCGACGCCCGAATGGTAGGCGGCGATGCCCGCACTGGTCAAAACCGCCAGCATTCCCAGCCAGGGCATGAACCGCCCGTGGCTCCACCGCCCCAGCGCCAGTGCAAAGAGCCCGATCAGTGCCGCCGCTCCATGAGGCCAGCGCTGCCATAGGCAGAGCTTGCACGGAGCCAGCCCGCCCAGATGCTGAAACGCATAGGCCGCGGCAAGAAGCAGAACCGATCCGATGGCGGCGAGGGCGATGTAAGCGTTGCGCGACATGAATCAGAATACCTTTACCAGGAGGAAGCCGCCGATGAGGCAGACAAAGAAGAGGACGAACATCAGGCCCAGCCGCCGCTCGACGAAATCGCGGATCGGCGCGCCGAATTTCCACAGCAGACCCGCGACGATGAAGAAGCGCAGGCCGCGTGCCAGGATCGAGGTGACGATGAACGTGGCCAGCGGCATCCCCGTCCAGCCGGACATGATGGTGATGACCTTGTACGGGAAGGGCGTTATGCCGGCCATGAGCACGGCCCAGAAGCCCAGATCGTTGAACCGGGTGCTGAACTCGGCCATCGCATCCGCCTTGCCCAGCGATTGCAGGATCGGCTGGCCGATCTGTTCGAAGGCCAGCGCTCCGATGGCATAGCCCGCCAGGCCGCCCAGCACGGAGGCCAGCATCGCCGTGCCCGCGATGATCCAGGCCCGCGACGGGCGCGCGAGGATCATCGGGATCATCAGCACATCGGGCGGAATGGGAAAGACCGAGCTTTCGATGAAGGCGACCATGGCCAGCACCCACAGCGCATGGGGGTGATCGGCCATCGCGATGGTGCGGTCATAAAGGCGTCTGATCATGGGCGGGGCACGCTCCGGCAAAGGGTGACGCGCTCAGACCATGCAGGGCAGGGCCGGTCAAGCCCCGATGGCGCGCGGCGCCTTCCTCTGGCCTCGGCAAGACCGCCTGCAAGGCGCGAAAAATGCGCGCCCGGAATGCGCAGAGGGTCTGGACGCGCGCGCGCCCTTTCGCTAGACCTCGCCCTCAGTGTGCCCAAGTGGCGGAATGGTAGACGCAGGGGATTCAAAATCCCCCGCCGCAAGGCGTGCCGGTTCGAGTCCGGCCTTGGGTACCACCCTGTCTTGACAGGGTTTTCCGCAAATCGTGATTGTCTGATACGGTTTGCGATGTCTGCGCGCTCACATAGGCCATTCACAGTTGCCCGTTTCGTAATTTTTATGTTCTGCACACAGAGCGTTTCCATAGCATGCCTTACTCAGCGGAAGTAAACGAGGCAATAAAAGGTCTCCCGCACTGGCTGCGGTTGTCCATGTGGTCGCATTTCAGGATGATCTTGTGGAGGAAATCCCTCCATTGATCGCCGACGTACTCAACATCTCGGTCAATGAAGAATACGATACCATCTTGACGATTTTGGTCACGATGGACGTTTTCTATGAAGCACTCGTCTGTTCGTACATCGGTGGGCCAGACGAAGCAGTTTTTCCGCCGTAATCAGATGGACCGCGACGCGCCGGTTTTTACTGATCGTGACGAAATTCCAACTGAGACTGTTCGTGACGTATGTTACGCGGGTTGTCGTTACAAAAACCCCGACTTTGACAACTACGCTCCTCGCATAGCTAACGTACCAGCTTGGACCCGGGGCGAACCGGTGCCGGGTACTGTCCTGATTTCGACTCACGTACCGGGTGGGTTGGCGTTGTCGCCAAAAGCGATGCCCGACCGTGCGGCTTCTGGGTAACCACCGTCCGGTTGATTGAGAAGAAATTTATAGGACGACAATTACATAGCCTACAAAGCGCCCGACCCGCAAGGTGTTGGCCGCGATCATAGCCGTAGTCATGCGGCCGCGTGCGCCGCGTTCGAGATTTTTGTGCGGGGCCTGGAACCCGGCCCGATGGTCGACCTGATTGAGGCAATTGAGTGCACGCTCATTGTTGGGGCCGCATAGCTCACGCGCAGTAGGCAGGATTGGTGGTCCTGTTCTCGAAGCTGTGGCCCTATTCCACCGCGGCTGGGGTCGCGATTGCAGTGCACCTGGGCGTCTAAGTCTGGGGGCGCAAGGATGCGGCTGCCGAAGCCGCGCAGCGGGCAAAGAAAGCCCGCAGGGATGCGAAGGATTGGATGGATGGAAGTAGATATTTCCAACGACGGTGGTGGTGCTCATGGCTGGCCGCGCGGTCGCGTCGATCAATCGTGAGATCTTCGATGGGATGCCCAGACACGCAAGGATCACCCGGCGCCTCTTGTCACGGATGGCGGGCGGCAATCGAAAGTGACGGGCGCTCGGTTCGTCGCACTTGTTGAGCAGGGTGCGGTGAAGGCGCGGCATCGCCTTGATGTCAAATGGAGCTCTTCTGGCCCTCTAAAATGCCGTCCGTCCTGAACGCAAGATCGACGAAAGCAAGTTTCAAACGACAACCCTAACCAAATTGGAGCAATAAGATGGCCGATTGGCTCACATCAAGCGAACCTCTCATCTTGTCCGAACGTCCGGATCACTACAAACCTCTGACTCTGCAGATCGAAGTCGGAAGCGGAACCGTAGAGGTCCAGCGGTTGCAATCGGACGGCGTTACCTGGTCCACGATCGAGGTTGAGGGCACGCTCACAGCCAGCGGTATCTACAAGGTTGACCGGTCCAACAGCCCAGAGTTGCGGATCATCGCCACTGGAGATGCTAAGTTCTCGGCGGTTGGAAAATGAGCATCATTTCACGCGGTATCATTTTACGCGGCGTCATCTTTGACGTAGAGCGCGAGGAGGCGCCCACCGGCCCCATCAACACGATACGCCCCGCTATCATCGGAACGCCTGAGGTAGGCGAGACGCTAACGGTTTCCTACGGTACATGGACCGCCACCGGGACAATCAGCTATCAGGGCGTTCTGCGGCTGAGTGGCGTTGATGTGACTCACAACATGGAGGGGGGCACTTACACCCCGACCACTGAGGGCAACCTGACGTGGACTATCGTCGCCACAGGCGACGAGGGCAGCGCTACGGCAAACGCGACGGGCGTTAGCATAAATTACGCCGCTCCTTATGCCTCGGGTTCGCTATCAGACCGGTCCTACACCCAATACACGGGCGTAAAGACGGTAGATGCGTCAGGCGACTTTACCGGTGCGGCGGGTGGCACATGGTCCGTCACTGGTGCCGGGGCCTCGATCAACGCAAGCGGTGTCGTCGCCATCCCGACCACGACGCTTCTGACCGGCGCGATTGTGACCGTGACCTACACCAACTCGGGTGGCGCGGCATCAAGCGCGTTTGCCGTGACGATTGAAGAAAAGTTAGCCGTAGGGAGCATTTCTAATTTCACGCTAGACACCAATACAGACCCGATAGAATTCAGTGTCGGGACCGACACGGAAGGCGACATCTATTGGGTCATCACTGGCAGCGCGACTGCTCCAACTGGTGCGCAGATTACGACAGAGCTGGGCGAGAGCGGGGCGCCAGCAGAACTCGCGGGAAGTTTCTTCCTGGGGTTCGGGGCTACGGATATTGGTCTTGATTTTTCAAGCCTGACAAGCGGCGAGAAATACATGCACATTGTCTTGGATGATGGCGTGGAGTTGTCGAATGTACTGACTTCTGATGCATTTGAGATTTTCGTAGTCGGCGGTGATGGCGAATTGGTTCCTGACCCGTTCATGGAAAACTCGTCTGATTTCATAGCACTAGGATTTACATTCGATAACCCTGGCTACTCTACTACTAGCGACGCAACAGGCTCGCTTCGGCCACAGCGTCCACCGAATGTCACTGCGGGCGTTCTGCATGAGAGTGTCCTGTCTTCTGTGTAACTGGGAACTGGTCCATGCTTCCTGAGAGGAGCAAGGACGATGACGATTTCCAA
>NZ_JBHFPE020000019.1:0-33705 GCF_043355935.2 Roseovarius roseus | reverse complement strand
CTCCTCTGTCATGGAAACCTCCTGTCTGATGATTGAGAAGGCCCCAATCGTCAGTCAGGTCGGCCGGATCGCAAAGTTCGCGCCGTTATGGGCGGCTCACCCCATCAGCAACATGCGCCAATGCCGCGAAGCGGCTTCGTCCAAGGGCCGATAGCGGTGATGATATTGCCCCGCCACTCATCTCCTAAACAGGTGGAGATCACTTATTGAGCATTCCCCACGCCAACTCCGCAATCCTCTGGAAGCCCTTCCGTCCAGCAATTTCAAATCCCTGAATGGCATACGCCTTGCGTTTTGCCTTGAAACCCTCCGCAGTTTCCTGCGCCAGCTTGTGTGCTTCCTCAAGCTCGCTTCCGCCCATTTCATATGCCGTGCATGCCAACCTCATCTCAAAGATCGTTGCCCGCCCAAATTCTGCAGCAAAAATAGCCGGTGTCTTGCCAGAGAAGGTCTGAAGTGTCGGGTTCGCACCAGCGGCAAGAAGGATCTCAAAACATCGATCAGCTCCGACCTTGGCGGCTGCATGCAATGCGGTCCGGCCAATCACGTCCTGCGCATCGATATCCACATGGAGGTCAACGAGTGCCCATACCATGTCTACATCGTTACGGTCAGCTGCCAACATCAACGCAGTTTGTTTCAAATAGTCCCGCGCATTCAGAACATCCGTGGGCAGTAAGCTGACCAGCTTCAAATGCGTTGAGGCCATCGAATTGGCAAGTTCGTAGGGTTCTTTGGGGTTCCCGGAATAGGTTGGCATTTGACGCATCCACGGAGCGATATGCGCCACCATCTTTGATGTCACAGTGAAGAACGTGTCGCCGCGAACGTCTCTTAGTTTGCGCTTCAACGTTCCACGAAACCGCTTGATGAACCCGCGCACCTCATCCTCTGATGCGCCCGACAAAAGCAAAGCTACGTATGCGCGAATGATCTCGGAATTTTCTTGAAGCGGCGCTTCGATTTCAGCCCCTTTATACGGGCGAACAATGTTGTCCCAGAACCAAGCCGCGTGGTCGGCGGCTGCCAACCGCATTGAATAATCGATCGGGCCTTCGCCGAGTTTCCAGCGAGCTGCATCTTGAGGCTGGACTGATTTGCAAAGAATTCGAAAACTGCGTTCCGCACTACTACGGTTGAATGCACCCTGAGCAACAGCCAGTGAAAAATTGAGCTTTGCGATTTCCAGTTTCACTGGCCCGATGGACCGCGTCCGACAGAGTTCGAGAGCCTTTTCTGCATGCTGACGCGCTTCGTCAAAGTTGCCCGATGACAGTGCGTTGAGGGCGCATAGGTAGGCGAGATCCGCTTCGAACTCGTCAATGCGGGACAAATTTCGAAGCTTTCCGAGACCAGAGGCGACATAGAACTGACGCGCGGGATCATCGCCACGCCACGTCACGAACACATTCTCAATGGCTGCTTGAACCGCTTCTCGCTTTTCAAGTCGTTTCTGGTTGGGCATCCACATTTTGGGTGACCTGACCTGCAAGTTGTCAAATAGGTCAGGCAAATCGGTGTCGTCCGGCATAGACCTAAACATCAGTGATAAAAACTGACCGATGACTTCGGGGGCAGGCAAATTTCCTCTGTTGTCAGTAGTGATAGCGGAGAAAACACTATTCTTTGCCCATTTGGGGAACGAGCCAGAAAATTTTCTTCCCTCTCGCTCTATCGAAGCGTCGTGGCTGGCCAAAGTAGCCTCATGGCTCCACCTGAAGAGCTCGATCAATTGCAAAGCCCTGTTGCGTGTCGGATCCGCGTCGTTCGGTGAGACACCTGGCGTCAAGAAACCAACGAGATCCTTGTAGGCTTGCTCGATCGCGCGCGCCCAAAGCAACAACGAGCGAAGCTGCGACGTCGACAGATGAGCTTCGTCTGAACTCTTGTATGAAAATTGATGATCGTCAGCGAACCATTCCATGAACCTGGAAATCGCTGGTGTCGTCCGGCCTGATTTCCAGTTGTCGAGGGTGCGTCGTCTCTCGTCGTCGTATTCCCCCCAAAGCCGATCTAAGGGGCGGTCAATTTGCTCAAGCCACCAGGTCAGCATGGTCTCGACCGGCAAAATCAAACGATTTAGGTTTACAGGGTCTTGATGAGGCAAAAACCATAGGTCGTCCTCAGGCATCTGAGGCAAAATCGGCTCATCCTGACACCAAAAACCCCAGGTTCTGCCAAGGGCAGGCATAAGGTCAAATGCAAGAAGCACCCAAAGTGCCTGCTGCGGAGTTGCCGAATATGTGCGCGTGTGGAGTTCTAACGCATCCAGAGAAAGTCCAAGCCTCAAGACTTGATCAACAACATCGCCCCATAGAGGTGATGTTTGCTCTATACACAACGCCTGCCTTAGTAGATCAAGCAACTCGAGCGTTCGGTCAGCCCCTCCCTCCAATCGCATTTCCAAACTTGCATAGCGGCTTCGTTCCGCGTGCTGCCATTTCGGCGAGCAGAATAGCGAAACAGCGTAAAGGAGTGCGGAGTGTGAAGTTGGAAGTTGAGCTTTCGGCAGAGGGTCGCGCACGGTCACACCCCGGCCTGTTTTCGGTGCAGCCTGGACAGTTCTGCCTTCACGTTCCGAAACGCCCGTCGATCACTCGGCGTTCGTGAGAAAATCAGCAAACCACCACCTTCCAAGAACAGCTTTGAGTGTTTCTTTCCTGAGACAAAACGCGCCCCGGACTTCACTTCTTTGGCAATCACCTTGTTCAACTCTTTGTCTTTTGAGTAATACACTTTGCACCTCGATAACGGGATGGCGGTGCCACCACCATCCCAATCATTGATTTCAGTAGTTATCGTGGTCGAGCCTTCTGCAGCAGCCTTCGTGCATGCTGCACGCAGCTGGCTGAAGGCTCCTTATTTCCCCTCAGGCGGATTGTTTCCGCGGCCAGAACCAGATTTGTTTCCGGTGGTTGACGGGCCGTTCGTAGGGCGTGAGTTTGCCATATCTATTTCCTCTTCGTTGATCCATTTTCAGCCTCGCAACTAATTGTCGCTTGGCGTGAGAAAGAGATAATCGAGGCCGCTCCCATTCGTGAGGAAATCGGGGATACAGTCACAAAACTGATTACGCGGGAGGAAACAAATGGTCGTACGATCACGCCAGTAGCCATCTCCCATCAAAGGTTAGACCAGTCCGCGCACCGAATGTCTGCTAAGCTCGCTGCACCGTGACTTTGGGGGGCAGAGCTAGAAGGCAGCTCAGGGCCGGAAGCGGCGTCCTTCACAAAGGGCGGTGAGCTGCCGTTCGCTGCGGCTTGCATGAATGGCAGCAATGCGCAAAAGCATTCTTTGCAAAGGTCGGATCGCTGAGCACTATGGAGGGGGTGACTGGACCATGCTGCCAGTCTTGCTCTTCATCCTGCTTTGGCGAGGTGGCGAAAAAATACGCGGCAGATGCGCTACACGCCTCAACCACTTCCCCGTCGACTGTCGCAAATTCATTTTCTGCGTAGGCTGTTCATTGTGCAAAAGTCATAGGATAGAGGGGGACGTAAGTGAATAGAGCGCACCGATTTCAACCCCTGAAGGAAATTCAAGCGTCATGTGCCCAGCATCCCCATCAAATAGAATCGACCGCGGATTTATCATACCCATCGGCGGGGGAGAAGATCGGGTCAAAGAGATGCAGATACACCGCAGGTTTGTCGAGTTGTCGGGCGGGCCTGATGCCAAGATTGTTGTGATCCCGACTGCGTCGATGCTGGACACGACAGGAGCGGAGTACGACCGTATCTTTTCTGGTCTGGGCGCAGGTCAAGTTTTACTAATGCCGATCTCGCGGCGGACGGATTGCGACAACCCGGAATTCGCGCGCTTGCTTGACGAAGCCACGGGTATCTTCATCACCGGTGGGAACCAGCTGCGGCTCTCTGCCATTTTGGGCGGCACGCCTTTAGTCACGCAGATCAGACGGCGAAACGCGTGCGGTGTTCCCGTTGCAGGCACATCTGCCGGTGCATCGATTATGTCAGAGCACATGGTCGCGGGCGGGCAAGGCAACGAAGCTCCTGCCGAGGGTGCCGTTGCGCTGGCGCCCGGTATCGGGCTGACAAACGCCGTTATCATTGACCAGCACTTTACCCAACGTAATAGGCTTGGGCGTCTGCTGACCGCGTCCTCGTTCAATCCGTTTCTGATCGGGCTGGGCATCGACGAGGACACGGCGGCCTTTATCGGGCCGGATGACGTCTTGGAGGTGATTGGCAGCGGCACAGTTACATTGGTCGACGCCAGTCAGATGACCCATTCCTCGATGTGGGATGCCAAACCCGGACAGGCGCTAAGCCTGCTGGGCCTTCGCCTTGACGTCCTGGGTGAAGGGTGTCGTTATGATCTGAAGGCACGGATCGCGTATCCGCCAGAAGACCATCCGGCGCTGTGTACTCTACCGATCGCGGAGACCTGAACAGCCAGTCCAGATGCCGAAAATGATTAATCCATGAGGTAACGAATTGAAGATACTCTCAACCAATGTGTTTGTCGGCCCGAATACCTGGGCAAGCTTTCCTGTCATACGGCACGTCATTGATCTGGGAGTATTGGAGGACTGGCCCTCCGCCAAAATCGGGCCTGATTTTGTTGAAGGTCTAATAGCCGCTCTGCCGGGCTTGGGCGATCACGGCTGCTCTTACGGCACCGAGGGTGGATTTTTGCGCAGATTGCGCGAAGACGACGGCACCTGGATGGGCCACATTCTGGAGCATTGCGCGATTGAGGTGCAGAATGTCGCCGGGACGGATGTAACGTTTGGCCGGACGCGCGGCACGGGCGTACTGGGCCAGTACAATATGGTTTATGCTTACCGCCAGCGCGATGTGGGGTTGGCGGCGGGCGAGTTGGCGATACGGTTGTTGATGCACTTGCTGCCGGCGTCGCTGCGGGAAAAAACTGACTATGTGTTCGATCCTGCATTCGATTGGGAAGGCGAGTTGCGCAGCTTTGTCCTGCATGCCCAACGCAAGGAATTCGGCCCATCGACAGGATCGCTGGTCGCTGCCGCCCAAGCGCGCGACATTCCGTGGATCCGCTTGAACGAGAACTCCCTTGTGCAATTCGGACACGGTAAATACCAGCGTCGCATTCAGGCTACGATCACATCCGAGACCCGTCACATCGCAGTAGAAATTTCCTGCGACAAGGAAGACACGCATAACCTTCTGAACGATCTGGGCCTGCCCGTGCCGCAGCAGCGCATCATATACAGCGCCGACGAGGCTGTGCGGGCGGCGCATGTGATCGGCTATCCTGTGGTGGTCAAGCCCTTGGATGCCAACCATGGACGAGGCGTCTCAATCAACCTTACGAAAGACGAAGAAATCGCGGCCGCGTTTGCAGAGGCCGAAACCCATTCCAAGAGCGCCGCGATTTTGGTCGAGAGTTTCGTCACCGGTTTCGACCACCGGATGCTGGTCGTGAACGACAAGCTGGTTGCGGTGGCCAAACGGGTGCCCGGCCATGTGGTCGGTGATGGCAAACACAGCATCGCCGAACTCGTTGATATCGTGAACCTCGATCCCCGGCGCGGCATCGGTCACCAGAAGGTACTGACCATGCTTGAGATCGACAATCAGGCCAGACGCATGATCGCGGCCGCCGGGCATGCCGCCGACACGGTGCTGCCGAACGGTGAAGTGTTTTATCTGCGTGCAACTGCAAACCTGTCCACTGGCGGCACAGCGATCGATCTGACGGATCTGGTTCACCCCGACAACCGCGATATGGCCGAGCGTGCAATCATGGCTGTAGGTCTGGATGTCGGCGGGGTTGATTTCCTGATCGACGACATCACAAGATCCTACAAGGATATTGGCGGCGCGATCGTTGAAGTGAACGCCGCGCCGGGGTTCCGCATGCACGTCGCCCCGTCCGAAGGCCAATCGCGGGACGTTGCCGGCAAGGTGATCGACATGCTTTTCCCGGCAGGGCAGGAAAGCCGGATCCCCATTGGGGCAATCACCGGCACAAACGGCAAGACGACGACCTCGCGCATGCTGGGCCATATCATGAAGGCCAGTGGCCGCATCGTCGGCATGACCTCGACTGATGGTGTCTATGTTGATGGCAAGCTGAGCGTAAAGGGCGACATGACGGGCCCGAAATCAGCGCATATCGTGCTGCGCGATCCGACGGTCGATTTCGCGGTGATGGAAACGGCCCGTGGCGGACTGGTGCGCAGTGGTCTCGGGTATGAAAAATCCAACGTTGCGGCCTGTCTGAACGTGTCTGCCGATCACCTTGGTCTGGGCGGCATTGATACAGTCGAGCAATTGGCAGTGGTCAAACGTGTGGTCATCGAGAGTGCCACCGACACGGCAGTCCTGAACGCCGACGATATCAACTGCCTCAAGATGGCAGATTACGCCGATGTCGGCGCGATTTTCTACGTCACGATGAACCCCGCTCATGCCTTGGTCAAAGAACACATCAAGGCAGGTGGCAAGGCGATCGTGCTTGAGCCAGGCATGAGCGGCGACATGCTGACGATCTATGACAACGGTCTGCACATGCCCGTTCTATGGTCGCATCTGATCCCCGCCACGCTTGAAGGCAAGGCGATGCATAACGTCCAGAACGCCATGTTTGCCGCGGCGATGGCGTACAGCTTCGGCGTCGATCTCGACAATATTCGCCACGGATTGCGCACCTTCGACACCAGCTTTTTCCAGGCACCGGGGCGCATGAACGTGTTTGACGAGCATCCGTTCAAGGTGATCCTTGACTACGGCCATAACCCCGCTGCGCTAAAGGCGATGGCGGGACTTGCCGACCGGATGGACGTGAAGGGGCGTCGAATTGTCGTGCTGTCGATTCCGGGCGACCGCCGAGATCAAGACGTAATCGACGCGGCCCGGACTTTGTCGGGGCATTTCGATCACTATATCTGCAAGGCAGATGACGATCGGCGCAAACGCGGGCATGATGAAATCCCGCAGATGTTCAGGGCTCATTTTCTCGAAGATGGCATTCCAGACGATCAGATTTCCGTAATCCCCGATGAGGAAGACGCGGTGGCAGCAGGTTTGGAGATGGCCAAACCGGGTGATCTGGTCATTATCTTCGGTGACAACAGTTCGCGCTGCTGGAAACAGATCATTTACTTCAACGCCCCGGAACAACAGCCGCGGGACGACACACCATCTATTGGTGGAATGGCCCCTGTTCCTTTCGAAGATATTTTAGATGTTGATCAAAGCCTGGTGCGCGATGCGCGCGGTGTGCGGTTGGCACGGAGCGATGTTGAAGACGGTGACTGAACACGGCCACGAAACCGACCCGGCGGAGCAGCTCGAGCATGCCCTCGAAAGCCACGCAGCAAAGGTCGATCGCATCCATGTCGAAACCGCCCGCCGTCTAACCGGCCCAGGCTTGCTCTGGGAGTTTCCCGGCGCGGTGATTGATGTCTCTGCGGCTGACCCTGACGTTGAGCGTTTGGCGGAGCTTTGGAACCAGCACGCGCGCGCGGTCCTGGACGCCGTTGGATGGACAGATGAAAGGCTGATCTACCGCCGGTTTCAGGGCGGTATCAATCTGGCAATTTCTGCGCCGATGGATCAACTGCATTCGGCTGTCTTGGCGGCGCAGGTCGCGTGGCATCAATGTGCGTGCGATCTTTTGGGGATGGCCGCGCTGCCATTCGATACGCTGATTGGCAATTTGAAACTCTGTATGACACAAGAGGCCAATCCGGCGCTTTGTGCATTGATCACAGCCGCGACGTCGCGGGGCGTTGATATTTTGTCTGACGGTGACGACGTCTCGATCGGGCACGGTGCGGGATCGCAAACATGGTCCTCGCAAAACTTGCCAGCCCCGCAAGATGTGGAGTGGGCAAATCTGCATGACATTCCAGTGGCGATGATCACTGGCACAAACGGTAAAACGACGACAACACGCCTGTGTGCCGCGATTGCACGTGCAGCAGATAAGATCGCCGGACTGACAACGACAGATGTTGTGCAGGTCGGTGACGACATCCTCGACCGCGGTGATTACTCCGGGCCAGGTGGTGCGCGGATGCTGTTGCGCGATCCACGGGTCGAGATTGCGTTTCTGGAAGTCGCACGCGGCGGCATCCTGCGCCGGGGTCTGGCGACACGCCGTGCCCGCGTCGCGGTTGTGACCAACATCTCGAACGATCATCTCGGTGAATATGGTGTCACCACGCTTGCTGACTTGGCGGAGGCCAAATTCGCCGTGACACGCGCTGTGATGGAGGGCGGCGTGTCCGTCGTGAATGCCGACGACCCCAACGCGGTAAACGCAGCGGCGCACGTGAATTCGGCGATATGGTGGTTTTCGCTGGATCCGGCCTCGCCTCAGATCAACCAGGCGCGATTGAGCGGTCAGCCTTGTGCGTTTCTCGATCAAGGGGCACTGACCCTTTGTGACGGCCCCCATGCGCCATGGTCAGTCAATATATGCGACGTGCCAATTACCCTGCAGGGCGTGGCGCGGCACAACATTTACAACGTTCTTGCAGCCATGTGCGCCTGCGCGGCCCTGAATATCCCACCCAAAGCGATCCGGTCCGGACTTTCAGGCTTTTCTTCCGATTCCAACGATAATCCCGGCCGCTTCAATCAATTTGAATTCAATGGTGCGCGTATTTTTGTCGATTATGCGCATAACCCCGACGCGATTGCGGCGGTCTGCGGTGCGCTGGCACAGGTCCCTGCGGAGCGCCGTTTCATACTGCTGAGCCAGCCCGGCGACCGCACTGATCAGAACATTTATGACGCTACTGCAGCTGCATTGAAATTTCAGCCCGATCACATCGTCGTCGCAGAGATCTCCGACTACCTGCGCGGCCGGGCGCTCGAAGAGGTCCCGCATCTCATCGAGAAGGCTGCATTAAACAGTGGGAGAGATCCCGAAGGTATTTCGCGTGTCAGATCTCCATCCGAAGGTGTGAGGCTCATCCTGCAACAAGCGCAACCAGGTGATCTGATCCTTTTGCTGGTGCTGTCTGATCGTGAGTGTGTCTTCAAGTTACTGGCAAGCAGTTAACTTGATTTATGCAGCGATACCACCTGTCCGATTATAGTTTAGAGTGACTATCACGCCGCACACATTGGCACTGACAACTTTCTGGATCTAACGCCTAATCTGAACTGAAAGTCGGCAAGGGTCTGTCTCCAGACCTTCGCTGCACCCAGCATAAAGGTCGGCTATGGGCCGTCCTCGCCCTCGATCAGCCCCCCTTGGCGGGCCGACGCTGCACCACATACGCGCCCGGTGACATCCTGCGCTTGCACTCGCTCGCAACTACCTTCGACGACGGTGTTCAAATCCAAGTTTTCATTCTATGGTCGCCAATATCTCAGCCAAAGGATTTCAATGTGCCGAGTTCAATTATTGAAGAAGATCTGATGATCGAGGGCACCATCAGATCAAGCGAGGGAAGTGTCGACGTCAAAGGTCGCGTGGTTGGGGACGTCAGCGCTGAGACGATCACCGTTCAGGTAAGCGGGTCGGTTGACGGGGCAATGTCGGCAACGAAGATCGCGGTTGAAGGCAGCCACATGGGCAGTTTGAAGTGCGACGATCTAAAGCTTGCATCGACCTCACAGGTTCAGGCCGATATCGTGGCCAAGGTGCTGGCAACGGAAAGCGGCGCCAAGGTTAAGGGCAAGATGGATATCACAGGGCGGCAATAAGACAATTCCAGTATCGGTACGCGGTCGAGTCACATGTGTGGTTTTGCCGCTCAATCACGCCAAATGCGGCGCGATGCGCGAGTGGCCGGTTCGGTGACGCTGCGATGCAGCTTCCGATCGGACGACGAGAGTCCGCATTGGGCCGGGAGCGAGTTCTTCATGCGTCTTTTACACACGCCCCTAGTGATCAAACTTGTCCCAGAATGCATATTTGCGGGGGTGCGTGCGGCGTAGGCCTTGGACAAAGGCATCGTGGCTTTGAAAGACGCCGTAATCCGTGATTGCCATATCGGCCTGAGCGCAGGAGGCGAGGTGCCGGGCAGCATGGCGGTAGCGTTTGGCGCGGTTATTTTGAAGGGCAAAGGTGATCATCGATCGCCAAATCAGTGTGGCGGCCAAGGGATGTTCGGCCCTGAGCAACTCGGATGTCGGGGTAAGGATTTCGTAGGTATTGCCATCCATCTCTGCGTGACGGGACAGTATCAAGTCGGCGGCAAGCCCGGCATCGGGCCAACTCAGACAGAATATGAGTGCCTGAAGCAGGTCGGGATGGGTCCGCACATGGGTGCGGGCATCCAGCAGCGCCTCATCATCGTCGAAATCGGGCAGGCGTGAGAGATAGCGGCGCAGTGTCTCCGCGCAAAGCTTCGTTTCAAACCGGGTCCACATAGCACTGCGCAGGCTGTCCTCCTCGCCCAAGGCTTCGAGGCAGGCGAAATGGGCGCTGTCGACCTCGGGCGTGTCAAAGGCGCGGTCTTTGCCCCCCTCAGAGGCGATGCAGGTTTCCAAGATCTGCAAGGCGTCTTCGGGCCGGCCCGCTTTCAGGAGCCGCCGCGCTGCATTTGGTGCAATCGTGTGATACGTCAGTTGCTGGGCGCTATACTGCGACAGCCACGCATCCACATCACCCTGAGCATCGGCAATGTCGGATAAAATCATCCTGAGCGTTCTGTCGTGCCTGTCTTTTGCCATTTCAAGGCGGCGTTCGGCGCTCATAAGGATCCCGACATACTCGGTGTCGTCCAAGGTGACGGGCGCATCCATCGCCGTTTCCGCACGCACCCTAAGCGCGGTCAAACCCTGATCGCCCAATGCCTCGCCCAAGGCAGGGATAGCGGCGTCAAATTCGCCATAGCCGTTGTCTTGGAGGGCCTCAAACACCTGATCCGCAAGCAGCTCAGTGTCGCGATTAAGACCTGGGGCGAGGGTTCGGATCGCGTCCATCGCAGCGTCCATGACGCCCCCGATCGTGCCATTGCTGTCGTCGGTGCGGGCATGAATGTCGGGGGCCAGCTGCAACAGCGACCAGAGCAGATCAAAGCCAAGGCCCACGTCCTGGGATGCGACGCGGTTCAAAATGACGTCAATCAAACCATTAAGTTCTTTGGCCAATGTGCGCTGCGCTCGCGCGGAGATCCAGCTTTTGGCGCGCCGGATTTGAGCCAACCGCTTGCGGATGTCAGCGGCGGCCTCTTTCGGGCTTTGCTCTGGGGACAATGCCATCCGCACCCGCCGCTGCCGGGCTGCATCGCCCTTGACAGCCTCCATAAGAAGCTCGGCGAGAACTTCTGCGCCCAAAGCTTCCAAGTTCTTCTTGTTGAGGGATTTTCCTGCCATTTCCAGACCTATTCAGATGCGCGGCCGAAAAGATGGGGACATGTGCCGTCTTCCCAAACGGTGACTTTCGTCATGACCTTCTGAAAATCGGCGCTCTCAAGGAAACCGTCCAGCCAAAGGATCACATTGGGCCAAGGCTGCGCGTCAAACCAGGCACGGTCGATATGGGCGAACTGCCTTACAAACGGAAAGATCGCAATGTCGGCAAGTGTGGGCCTGTCACCCGTCAAAAAGGAGTACTTCGCCAGCCGTGTATCAAGAGACTGAATGAAATCAGACGCTTTCGCCCGTTCGGTTTGCGGGTCCAGATCAGGATAGCGAACTGCGTATTTTGTATGATCAAGCGCGGCTTTGAAGGGCCCATCGTTCTGGGCAATCAGGGTTTCGCCGATATAAGGCATGTTCAGCAGCCCATGCGGATCACTTTGCCGAAGCGCCCATAGCATGACGTCGAGACTCTCATCTAAGATCAGATCAGCCGCTTGCAAATTGGGCACCGTGGCCGAGGGTGAGGCCGTAAGAAACGCCTGCGGCTTATCTTTCAATTTGATCTCGCGCAGTTCTACCTCCAGACCCGCGCTCAACACCGCCATCCGCGCCCGTATTGCATAAGGACAGCGTCGAAAGGTCCACAGGATCGGTCGAGGTATGGTCAACATGTCTTGGATCATTGGGCCACTCTACGGTGAATGAAAATTGCCTGCAAAAAGAAGGTTTGGGGTGAGCCTCGAAATGTCAGGAGAATGACCACTTCGCCCAACGGCGGTCGACCTCCGATCTGTATCTTTTTTCAGCCGCAGTGAATGGCGGCTATTGTGTGCTGCTCTGCAGCGACCAGTCTATGCGCCAAAGGAAGCAATGGGCCGTTCTCAGCGAACTGGATTTCCTGCACCTGCGAAATCCTGCGGGACGGCAATTGGTAAAGAGGGCTCAAACCCGACCTTAGCTGCGCAAACCACGAACGGCTGCTCTGGGCCGGTCTCGCCCTCTGCCACCTTTGGGCCCGCGCTTCCCAAAGTTCGCATGAGGCCTGCGTGCATCCATAGGCCGCTTGAACCTGCGTTGACATCAAACGCCATTGACCTGTTCTCACCATCGGCCTAGCACCACCACATGAAACGCGTCACGATCACCACCTGCATCTGGTGGCCTGCCAGCTCATAGAGCGGCCGGACGTTTCACTGCATCCCGGGGCCGCCGCTATGGCGGCCTTTGCATTTGATGCCCCCTGTGCGGTGCCCCTCTTTCCCAAGAGGACACGACCATGACTACAAAACCCGTCATCCTGACCGGCGACCGCACCACTGGGCCGCTGCATATCGGCCATTACGCCGGCTCCTTGCGCAACCGGCTAAGCTTTCAAGACGGCCATGAGCAATATCTATTGCTCGCGGACACGCAGGCGCTGACTGACCATGCCCATGATCCGGCCAAGATCCGGCGCAGCGTGATGGAGGTTGCGCTGGATTATCTCGCTGTCGGCATAGATCCGACCAAGAGCACCATTTGCCTGCAGTCTCACCTGCCCGCGCTGGCTGAGCTTTCGATGCTGTATCTGAACTTCGTGAACGTTGCGCGGCTGGAGCGGAACCCAACGATCAAGGCCGAGATCCGCATGCGCGGCTTTGGGCGCGACGTCCCCGCTGGCTTCCTGTGCTACCCCGCCGCCCAGGCAGCAGATATCACGGCCTTCAAGGCGACGCGCGTGCCGGTCGGCGCGGACCAGGCTCCGTTGATCGAGCAGACCAACGAGATCGTGCGCCGCATCAATGCGGCCGCCGGGGCACCGATCCTGCCAGAGGCGGAGGCTGTCATTCCCAAGTCGGGCCGGCTGCCGGGGATCGATGGCAAGTCCAAGATGTCGAAGTCGGGCGGCAACGCCATACCCCTCTCCTCTTCACCAGACGCAATCTCGGCGGCGGTGCGCGCAATGTATACCGATCCGGGACATCTGCGGATCGATGACCCCGGCAAGGTCGAAGGCAATGTCGTCTTTACCTATCTCGATGCATTCGACGAGGATGAGGAAACCGTGGCCGACTTGAAGGCGCAGTATCGACGCGGCGGTCTTGGCGACGCCGTGATCAAGCGCCGCCTCGATGGCGTACTTCAGGCCCTGATCGCGCCAATCCGGCAGCGCCGGGAAGAGCTCGTCAAGCATCAGGATCATGTGCTGGATATGATCCGTGCCGGGACACAGAGGGCCCAGGACGTTACCGAGGCCACGAAGCGTGACGTCGTGAACGGCCTGGGGCTGTTTCAGCTCTGATGGAGCTGGCGACGGTAGGTGCCCTCACGATCTACCGCGAGGGCGCCTACCCCTCTTTCCGGGTCGGAGCCCGTGGGGCGTCGTTGATATCGGGATTACCCTCGCGCACATCGTCCCCAATGCCAACTCTGGGTGTTGGACGCGGCTCCCAGATCGCAGCAATCCGCGCGACATGTCTGCCAAGCAAGTGATAATCATCTCCTCGCCGCGATCAGCCACTGCGATCAGCGCCGACAGCCTGGCCTTTGCTTCTGTAATGCCGACCCGCACGACTTACGCTCCCAATTCTGCCAGCACAGGCGGCACGATCGCCTCCACCTGATGCGGGTATCCGAGGGAGACGCACCGGATTTCGGTCCTGCCCCGTGTGACTGCGCATGGGTAGTGTGTATGGCCATAAAGCCATTCATCGGGCTGGAAGGTGTCGATCAGTCCGGACAGGTCGGATGCATAGGCGCCGGAGATCTCATCTTCACGCTCAAGACAGGCACCAAGGGGTGCATGATGCGTCACGACGATCGTACGGCCCGCGAACGGCTCTGCCAGGCGCGCCTCCAGCCATTCCAGGTGATCTGCATGCACTCGGGCAATATCAATGGGCTGAATGCGCCGGTAGTGCGCGCGCTCCATCCGGATGTACTTGTAGTCATGCATCCACTTTTCAGCTTGATACATTCCTTCTTCGACTGATCCACGGATCGCAAAGTCGGTCCAGAGCGTGCAGCAGATGTACCGGGTCTCACCAACGGAGATCACGCGCTTCTGCGCGAAGTGTGCCCCGGCCTCGTCGCAGATGCGGGCCAGGCGATCCTCTCCGTCCAGCACATGGTCGTAGTAATCGTGATTGCCCGGAAACAGATAGATGCGCGAGATGTCGACGTACCGGCCCAGATGCGCCAGCAGCCTTGGCCAGCGCACCTTCGGCTTGTTCGACAAATCGCCCGCGATGATCAGCGCCTCCATTGACGCAAGTTTCGCCGGATCGAGGGCCGCGAAAGGATCGCGACCCTTTGCCAGCCACCCATCGAGGTGAAGGTCCGCCAAGACCAGCACCGTGGAGGGGTCCGTCATGACGTCTCCTCTGCCTGCTCGCATGCGGTCATCAGAAGAGCGTCTCGCATGCACACGGGGTTTACAGCTTCCCTGAGCACCTTTCCCGCATTTCGCTCCATGAACGCATCCAGCGTGAATGGATGCTCGAGCCGATACCAGCGCGACGCGGTCCGCGCCCAAGTGCCATCCTTGCAGATACCGCAAAGGCGAGAAGTCGCGATCAATTCACCGACGCATGTTGGGTGATCCGGCGCGCTGCCCATTAGCGCCAGTCCTATCATTCTGGGCTCCAAGATCACGAGCCAGTGAGACAGCACCGGTGCCCTGGCCAGATCTGATGCCGTGGGCCCGTTCCATGCCAGCCGCAGGGACCGTTTGCGCATGCGCCGCATCGCCGCCTGCTTCTGACGCGCCATGAACATCAGCCAATCCGCAGGCTGGATGCACATCTCCCCATCGATGACAGGACAGGCCGCAAGCGGATGCGTGCGCTCGAAGGCCTCTTGCAAGGGCGCAGACAGGGATGCGATGGGAATGGCACCGGTCTTCGTTTCATCGAGGCGCTCCAATTCTGCGACCAGCGCCAGATCTTTATCGTGCTCGTCCATGGATACAGTCCTTTCTGATGTGCAGCGCGGCTGCGGGTTGTCTGTGAAAACCCGCAGACCGGGTCGGATGTCCGATGGCCGTGACGGGGTCACGGCCATCGGTGAGACGGCAAACGGTATGCACTGCGGCAGGCGCCACAATTTGAAGGCCTCTGCTCAATGGACCGGCTCCCCGTCATCGCTGCTGCGCAGCGTCTCAACGAGGCGCGCGATCTGCCGCAAGCTGATCCGGCCCAGGCGCGCCTGGCGCGCAACGAAGGCGCGTGCCGCCGACTTCAAACCATCCGCGTCACATATATCGCGGGCGAGCCGGTCGAAGAAGGTCAGCGCCATGTCGGGCGTCACACTTGGCATGTGAAACACACGGCAGCGATCCCGCAGGGGCGCTGGGATGAGGTCCGCATCGTTGGCAGTCAGCACCCAGATGACGCGGGACATATCGAACCGGACGCGCGTGGCGACGCATTCGAACTTCGGCGCAGTCCCAAGATCGAGCAACCCAAGAAGAGCCGCCGTCAGACTGCTGCTGGCGCCCTTGGCGCTGGTGATGGTTCCGGCCTTGTCGATCTCATCCACGACCATCAAGGGGTTCGCCACATGGGTCTGCAGTATCGTCTCGACAGGCAGCCCCGGCTGAGCCGTGCCCCAGCCCTTCTCCGTGCCCGCGATCCGAAAGGCTGCGGTCCCGGCCCCGACATCGATCAGATGCATGGGCAGAGCAGCCGCCTCTGCGATACTGCGCGCGAACCATGACTTTCCGACACCCGGCGGCCCCGCAAGGATGATGGGCGGCAAATGCAGCCCAACACCGCCCGAGCGAACGTAGCTGCGCATGTGATGCATCAGAAAGGTTGTGACCTCCGCCATCCAGGGACTCTCTTCATGCAGCCGCGCTGCCAGTACGTCGACCTCATGCAGTGTCGTCGGGCCGACCAGCCTGCCACCGATGCGGGCAAGCGCAATGAGGTCCTGCTGCTCCTTTTCAGGAACACGGCTCAGCCCGGACTGACGCAATCGCCGTTCGTGACATTTCTTCGCCAGATCCCTGACGCGTTGTTCTTCATGAAGCCTGAAAGGCCTCATATAACCAGGCGCTAGAAGGTGCCGCCACATGCGATGGTTGAATGCGACAAAGCGTTTGTGGATCGACTCAAACTCCTCGACCACCAAATCAGGCGACACGACGGGCATGCTAT
This sequence comes from Roseovarius roseus, assembly GCF_043355935.2. Taxonomy (NCBI): domain Bacteria; kingdom Pseudomonadati; phylum Pseudomonadota; class Alphaproteobacteria; order Rhodobacterales; family Roseobacteraceae; genus Roseovarius; species Roseovarius roseus. The sequence goes on along the minus strand of NZ_JBHFPE020000019.1, from coordinate 17,300 downwards.
GACGATCAGCCATGGCCAGCCCCTCCCCTGTCCGGCGGGATCTGGCCCCGGACGGCGATGCAGCGAGGGGCGAGGACGGGGTTGATGATGGTCATGATCAGACTCCTTGGAATTGGCGAGCGACCGGCCTTGAGCCGTCGCCGCGATCAGGGTTGAAAAGGGTGTTTGCGCAGGAAGGTCTACGGTGCTGCCAGCTGGCAGCGCCTATCTCAGAGGGCTTGTATGAGGCCCTGAATATTGATGCCGATGCGTGTCATCACCGAGTTCCTTGCTTGCGTGTGTCGAACTTACGGACCTCGACATGGATCCGGCAAGACTGTTCTTGACCCTGTGCGCCAGGGTTGACGCGCGGGTCCTATTTCCAAGTATTTTCGCAAGGGGTTAGAAACCCGAGACGATCAGCAGGCTAAGGGGATTCTTGAGATTGACCTGCCAGAATTTTGTTTTATTCGCAACTTCAATGCGTTACGTTTAAAACACAGGGTCAGTTTATTTTAAAGCGAGTGCGCTGAAAGCGTCCGGAGGGGTAACTTTTTCGCAAGCTGTTTCTGGCTGCCGATGCAGGTTTGAAGCTCACGAGAGGCGAATCGCAGCGCATCCTCCGGGAGCCTGCCCGAAGCTCTACAGCCACGAGGCGGCCGCTGCGATTAGCCAAGGTGAAACCGCGCCAGGGTACGGCGAGCGATATTGACGTCGTCTGAAGCGGGGTCCAATCTATCGCCACAGGAGGACATCATGGATCGCTACGCTGAACTTCTCGAGCAAGCCATTTCCATCTTCGGTTCGAAAGAGGAAGCGGAAGACTGGATGAAGCGGCCGGCGATCGGCCTGGAGCGTCGCAAGCCCATAGACCTCATTTCTGGTGAGGCCAAGGTGGTCGAGACGTATCTCACGCGCCTCGAATACGGCGTCTACTGCTGATTCAGGGTCCGATGAATTTTCCCAGACGCAGGCGCGGATCTTTCAGATCCAAAACCAGCGGCGGAGAAACTACCGGCAGCGTTGGCTGCACACCACCTCAAATCCGACACGTGAAGATCACCGTCATTACGGTACCGGTGGCTATCACTATGACGCGGACTAGCAAAGGTGACATGCGCCTTGCCATGCGTGCGCCGAAATAGCCCCCCGCAGTCGCAGCAATCATCATGACCATAGCCTGCGGCCAATGGACCAACCCAGCGACCGAAAGCGTAAAAACCGATGCTCCTGACAGAACGAAAGACATTCCGTTTTTCAACCCGTTCATGGCGTTGATGTCCCGCATGCCCAGCGCCGCCATAAGGGCCAGTAAGACAATCCCAAGCCCGCCGTTAAAATAACCTCCGTAGATGCACACCAGCAAAGCGGCCGCCCTACCTTGCCAACCGGTTGCCTGCATGTGTCCTTCGGCCCAGCGGGAGACGGTCTTTCCAAAAGCGAAGAGCAGCGTTGCGAACCCCAGCAGAAAAGGCACGATCAGCGTAAAGACGGACGGCGTCGAGATCAGCAGTAGCAACGAGCCTAAAACACCGCCGAGCGCCGATATTAACAACAAGAACAGTGTTTGGTGCAGCGGAAGCTGCTTGATGTCACTTGTGAATCCCAATGCACCACTCAGGTAGCCAGGGAAGACTGCGACGGCGCTGGTCGCATTGGCTGCAATGGTCGGAACCCCGGTAAAAACCAAAGCGGGAAACGTCAGAAAACTGCCGCCTCCTGCAACCGTGTTAAGCACACCTGCGCCGAAAGCAGCTGATGTCAATAAAAGCAGATCAAAAATGGTCATGATCGGTTCTGTGCTTCTTGCTCTGGCCCTTGGCGTCTTTCATCGCGCTCAGGTACCATCAGCCATCTGTGCTTCGATCAGATGCGGCCCGCCTTCCGAGAACGCACGACTGATCGCACTTGACAAATCCTCTGCGGTTGCGACGCGCGTTGCCTTGACACCCAGCCCGCTAGAAAGACGTTTCCAGTCAACATTCGGATCGCTCAGATCTAGCATCGCACGCGCGTTCTGGCCGGGTGAATGATGCCCCATACGGGCAAGCTCACTATAGAGGCTCTGGTACTTGCGGTTGGATAGGATCACGGTGACCACATTCAGTTGCTCGCGTGCCTGCGTCCACAGAGCCTGTATTGTGTATAGCGCGCTTCCGTCGGCCTGCACGTTCAGCACCGGACGATCCGGGCAGGCAATCGCGGCGCCGACTGCCAGAGACGGCCCGATACCGATGGCGCCCCCCGTCAGCTGCAGCAGATCGTGCGGGGGCGCGTGTTGCGCAGCTTCGCCCAGCGCATGGCTGTAGCTGATCGCCTCGTCGCAGAAGATGACGTTCTCGGGCATCGCATGCGCTATTGCGGCAGGGAGAGTGCCGAAATCAAGCGAGCCTCCGACATGAGGCAAGGATGCCGGGGCCGGCGCCCGAAGGGTAGCCTTCGCCGCGCCGGTCGCATCGCACAATGCTTGCAACGTGGCGGGCAGGTCGCTGTCAAGGTCGGCCAGCGACACGATATGCGCGCCCGGCGCCGTCACCACATTCGGTAGGTCGGGGAACTGAAAGAACGCCACCGGCGCGCGCGCGCCGATCAAGATGACCACGTCGAACTCGGCCAGCGCCGCGACCGCCGCGTCAACCATGTAGGGAATGCGCGAGGGCGCGTGGCGTCCTTGGCCGTGTTCACAGCGGGCATTGGTCTGCTCGCACATCACGCCTGAACCGGTCGCGGCGGCGATGCGGTGCGCGGTCTCCAGCGGCACCTTGCGCAAAGCCTTGCCACCCAGAAGAAGCAAACCCCGCCTAGCGCCGCGCAGCAGCCTGGCAGCCTCCTCGATGGCATCCGTGGACACCGATCGCGCCGGTGCCGGGGTTGCCAGCGGCATCTGCGCTGCGGTGCCGGGGGCGCCCCACGCGGCGTCGGCGGGCAGCACCAGCGTTGCTACGCGGCCTGCGCCGCTGCGCGCCTGAGTCAGCGCGGTCGCTGTATCCGTGCCGACCGAGGCGGCCGAGCCAACCCGCCCGACCCAGTCTGACATCGGTCGCGCCAATCCTTCGATGTCGGTGGTCAACGGCGCATCAAACGGCAGATGGGTCGATGCATGATCGCCGACAATGTTCAGCAGCGGTGTATGCGCACGCCGCGCATTGTGCAGATTGGCCAGCCCGTTCGCTAGGCCCGGCCCGGTATGCAGCAGCGTCGCGGCGGGGCGATCCGTCATGCGTCCGTAGCCATCCGCCGCCCCGGTCACGACCCCCTCGAACAGGCCGAGGACGCAGCGCATCTCGGGGCGCTCGTCCAAGGCGGCGACGAAGTGCATCTCGGAGGTGCCGGGGTTTGCGAAACAGGTGCCGACACCGTTGGCCAGCAGCGACGACACCAGCAGGTCCGCGCCTCTTGAATGGTCAGACATCGAAATCACCTTTCGCCGCCATGACAAGCAATTCGAACGCGATGGTGGCGGCCAGGAACGCGGACATGCCGCCGGTGTCATGCGGCGGTGATATGGTATTGATGTCGATGGAAACGATGTTGAGGCCCTTAAGGCAGCGGATCAGCTCGAGCCCCTCGCGCGCCGATGCCCCGCCCCATGCCGGCGTGCAGACGCCCGGCGCGACGGAGGGGTCGAAGAAATCCATGTCGAAGCACAGGTAGACCGGGCGGTTGCCGATCGTCTCGCGGATGCGGTCTAGGGTGGCGGCGATACCGTCGTGCATGAGCTGGTCCATGGAAATAATGTTGTAGCCCAGCTGGCGGCCATACTCGTAGACGCCCGGCACCATGGTGCTGCGACGCGTGCCGACGTGGAAGGATTGGCGCGGATCGACCAGGCCTTCCTGGAAGGCCCGCGCAAAGGGGGTCGCGTTGTTGAAGCCCTCGATCGGGTAGGCGTCGGTATGCGCGTCAATGTGCAGCACGGCAAGGTCGGGATGGCGCCGCGCCAGGGCGCGCATCTGCGGCAGCGCGATGGCACCGTCGCCGCCAAGGGCCACCGGCATTGCGCCGCCCGACAGGGCGACATCCATCGCCCTTTCGGTCGTGGCGTAGCTAGACGTGACATCGCCCGAGACGACGTCGGCATCGCCAAGGTCCAGCAGGCCCAGCGCCTCCAGCGGGTTGACGCCGCTGTCGGCATCCCAAGGGCGCAAGAGCTGCGATTGCTCGCGGATCGCGAAAGGACCCAACCGCGAGCCGACGCGCTGCGGATGATTGCCGCAATCGAAGGGCACGCCCAGCACGACTGCCCTGGCATTGCCGGGCGATGCGGCGTGTGGCACGCCCATGAAGGTCATCGGCGCGCGAAACGGGCTGCCCTCGGTCATTCGTGATCTCCGGAATGTCGTGGTTGAACCTGCCCCGGCGGCTCAGCGCCGCCAGGGCAGATGTGGATCAGGATGCGATCAGGTCGGTGTACCGGTTCAGGACATCCGCGTAGTTGTCCGCATACCAGGTCGCATCCACCGCAACCTGTTTCGCGTAGTTTTCCGGGTTGCCCGGATCGTCTACACGCAAATCTTCCGGGACCATGTCGCCGGCTGCGGGGTTCACCGGGCCGTTGCCGAGCGCCTTGAACAGCTCGACCTGGCTTTCGGGGTCCTGGGTCGATGCGATGAAATCCCAGGCCTTGGCACCGGCCGGGTTGCCCTTGGGTACGATCCAGGCTCCGGCGAAAAGGACGCCCTGGTTGAAGTGGAACTGCACCCGCTTTTCCGTCTCCTCGCGCAACAGCAGCGCGCGGGTATGCCAGAGGTTGCCCATGGTCACCTCGCGGTTACGGAACAGTTCTTGGCTCTGCGAGCCGGACGTCCAGAAGATCGTGTCTTCGCGGATCTCGCGGATCTTTTCGAACGCGCGCTCGACATCGACGGGATAGAGCGAGGCGGCATCCGCGGCATCACCGTCAGCCATCAACGCGGCCTCCAGCATCCCTTCGAAGTTGTTACGCAGTGTGCGCGTGCCCGGGAAATCCTTGAGGTTCCAGAAGTCAGCCCAGTTCTGCGGCGCGGTTTCATGCGCCTCGCTATCCCAGGTTAGCGCAAAGGAATAAAGGTAGCTGCCGACGCCCCAGTCTGTCCGGTGAATATCGCGCAGCTTTGCCGGATCGACGACGTCCCAGTCGACCTTTTCCAGCAGTTCCTGCTGACCCAGGTCGATCGAGGCAGGCAGGTTGCGGTCGCAGACGTCCCAAACGACCGCCTGGCTTTCGACCATCGCCTTGATCTTGCCCGACGAAGGACCCGACCCTTCGACGACAGTCGGCAGACCGTCCTGTGCCGCAGCAAAGGGATCGGCCCAGATGGTCTGGAACGCAGGCTGCGCATCGCCACCCCAGTTCACCACGACCAGTTCGTCCGATGCGGCGTGCGCCGGCGTGAATCTCAATGCCAGCGGCATCACCCCGAGCGCGCCGAGTGCGCCCAGAAACCGGCGGCGGTGTACCACCTTGCCGTTGGTCTTCTCGCGTAGGATGCACAGGCAGTCTGCCGCGAATTCCTGGTCAGGTTTTTCCTTAGTCATCTTGTCCTCCTTGCGGTTTGGTCTTCGGGTTGCCGCCGGGCGTGTTTGCTCAGCGTTTCTTGATTGTCTGTAGAATCATGAGAGCGACGGTCACCAGGATCATCAGGGTGCCCAGCGCGGCGATGGCCGGGTCGATGTTGTCCTCCAGCCCGTCCCAGATGCGGCGCGGAAGCGTGTAGACCTGCCGCATGGTGATGAAGAGAGCGACGATGATCTCATCCCACGAGATGAAAAAGGCAAAGACCGCGCCCGACAGCAGACCGCCCTTGATCTGCGGCAGCACGACCCAGGCCATGGTGCGCCCGGCACTGGCGCCGAGGCTGCGCGCGGCCTGCTCGGTCCGGGGATCGAAATTGGCCAGCGCCGCGGCGACAGTAAGGATGACGAAGGGCGTACCCTTCATCGCATGCACCAGGATTAGGCCGGTATAGGTGTCCAAGAGCCCGACCTCGGCCCAGCCCTTGTAGAAGGCCACCGAGTGAACGATCGGTGGCACGATCATTGGGGCCAGCATGATGGGTTGCAGCACCCGCTCGGCCATACCGCCTCGCCGCCAGATACCGATGGCGAAGCTGGCGCCCAGCACCACAGCCAGCATAGCCGCCAGGGTGGCAACGAACAGGCTGTCGGCGATGCTGGCGATCCATTGCGGGTCGTCGATCAGGCTTTGGTAGTGGCGCAGGGAAATACCGTCCTTGGGCAGCGAAAGGTACCGGTTCGGCGTCAGCGAAATCGGCAGCATGATCAGCACCGGCAACGCGAGGAAACATGCAACGGCCCATGCGACGATGCGTGGAAATAAGGAATCGCGCATTACTTGCCTCCCTTTGAGGCCAAGCCGCCACCGACCTTGAGATACCGGCTCATCCAGATCGTCAGCGCGACGACAACCATCACCAGCACCGTCGCCAGCATCGTCGCAACGCCCCAACGTAGGGTTTCGGAAATCTGGATGGAAATGTACTCGGCGATCATGACCACCCGTCCGCCGCCCAGGATCGCAGGCGTAATGTAGAACCCCAACGAAAAGATCATCACCAGTATCCCGGCACCCGCGAGGCCCGGTAGAGATTGCGGAAAGAACACCCACCAGAAGGTGCGCCACCGGTTGGCACCAAGCGCCCGCGAGGCGCGCAGCAGCGACCGGTCTATGCCGGCCATATTGGCGTAGATCGGTAGGATCGCATAGGGCAGCATGTAGTGGACCATGCCGATGATGACCCCCAGCTCGTTGCGCACCAGTATGAGCGGCGTGTCGATCAGGCCCATCCCCATCAAAAACTGGTTGATCAGCCCGTTCGGTTGCAGGATCGCAACCCATGCATAGGCCCGGATCAAGGCGCTGATCCAGAAGCTAGCCAACACCACGAACAGCGCCACGGTGCGGGCCCGTGGCGCCATCGCATTCAGCCCCAGCGAAAACATGTATCCCAGCAACAGTGTCAGCGCGGTCGTCGATAGGCTGACACGCAGAGTGTTCATCAAGATACGGTGCAGGGCGCCGCTTTCGGCCAGCATCTGGTAATTCTGGATCCCCGGCTGCGGCTCCGTCACGCTGAGGACAAGGACATTCAGAACCGGCAGGAAATACAGCAGCGCCAGAAAGGCGCAGGGCAGCACGATCATCAGCAGGTAGAATCTATCGGTGCGCCCTGCTCTACTGGCGGTTCTGGGTGTGAAGGCAGCCATCACGCCGCCGCCGTCTCTTGCGGCAGGACCAGCGAAACGTCGGCGTCCCAGCCCAGCCAGACCTCTGCACCTTCCGCGAGGCCGGCCTCTTGCGCGGCCTGGACAGCGGGCACATGCACGTTAAGCAGCGTACCGCGCGCCTCGACGTCCAGTTCGACATGCGTGCCGAAGAAAGTGAGGCTCGTGATCCTGCCCTGCACGCGGTTCTGGTGCGCCGGCTCCTGCCGCGAGACGGCGATGCGCTCGGGGCGCACCGCGATGCAGGCGTCGCGCGGCACCTCAACCCCGTCGCGCGGAAGCTGCGCCTCGATGGGGCCAAGCACGGTCTGCGCGGTCACCGCGCCGCCGCTGACGGTCGCACCCGACACCGGAACGAAATTGCTGCGGCCTAGGAAACCGGCGACAAAGGCCGTCTCGGGACGCCAATAGAGCGCGTCGGCGGACGCGATCTGCTGGATTTCGCCCGCGCGCAGGATCGCGATGCGGTCGGACATCGACAGCGCCTCTTCTTGGTCGTGAGTGACATAGACGAAAGTAGTGCCGACCTTGCGGTGCAACTCCTTCAGTTCCGTCTGGAGCGTCTTGCGAAGGGATTTATCGAGAGCGCTCAGCGGCTCGTCCAGCAAAAGCAGCTCGGGCTTGAACACTAGCGCTCGCGCCAATGCGACACGTTGCTGCTGGCCGCCCGATAGGGCTGCGGGCATGCGTTCGGCGTAGGGCTCCAACTCCATCAGGGCCAGTGCATCGCCGACGGCCTCGCGCGCCTTGGCCCGGCCGAGGTTGCGCGCCCGAAGGGGGAAATATACGTTTTCCCAAACCGTCAGATGCGGAAACAGCGCATAGCCTTGAAACACCACGCCGAAATTGCGCGACTCGGGCGGAATGCCGGTGATGTCCTGACCGTCCAGAAGGATGCTGCCGCTGGAGGGCTGCACGAACCCGGCGAGCGCCATCAACAGCGTCGTTTTGCCCGACCCCGACGGCCCCAGCAGTGTCAGAAATTCACCGGCCTTGATCTCAAGGTCGGTGGGCCGCAGGGCCACTGTGGCGCCATATGTCTTGCCGACGCCATTAAATGTCAGTGAATTCTTCATGTGCCGCGAAATCCTCCTAGGATGGACCTTGGCGGCTGACGAGCCATTTAATCAAGCCAAATGATTTATTGCAAATCGTTTCAAAATTTTTAGAATGCAGAGATGCAGTCGCATCGTGTTCTTCCCTTCCTGCGCGCCTTCGACGCAGTCGCGCGCCATGGCAACCTTCGCTCGGCCGCGGCCGAGCTGGGGCTGACGCCGGGAGCGGTAAGCTACCAGATGAAGATGCTGGAACAGACGGCGGACCTCAGCCTTTTCGATCGCAGCAAAAGACGCCTTGATCTCTCCGACAGCGGGCGGACATTCTACCGCAGCGTTTCGAGCCTTCTAAGCGAGCTGGACACTGGCTTGCGTGAGATCGTGGAAAAGCAGAGCGACCACGCAGAGCAGCACCTTGTGATTTCCGCGCCATCGGGGTTGGCGCATGCCTGGCTGGGACCCAAACTGGTCAATCTGTCGAACAAGCTAGGGCTGACCTCCTTCGAAAGCCGCATCGCGCGAGAGGTCGCCCACATCGACTGGCGCGAGGTCGACGTTGCCATTGTCTACGACAGTCCTCCATGGACCGGTTTTAACTGGCAGATGCTGCCAGAGCTACGCCTCTACCCCGTGTGCTCGCCCTCCTTGCTGCACAAGGTGCCGCTGCGGAGCATGCGCGACATGGCGCAGCATCGGCTTCTGCACGAAGATCGCGGTGCGGAATGGGCACGTTGGCTGAATGCCGCCAAATGCAGCGCGCAGCCCATGCAGAATGCCTATTTCAATCGTCTGTCCATGGCGGTCAATGTAGCTCTGACCGGGGCGGGTCTAGCACTGGCGTCGGATTTCGTGACCCGTGAATATCTCGTAGCCGGAACCTTGATCCGCCCGTTCAATATCTCGATTCCTGCATCCAAAGCCTATTATTTCGTAGTGTCAGAAGGTCGCCGCGACGAGCCGATGATCGAAATGTGCCGTGACCTCATCCTGTCTGAAATTTGACTGCCTGGATATTCCGCACAAGACTGTTCGTGGTTCACTATCCCGCGAAGATCGTCTCCGTGATCTCCAGCCGTGTAGCCATGCGGCGAAGGACCGCCAAACGCTAGTCAAACATCGCTTTTATCCTGCGACTTACCAGAGACATGGCAAATTGCACGCACTGCCATTGGTGCAATCAAAATCAAGGCAGTTACACCCATAATTGTACCACTTATCGGACGGTCAAAAAACGTCATGATATCACCTCTTGCCAATACAAGTGAACGTCTGAAATTTTCCTCCATCATTGGTCCGAGAATAAAGCCTAGAATTAACGGTGCTGGGGAGTATCCGAAAATACGGAACACATATCCAACAAAAGCGAAGGCCAAAAGGACATAGATATCAAATGCAATATTGCTCACACTGTAGACGCCGATGCACACGAACATGATGATTGCAGGGAAAAGAAGATGGTAAGGAATTGTCAGCGTTCGAACCCAAAGCTGGATCAATGGCACGTTAAGTACGATCAAAAGAAAATTGCCAATCCAGAAGCTCATAACTAGCCCCCAAAACAATGAAGGTTCTTCATAGACCAAGCGAGGACCGGGCGTGATGCCGTGAATGATGAGGACACCCAACATGATAGCCATGACCGGCGAGCCCGGAATGCCCAACGTCATGGTCGGGATGAAGGCGGTCTGATCGCCGGCGTTGTTCGCGGCCTCGGGGCCGACCAGCCCTTCGATGGCGCCTTTTCCGAAACGGCTCGGGTCCTTGGATATTTTCTTTTCTATCGCGTAAGAAATGAACGAAGCAACGAAGCCGCCCGTCCCCGGCAGACTACCGAAAAATGATCCTATCCCCGATCCACGTGCCATCGGCATCCAAGATCGACGCAGATCATCTTTGGTCGGCAGCATTGAGCGAAACGTAATCGATTTCGGGTCGATCTTTGTATGTCCTGCATATCTGATACTTGCGATTACCTCGGCAACGCCAAACAGACCCATGGCCAGTGCGACGATCGACACACCATCATAAAGCCCCTCGATACCCAGATCGAAGCGTTGAACACCGCTCGATAAATCAGTTCCGACCATTCCCAGAAAGAGGCCCAACGCCACCATCGCCAAACCCTTGAGCGCGGATCCTTCGCTAATCACCGAGGCCGCAATCAATCCCAGCAGCATCAGAGCGAAATACTCCTGGGATCCAAAGCGCATCGCATTTTCAGAGATAATCGGCGCGAACGCCATCATCAGGATAATGCCGATGGTGCCCCCGACGAACGACGCTACCGAGCTCATCAGAAGCGCGATTCCCGCACGGCCCTGCTTCGACATGGGATAGCCGTCTAGACAGGATACGGCATTTGATGGCGTTCCCGGCACGTTGAGAAGAATGGATGCGGTAGACCCACCATAGGTCGTGCCATAGTAAATACCCGCGAGCATGATCAGCGCCGCAGTCGGTTCAAGATGGAAAGTAATTGGGAAGAGCAGCGAAATCGCGACAAAAACGCCAATGCCCGGAATCACGCCCAGGAATGTGCCCAGCGTTACACCGAAGAAGCAATAGAACAGATTTGTCCATGACAGCGCGGCCTCAAGGCCGATGGCGATATTATCGAAAACACCCATTTCAGAATGGCCAGTTCAGGATATCGAACGGCACGCCCAGCAAAACCTGGAAAATCAGGATCGCCGTGGCAGCCAGGATCGGCGCGAGGATCAAGGTGTGTCCCAGGCGCACCTTCTTTTCCGCAAAAGCCGCGACGAATATCTGCGCAAGAATTGCCGGCAACAGGCCGAAATTATCAACCAGCAGGCCAAAGATGCCGATAGAGGCCAGAATGACGATAAGGGCCCGGACTTCGACGGTTTCGGGTGGCGCGTCATCATCCGTGCCGGATCGGCCGCGCCTTACCACGCCGGAAATCGCTATCGCGCCCCCGAGAAGTGCCATGACCACACCGACGATTGCGGGAAACATCCCCGGCCCGGCTCGCAAAAGCGTGCCAAGCCGATAGTCCGACACCGCCACGACGGCGACCACGATGCCGAAGAGAAGCAAGGCCAGACCACTGAAAATGTCGCGGCTTGACTGACTGGTCATGCGATTTCCTTCTTATTAACGGAGCGACGAACAAGCGGAGGACTTAGTTTCACACAGAGGGTCTGTAAGTGTGCCAATCCGTCTGGGTCTGATAGGCAATTCCGGCTTCGAGCAGGCGCGCCTCTGAAAAGGGGCGCCCAACCAATTGAAAGCCCTGCGGCATCTGCGCGCCCGAAGCGGACTGGTGCATGCCACATGGAAGGCTGAGGCAAGGGAGGCCGAGATAGTTGAAGACGCGCATCATCACGGTTAACTCTTTAGCCACCTGCGGCCCCGTAGCCGCATCCGGATCTGCCTGTTCGACCGTTGGCGTCGGCACCGCCATGACCGGCAGATGCAACATGTCTACGTCGCGAAGAACCCGCGTTACAAAATCTTTGATGAATGCGGCGCGAACCCGCTGCGCATGATCATGGGCTGCGTATGGAATCCCGACCCCCTGCATCAGCATCCGACGAAGGGCTCCTGAGAACCCGGCCGGGTTGCGCATGATCGCAGGCAGATGCACTGCGGTGACTTCGGCGCGTATGATCATCGAGGAAAGCGCGTTCATCAGCTCATAATCTGCGTCCGGCACATCGATGATCGTCGCTCCTGCATCGCGCATGACGCGCAGGCTTTCGTCCATGTTGCGCGATAGCGCGCCGTCGAGCCGGTCGTGGAAATATGCCTGGGCAACACCGATCCTGACGCCGGCGAGGCTTCCGTTGCCATTAGCCTGCACCGGCCTCACGCTTGATGTCGGGTCAGCTTTGTCATGCCCGGCGATAGCCTCCAGCAAAATGGCGCAATCTCTTGCAGAGCGCGCCAAGGGACCGATGTGGTCATGTGAGTGGCTGACAGGATAAGCGCCATGTCGGCTCACGCGGCCATAGGTAGGCTTTAGTCCCGTGACGCCGCAGATCGCGGCCGGAATTCGGATGGAGCCGCCAGTATCGCTGCCCAACGCGCCAAAGACCGATCCTGTGGCGCAAGCAACAGCCGATCCACTGGACGAGCCGCCCGTCACCGATTGCGTATCCCATGGGTTCAGGCAGTGACCCAAATGTGCATTGAGCCCCGTTGGGACAAAACTGGCTTCTGTGAGGTGCAGGCGAGCGATATTTATCGCGCCGGCCGCGTCAAGTCGTCGGAGCACCGTCGCCGTATCCTGGACGCCGAGGTCTGACGTATCAATCCCACCTGCATTCACCCCGATGCCATCGCGGCATAGCAGACCCTTGTGCGCGAGAGGAATACCGTCAAGTGCGCCCAGACAGCGCCCGTCTGACCGGCGGTCATCACTACGCCGTGCTGCCTCCATTGCGGCGTCATGTTCAACGGCCAACGTCGCATTGGTCACGCCCGAGACATGCTCGAGCCGGAAAAGTGCGGCGTCAGTCAATTCTTGCGACGTCAGCGTGCCGGAGGCGAGCAGCTCCGATGCAGCACGAATGTCCAAGTTCAAAGCGTCCGTCTTGTCTGTCGCTTTATTCGTGCCGTTTCGTGCGGTGCTTTCAGCCATCCGCTGTGGGGGGAGCGCATCATCCGCATAAGTATCAAGCACGCGCAGAAACGACATTGGATCTTCAAGCGCAGAGATTTCAGAAGCTATCGCCCGCGTAGCTTCGGCAAAAATCACGTGTCCAGCACCAAAGGCGGTTTCCTCAAGAGCATTATCAGCAATATGATGCCAAACTCTCGCAACCTCTTCGGCAAGTTGTTCGACTTCGTGGATCTGCGCAGACATAATCGCTTCCATCAGAACCTGAGAAAAGCGTGGCCCCGGATGCACAAGCATTCAGGACCACGCGATGTGGCATGTTGATCGCTACTCGAGCTTGATGTCACCGGCTTTGATCACCGCCGCCCACTTCTCCAGCTCAGCTTCGATGTGAGCCGCAGCATCCTCGGGCGTGCCGCCCATTGGAACAGCACCGTTATCGCTGAGAAATTTCTGCATGCTCTCACCTTCGAGCATGGTATTGAGAGATGTGTTCAGTGAGGTGACGACCTCATCAGGCAGTCCTGCCGGACCTGCAATCACAAACCAAGCCGACGCGTCAAAGCCTCCAAGACCGTAATCGCTGCCAACATCGGAGAGCGTCGGCACATCGGGTATTGACGGGTTCGCTTCCGCCACTGTTACCGCAAGCGGACGAAGCGTGCCTGCGCGGATATGGCTCATCGACGACGGCAGGTCATCAAACAAAACATCCACCTCGCCGGACAACAGCGCGCTCACCGCCGGACCACTGCCCTGGTATGGGACATGGATCAGATCTGTGCCGGCCATGTTGTTAAACAGCTCGCCCGACAGATGCACTGTCGTGCCTATACCCGAAGACGCATAGATCAGGTCTTGTTCTTTGGTCTTCGCGATGAAGTCATCGACGCTTTCGATCTCGCTCTCTGTCCGGACCACCATGACTTGGGGGCTGGCCGAGATCAGAGCCACCGGCGTGAAATCGGCAATGGGATCGTATTCGATACGGTCACCGTAGAGCGGCGGCGCCACACCATGGGACGACACCTGCCCCAAGAAGATGGTATATCCGTCGGGATCCGCGCGGGACGCCATCGTGGTGCCCAATGTACCCCCCGCACCTGGCCGGTTTTGAACAATAAACGGGTTGTCGTAGATTTCGCTCAGCTCGTCGGCAATGACGCGCGCCAGAATGTCCGTAGCGCCGCCCGGCGAGAAGGACACGATGATTTCGACCGGCTTGTTCGGATAGTCCTGAGCCATGACCGTGGTGCCGAAAGCGGCCACGGAGACGGCGGCCGACGCGGCAAGTAGAGCATTCCTGACTGACATTTTGCACTCCCTGTTTTTCTGGTTATTCGTCTGTCCCTCAGATGATTTGACCAAGGCTTACCGGAAGTCAATAAAACAGTAACCCCTGCTAATGCAGTCGCCGGCATTCCGAAATAAAACTTATAATCAGTTACTTAATGTAAAAATCATCATACTTAGAAAGTATGTATTATCAGAGTGTGATAACGAATTTACACTATTTGAAGCCTTCCATCTGGACAGCGGACATCGCGGATCACTAGCCTTCTAAAGACGAGAGGCGGGCCGTCACGACGACACCCGATTGCAAAGGTAAGCAGCGCAATGGCGTCTTCGGAACGCAACAAACAGACAGCAGTCGGAGGCGCCGCAGAGACATCGCTCGCCAAGGCGTTGCGCCTTTTGCCCATCGTCGCCGAGCGCAACGCCACCGGCGTCAATCTTTCGATGGTGACGCGCCGCTCCGGCATGACTACGGCGACCGCGCGGCGGCTGCTCCAAGGGCTGGTGGATGGCGGGCTGCTCAGCTTTGACCCCTATTCCAAGCTTTATTTCCTCGGCGCCGAGTTCGTGCGCATGTCGCGGCTGGCGGGATCGCCCCAGGCGTTCGAGCGGCTGCGCAACGACATGCACGGATGTCTGACCCGCGTCGCCGAGCAGACCGAGGATAGCGCGTTTCTGTCGGTCATTTCGAATGGCGAGGCGCTTTGCATCGAGAAAATCACGGGCAGCCATCCCATCTCGGTCAACACGTTGACCGTCGGGGCGCGAAGGCCGCTGGGCGTGGGCGCGGGCAGCCTTGCGCTTTTGGCGGCACATGACAGCGATCAACGCCAGGTCATCATTGACGAGAACGAGCGCCGCTTTCTGCGCTATGGGCGCCTGACGGCCACGGCGGTCAAGCGGGCTTTGGCGCGGTGGCAAAAGGACGGCTACGTCTTCAACAGCTCGCTCATCATCGATGGGGTCAGCGCCATCGGTCTGCCCGTCTTTGACGAGCGCGGCGATCTGGTCTGCGCTGTCTCGGTCGGCACGATCAATGCGCGTATGCGCCCGGACCGCCGCGCCGCGGTGGCCGGGATCATCAGGGCTGCCCTTGGCGATGTAGGTTACAAGACATGCAGGACGACAGATGTATCCCATTCACTTCTTTGAACGATCTGCAGGCCGCTGGCCTGATGCCGTCGCGGCCGAGTGCAAGGGACGCACGGTCACCTATGCCGAATTGCAGGGTAAGGTGCGCGCGCTGGCCGCCGGGTTGCAGGCCATCGACGGGGAGTTCGGCTCGCGCGTGGGCATCTGCTGCTACAACTCGCTCGAGCATCTGGTCGCCTGGCTGGCCGTTCTGGCGGCGGGCAAGGTCTGGGTGCCGCTTCAGGCGATGAACACGGCCGAGGAGCTGGTGCGGGCGGTGGAGTTCACCGACTGCTCGATCCTCATCGTCAGCGGCGAGACGCAGGAGCGCCTGCAGGGCGCGGCAGGGCCCGGACGCACTCTGCTGGCTGCAGACGCGGTCGATGGGCTGGAGAGCATCTATGCGCTGATCGCGCGGCATGACGGGCAGATGCCACAGCCGGCAACGCTGCCGCTGGACGCCACGCAGGCGATCAAGTTCACCGGCGGGACCACCGGGCGCCCCAAGGGTGTGATGCAGCCTTACCGCGCGTGGAACACCAATATCGTCACCCAGATCGACGCGTGGTCGATGGCCCCGGGCGAGCGGTGCCTTGCCGCCGCGCCGATCACCCATGGCACCTCGACCTATATCCTGCCGACGCTGGGCAGTGGCGGCACGCTGGTCCTGCTGGATCGCCCCCGCCCCGAGGAAACGCTGGACTGCCTGCAGAACCAGCGCATCTGCACCACATTCGTGCCGCCCACCGTGCTCTATATGCTGATGGAGCTGGAGACTGTCGGCGCCTCGGACTACGCCAATCTGCGCAACCTGATCTATGGCGCAGGCCCCATGCGCCCCGAGGCCATTGCCCGCGCGCAAGAGGTCTTCGGGCCCTGCATCGCCTCGACCTACGGCCAGACCGAAGCGCCGCAGATCGCCACCATGATCAGCGCTCAGGATCTGCTGGACCCGGCCAAGCGCGCCTCGGTCGGGCGCGAGACGATGCTGAGCGAGGTGGCCGTGATGGACCCCGAGGGCCGCCTGCTGCCCCCCGGCGAGACCGGCGAGATCGTCATTCGCGGTGATCTGCTGATGACCGGCTATTGGGAGCAACCCGAGGTGACCGCCAAGACCATTGTCGATGGCTGGCTGCATACTGGCGATCTGGGGATCATCGACGCGGACGGGTTCGTGTTCATCCGCGGACGGGCCAAGGAAATGATCATCACCGGCGGATTCAACGTCTATCCCGCCGATGTCGAGCCGCTGATGGGCGAGCATCCCGAGGTCGTCGATTGCGCCGTTTTCGGCGTGCCGGACGACAAATGGGGCGAGGCGGTACATGCCGCCGTGCAGCTGAGCCGCGGATCGGAGGCCACGGGCGAGGATATCATCGCCTTCGCCCGCGAAAGGCTGGGCCCGGTGCGCACGCCCAAGACCGTGACCCTTTATGAGGCGCTGCCGCGCAACGCCAATGGCAAATTGCAAAAGGCCGTTCTGGTCGATGATTTCATGGCCCGGACCGGCCAAACCTCAGGAAGGGACTGACGATGGGCAAGGATGCCAAGACACCGACAACGGGCCTGTGCAGCTACACCGATACCGAGATTTTCTATCGCGGCCGCGATCTTGTGGGCGATCTCATGCAGGGGGGCGGGGGCGATTTCGTGACCATCATGATGGGCCACATCCTGAACCGCGAGATCAGCGCACGCGATGCGCGGCTGATGAACGCCATCCTGATCACCATGATGGAACACGGTCTGACGCCCAGCGCCATCGCCACCCGCTCGGTATACATGAGCGCGCCTGAGAACCTGCAAGGTGCGGTGGCGGCGGGGCTCATGGCCGTGGGCAGCCAGTTCGTCGGCACGATCGAGAACAACGCGCGGCTGCTGGAGGATATCCTGTCGCAGCCCGAGAGCGCGCGCCGGTCCCGCGCGGACGAAATCGTCGCCGAGCATCGCGCCCGCGGGGCCCATGTGCCCGGCTTCGGCCATCACCTTCACAAGCCGGACGACCCGCGCGCCATCCTGCTGCTGGAGAT
>NZ_JBHFPE020000018.1:0-35097 GCF_043355935.2 Roseovarius roseus | reverse complement strand
GGGCCGCTCTCCTGCTTCGGCGGGATCAGTCTTTTTGCGCAAAATGCCTTGACTGGGGTCGACCCGTTACCGAAGTCCAGAGCCTACACCGTGCGCGCCGTGACCAATGTCATGAACCTTTGCGGTGTTCCGACCCGGATGCCCGATGGCACCGGCGTGCCAAGGCACGGTCCCCGCCTCCGGAAAATCGCCAGTGACGCCGTGAACTTCGTCTACAACCATGGCAACGGTCGTCCGCGGGGATTGCAGCCCTTCCTGGATCGCAGAGAGGAACTCGGCAAAAGGTTCAGAAAAAAGTACGGCAGTTCTGTCCCTGACGCGGAAGAAGATGTGCAAGGAAATGTCCAGCCCACCTTCGTCGGTGTCTTCGACACCGTCGCCGCTCTTGGCAATGCCCAGGTGACGGTGGTTGCCTGGACAAGTCTCGCAGTGCTCGTCGCCCTGATCGGAATGTTGATCTGGTTCTCCGTGCATTGGATCTTTTGGGCACCGCTGGTGGTGCTTCTTGGTCTGATTGCGTTCTGGTACGTGAAGCTGCGCTGGTCGCAGTGGAAGTACTACTCACCCGACGAGCACAAGCCCCTCAAGATCACGAATATCCGGGATTGGCCCTCCATTTGGACATATGGGCACAGAGCCGTCTGGAACCTCGAGAATTACGATAAGGGGCTCGATTCCGATGTGGGTTATGCTCGTCATGCCTTGGCGATCGACGAAAATCGCAAGAGCTTTCCACGCGTGAAATGGGCGATGCCAGCCGAGGCCAGGAAAAACGAAGGCTGTAACCCGCCATGGCTCAAACAAGTCTGGTTCGCGGGATGCCACAGTGATGTGGGCGGGAGCTACCCGGAGCCCGAATCGCGGCTGAGCGATATCGCCCTTCGATGGATGCTTGAGGAACTGAACCAATGCGTGCCCGAAGTGCAGATCAACGACGGGATGCTGTATCTCTACCCCGATCCCATGGGCATGCAGCACGAAGAGACATTCATGTTTAAGTACGGGCCCTTCAAGCGGCGGTGGCCATCGAAACCGCGTGAAATCCATCCGGGCTTCCCGCTTCATCCCTCGGTTTTGGACCGACTGCACACTGAGAAGTGTGTCACATGTCGGCGAGATGAAACCGTACAGACCGGATCAGCTGAGGGATCATCCCGGCGCAAAGGATTTTTATGACTGATATTTGACGGACCCGGCGTGAAACTCGGCGGCTTTTGAAATTTTCCATCAGTTTGGCGCGCCATGCTCGCAGTAGTGATAATGCGGGCCATTATCGTTACCGCGGAAGAGGCCGATTTCTACGAATTCGGAAGCTGTGATGCACTGCCTGGACACCTCAACAGGAGTCCAACATGCCCCATCTCGATCACATCGCTTTCGTTTATGCCTGCCACGATGAACGCAGCGCCGCCACCACACGCTTCGGGCCTATGCCCACGATCTGCGCACCTTTGCGCGCTTCGCCCAGATCCAGGCTCACGGATCCGCTATCGAAAGACGACATCCTCGCCTACCATCGTCATTTGCGCGATGAACTGGAGGCCAAGCCCGTAACCATCGAGCGGCGGCTGGTCACCCTCAAGTCGTACTTTGCGTGGCGTGCAGATCGAAGCAGCACCCTGAGCATGGACGCCTGACTATGGAGTTGGAGCCTTTCGCCAGACTATGGCGACTTACACACCATCCCGGCGATACGCTTCAAAATGTGCTCACGATGGTTCTGACCGCCGAAGAAGACACCCAACACGCGGACCTCACGCGCTGCCTCATCCGCAATGAAGTAGAACACAGCATTGTCCTTGGTCACATGTCTAAGCCTTGCCATGATCTTTGGCTCGAGCGTCCCTTGGAACGGCACGTCCCCAAGCCGTTCCAACGCATCCTCGATGTGACGAAGTCGCTCTGCAGCGCGCGTCAGCGACTCTTCGACCGGATCACCAAGGTCGCAATATGCCCCGAACAAGTGATCAAAGATGACCTCGAGATCTGTATCACATGATAGGCTGCGACGGACACTATACCCCCTGGGCACGGCGCTTCGCGGCAATCATGCCTTCGGTGCGCTTACGACCTTCAGCGGCGGAGACGAACTTTCCGTGCTTGCGCTCTTCGAAAAACGCGCGCAGAGCCTGCAATTCCACCTCTTCGCGCTTGGACTCGGAACGAACAAGCTCAAGCCCGCGCTGCACGACCGCGCTCAGACTGGAATAGTGGCCCTCGGCCACGAGGCTGCGGGCGAAACTGTCTTGTTGTTCGGTGAGCGAAACTGACGCTTTCACGGACATGAGGTGTTCTCCATATCAATACTACTCAGTAGTATATGCTCAATTCCCTCATAATCAAGTAGCCCCTAACCCAGCATCGTCGAGTTGCTCCTGATCCGGTAAGTCCCGCAGGGTTTCAAGATCAAACGCGATCAGGAACTGATCCGTCGTAACGAATGTATAAGGCGCCCCGCGCCGAGGCGACTTGGGTCCGATCCCGATCAAGCCACGCGTATGCAGCCGCCCGATCAGATCGCGGCTAATTTCCTTGCCGAAGATGTCCTTGAGCCCGTCGCGCGTGATCGGCTGGTGCCAAGCGATGGCGGCGAGGACCGCGACGTCGAATTCCCGCAGATCAAGCGACTGGCCGTCCACATCCGCCGCCGCCCGGATCACAGGCGCATAGGCGGCCCGCGTGCGCAACATCCAGCCATCCGCCGCCCTGGCCACCTCGAACGACCGCCCCTCCAGATCGGCGGCAAGATCCTCGACCAGCAGATCCAAAGAGGCGTCCTGCCCCACGACCCGCGCCAGATCCTCGCGTGCAACCGGCGAGGCAGAGGCAAACAGCACCGCCTCGATCCGTTGCATCCAGCTTCGCCAGCGCAGATCTGGTGGCAGATCGGGCAACTCGCGGTCAAACTCGGGCTCGGCTCGATCCCCAGTCATATCAGACCCCATACAGGCGAAAAGTGTCGCGCCCGGTCAGCTCCCGCACGGCACCGAGATCGACCAGACGGTCGCACAGCCGCCGCGCAGCCCGGTCCGGCAGGGGCAGGGCCGCGGTCGCCACCGCGTCCTGGGTCAGGAACATCTCGACCGCCTCCCCTGCCCCCTTGGCACGCAGCTTTGGCGCAACCTCTTTCAGATCCGCGGCCCGTCGCGCGAGGTCAGCAGCAAGGCGCACGGCCTCGTCCGCCGATGAGATGAGCGCGCAATGACAGGCGCGATGCAAGTCGTCACCGCGCTTGCGCAGATCGACGCGCTTCAGACCCGGGGCCAGTAGCGACACGAGATGATCCCAACCGAGCGCCCGCGCTAGGGCCGCGTCCGAGAGGATCAGGGCTGGAACTTCGGCACGCGGCGCCTCCGTCAGCACCGCCTCCAGCACCATCGCGGCCCGCGTGACCGGCCCGCCCTGCCCCCCATCGAGCCACGTAGCGATCTGGCGCGGCTCGTGGATCGGCAAGGCCCGGCCAAGAGCCCTGATCGACACCGGCCGTTCCACCGCACGACGCCACATCAGGGAGACCTCGCCTGCAGGTCCCGGCAAATCACCAGGGCGCAGAAGGTGCACCGCGTCGCGCAACTCCCCCGCCCGCTCCGGGCGGCCTGAAAACGCAACACAGGCCTCCGCCGCGCGCAGCGCGAGCCGGTCCCGCATCAAGGCTTGGGGGACCTCCTCGCGTCCCAGCACAAGATGCAGGTGGCTGAGCGCCGCACCCGACAAAAACGCCACATCTTCAAGGGTTTCCGCACGCCCGGAGGTGACCCAAGAAGGCGGGCGGGGTAGTGTGTCTGGATCGCTGGTATGATCCGGTCGGGCAAATGTCATGCATAAACCCTACATTGGAGCGGCGCTTTTGCCTACTATATAGTATACAAACCGCCCCAACTTGCGGCGCTCTGTTATGTCCAATAAGTTTGCCTTATCGGACATAAAGAGATACAACCGACGCCATGTCGGAAAACACCGGGAAATCAGGCTCAGAGCCCCCTATCGGCCCGCCGGTCAACGAGGGCGACGAGAGAAGCCCGTCTGCCGGTGAGGCTCTGACGCTTCCATCCTTTATCGTTGGATCCGGTGCCTTGGGCCGGCTGGTCGACACGGCGCGGGATTACGCAAAACAAGCGGCCTCGGAGAACACTTTGAAGGCCTATGCAAAGGACTGGAAGCACTTCTCCCGCTGGTGCCGGTTGAAAGGCGCGGAGCCGCTACCGCCCTCGCCCGAGATGATCGGACTCTATCTTGCAGATCTGGCGGCACCATCGAACGGAGCCCCTGCCCTGTTGGTCTCAACGATCGAGCGCCGGCTTTCTGGCCTCGCTTGGAACTACGCACAACGGGGATTCACCCTCGATCGCAAGAACCGACACATCGCCACCGTGCTGGCCGGCATCAAGCGCAAGCATGCCCGTCCTCCGGTGCAGAAAGAAGCGATCCTCCCCGAAGACATTCTGGCGATGGTCGCCACCCTGCCCTACGACCTGCGCGGGCTTCGCGACCGGGCGATCCTGCTGCTGGGGTACGCGGGCGGGCTCCGGCGCTGCGAGATTGTCAGCCTCGATCACGGGAAGGACGACACGCCGGATTCACGTGGTTGGGTCGAAATCTTCGACGATGGTGCAATCCTCACACTCAACGCCAAGACCGGCTGGCGCGAGGTCGAGATTGGACGGGGCTCCAAGGATCAGACTTGCCCCGTACAGGCCCTGGAACAGTGGCTGCATTTCGCACGCATCGATTTCGGACCCGTCTTCGTGCGCTGCACGCGCGATGGCACGCGGGCGCTTGATGCGCGGCTGAGCGACAAGCACGTCGCGCGCCTCATCAAGCGCACCGTCCTCAAGGCCGGCCTCCGTGCGGACCTGCCGGAAAAGGAGCGGCTGGCCCTCTTCTCCGGCCATTCCCTGCGCGCGGGTCTCGCCAGTTCAGCCGAAGTCGATGAGCGCTACGTGCAGAAGCAACTCGGACATGCCTCGGCCGAGATGACGCGCCGCTATCAGCGCAGACGCGATCGGTTCCGCGTGAACCTCACCAAGGCGGCGGGACTCTGAAGCCGCCGTTCATGGGCCAGTCTGACTGGCCTCAAATTGGCTCAAACACAAAGCAGTGCGTCCGCCGCTATTAATCCGCTGCAAACTGCGCTGCGCCACCATGCTCCCGAAAGGAGCTCATGGATGCCGGCCCCATCTTCCACTTCCGTCCAAAGTGACCTTGGGGGCCCCACGGGTCATGGCGAAATCGCCGTGCCGCGCGGGGATGATGTGGTGAGGCGTTCATCATCTACAAGCCAACTGGCAAGATAGTCGGGGCCCTGGTCGACGGCGCAGCCGAGGACAGCATTATCCGGTCCCTCGACGGGTCCGAATATGACCTGCGGTTCTATGAACAGGCCCGCTCGCAACCTTTCGCATGCGAAAGATTCAAAACCGGCCATGATGGCTCTCAGAAAGCGACTTTCGACAGCATGCGCGCAAGTCTGATCCAGTAGCCATTCGTCACCCCGTTGCGGAACAGGGTCAGATTATCGGCCTGCGCCGGGCTTATCCTGAAACCCGGCTGAACCGCCTTACGCCGCTTGGCCAGCGCCACGTTCAGCCCGGAGAAATGCGCCTTCAGCCTTGCGAATTCATCGCGCGTGAACAGGCTACGCCACACATCCTCACCGAATTCCTGTTTCATGGCATCCGTTGCCAACGCAACAAGTTCAGGCTTGGCCACATCAGGCTCGGACAGGACATTGGAGGCCCAGCTGGCCAGCAACATCGGCGAGCCTGTCCGGCAGCAGTTCGTCGGACACCGATATTCTCTACGAGTTCATTCAGAGCCGAACCATGGTCGAGCGGGTAAATGCCAAGCATGACCTTTCCGAGATCTATTCAAAGCCTGAATTCGACCCGGTATTTGCCTATGACCCCGACGGAGCGACCGAGGATCTGGTCGATTACGGGCAGCGCATGGTGAGGATCAGCTATTCGACCGGATCGGGTCTGCTGGAGGTCAGGACCAACGCCTTCACACCGGAAGACGCCTATGACATCGCCAATGCTATCGTCGAGGAATCCTCTCAAATGATCAATGATCTGTCGACCATCGCCCGGGCCAACGCAACGCGTTATGCGATCGAGGATCTGGAGCAATCGCTGGTCAGGCTGAAAGCGGCGCGAGAGCGCGATGACACGGTTCCGATCTGAGACCCGCATCATTGATCCCAGCATTGATTTGCAAGGAGAGAGGGCGCTCTTGAATTCCCTCGAAGGACAGCTCTCGGAAGCCATCATCGAGATGAACCTGCTGCTTGAGACCTCATTGGAAACGGGCCCGTGGGTTGCCCAGGCACAGCGCCGCATCAGGGTCATTCAGGGTCTGATCGAGGAAGAGCGGCAAAAATTCAGAGTAGGCGGGGCCTCCATATCCGGAGACGAGAAAGACTATTCGAATCTCGTGGACGAGTTCGAAAGACTGATGGTCGACCGGGAATACGGGGAGAAATCCTACCTAGCCGCCCAGGCCGCCGTCGGCACCGCCCGGGCCGAAGCCCAACGCCAAAGCCGGTACTTGGCGATATATGCCGAGCCATCGCTGCCGGAATCGATGCAATACCCCAAGCGCTACACGCTCATCTTGGTCATCACCCCGTTTCTGCTGCTTGGCTGGTCCATCGGCGTTCTAGTCTATTACGGCATACGGGACCGTAAGTGAGCGCATGATCGAGCTGCGAAATCTTTGCAAGACCTTCCGGCTGAACGGGGTCGCCAAAACGGTGGCAGACAACATCACATTCACCTTTCCGGCCAGGGAATGCGTGGGCCTCATGGGCGGGCACGGCGCCGGCAAGTCGACCATGCTCAGAATGTTGGCGGGAACGGCGCCGCCGGATCCGGGCCAGATCATCCGGCATGGGTCGATGTCCTGGCCGGTCGGATTTGCCGGCAGATTTCATTCGGACATGACCGGGGCGCAAAACGTCAACTTCGTGGCGCGCCTCTACGGTTTCGACACAGATGAAATGAAGCGTTTTGCTTCGGATTTCGCCGAGCTGGGCGAACATATCAATCTACCTCTCAGAACCTACTCCTTGGGCATGAAGTCGCGGCTTGCCTTCGCCATGCCCATGACCATCAGGTTCGACACCTATCTTGGAGTGCCCCCACCGAGGTGGTCCACCTTTTGGGATAGAACTATCCCGTTTTCAGGAGGACGACGAGATGGCTGGGAAGCGAGAGAAGCCCGAGGATATCGTGCTGAAACTGCGGCAAGTTGGCCATAACCTATCAGCAACCCTTCTTCCCGACGTGCTATGGCGCGGAGTTCATTGCCAAGAAAGTCCGGGGCTGGATCGGTGCCGTGGGCGCGAAGACTGCGTTCATCGCACCGGGGTCACCTTGGGAAAACGGCTACTGCGAGAGCTTCAACGCACGCTTCAGAGATGAGCTGCTGAACGGCGAAGTCTTCACCACGCTACGCGAGGCGCAAATCCTGATCGAACGATGGCGTTGCCACTACAATACGGTCAGGCCGCACAGCGCTTTAGGATACCGACCGCCAGCACCCAA
This sequence comes from Roseovarius roseus, assembly GCF_043355935.2. Taxonomy (NCBI): domain Bacteria; kingdom Pseudomonadati; phylum Pseudomonadota; class Alphaproteobacteria; order Rhodobacterales; family Roseobacteraceae; genus Roseovarius; species Roseovarius roseus. The sequence goes on along the minus strand of NZ_JBHFPE020000018.1, from coordinate 27,553 downwards.
GAGCATTGTCCCGATAGACCAAAGACCGACCATGCATTAACATTCAAACTGGACCACCCGATGGGGGCACTCCAATCTGATCGACGAGGTGACCGCCGTGGGCGATGGGGCCTTCAAGGCCAAGAGCGAAAACATCCTGCGTGAGAGACTGAAAGAGAGCGGGGCCGTCTTCGTCTCGCATTCGCTGGAACAGATGAAGCAGATATGCAGCTCGGGCGTGGTCCTGCAGAACGGCAGGTTTTTCTACTATGCCCGCGTGGAGCGCGCGATCGAGCACTACCAGCATACGATGAAAGGACGGCGCCCGCCCTGGATGAGGTAGCCGCGAACCTTTCGCATGCGAAAGGTTCGGGCGCGCGGCGGGCTATGGCGTGCGCGCTCTGAGCCACGCCTTCAGGTCCTCACTCATATCAGAGGTGACCCCCGTTCCCTGCAAGAGGATGCGGCCACGCTTGTAAGTTACCGAAATGCCTTGCGCCTCCAGAACGGGATCACTTTCCGCGGCAGCCTTGCCCGCGGAATCCGCCTTCTGCCCCTGCGGCGCAGTCCCTGCGGAATGGGTGGGGCCCTGCTCCAATATGCTGCGCTCCTCCTCGGCAGAGGCGACATCAGCAGCTTGCAACGCCTCGATCAGAGCGGTCCCTGCCTGCGGATCGTCGGTTATCGCGCGCGACAGCGAGAGGCCCAGCCGCTCGGGGATATGGGCTGGGTAGCGCAGTGCGCCGTCCAGCGCGCGCACCAGCGGCATGAAGGATTTCACCTTTGACCGCTTGGAAAAGGAAGCCGTCGAAAACAGGCTCTGCAAGGCCTTTTTGTCACTGTCAAAGACCCCTGCTTCGACGGATTTGACGACGATGCGCGCCCGCTCGTAGAAGGAGAGATTGGCGCGCACCTCATTCTCTTCGAGCATGGCGATATAGGCAGCAGGACGATCCGCAGGCAACCGGAGCAAAGCCTGCACCACGCCAAACCGCTCAAGGTCGCCGCTTTCCTCGTAAAGGGCGCTCAGCGCCTGCAGGCGGCGCCATCCCGAGATCAGCCCGTATTCGCCATTGCCCAAATCCGCGACTTCGATCGGCGACTGCTGCCCCCTGTGGCGTATGCTCTGGATCAGGGCCTCCATCTCGTCCCTGTCGCAGTTGAGGCGGTCCCGAATGAGATAATCGGCGCGCACGGCGTCTAGCGGCAGCGAGAGCACCATGCGGCCTTCGCGCTGCGCGGACTGCAATTCATCCCGAACCGTCTCGAATGCGGCGACGATGGAGGCATCCCCCGCGACCTGCGCGATCGGCACCCGCCCTAGGGCCGAAAGCGCGGGACCGCCGGCGCCGCCCTCGGACACGGAAGGGCCGGGCGAGGCGACCGGGGCGGCACTTCCGGGCCCGAGCGGAGTGAGACGTTTGCGTTTGGCCATGGCCATGGTCCTTTGTCAAAAGCGGGGCAGGGCCCCCGCGGTCAGCCTTGCGCGGCCTCGGGGGTGCCTGCCCCGGCCAGTTCCTCGCGGCGCCAAGTCCCGATCAGCAGCCGCTTGAACGCGGCATAGGTCTGATCGAAGGTGGCCCGGCCGCGCACATATGTCTCGCGGTTGAAATCACGGTAATCGGCCTCGTAGATGCCGCCGGCCTGCTCTCCGGCCTGGCCGATGAGCGCGGTGAAATCCTGCCGGTGCGGTGACAGGGTATCGCCGAGATAGGCCTGCATCAGCGCGGCCAGTTCGGCCTGTTGCGAGCTGTCGTAGCGGGTGATGATGGCGCGCACCGCATCCCATTCGAAATTCAGCTCGGGGCGGCCAAGGGCGCGGGCGGCCATGTTCTCGCCCTCCTCGATGCTGGCGAAGGTGGAGTGCAGCATGTTGAAGAAGCGCCCCGTCGAGTCGAATTCGAGAAAGGATGCGCCAAGGGGCACCAGAACGATATCGGCGGCCGCCAGCCCGTTGATCGTGAGATATCCTAGCGCGGGGGGTGTATCGATGAAGACGATGTCATACTCGTCCAGCACCCCGTCCGCCCCCAGCGTCTCGGCCAAGGCATCCCACAGCTTCCAGCCGCGGCTTTGCATCCGCCAGACGGGGATCTGGAATTCGGACCAGTAGAGGTTCAGCTGGGCGCCGATCAGGTCGATATTGGGCCAGTGCGTTTTCTGGATGAGGTCCTGCGCGGTGATTTTCAGCGCCTCGGAGAGCGTGTCGTCCATAGGCTTGGGATCCTCGCCGCGCTCGATCCGGCTGCGGTTCTCGGACTGGAGCGCGGTGGCGTAATGGCGCGCCAGAAGCGGAAAGACAGTCTGCCACTCATCCTCGACGCGCCCGCCCATGATCGAGGTCATCGACCCTTGGCTGTCCAGATCAAGCACCAGCACCTTGTAGCCGTCGAGCGCGGCGGACATGGCCAGATGCGCGGCCGTCGATGTCTTGCCGACGCCGCCCTTGAAATTGGCGACCGCCACCATCTTGGCGGGCAGGTCCTCGGGGCGGTAGGGCTGGTATTCCTTGGCCTTGGAGCCTTCGGCCGCGAAATGCAGGCGCAGGCGCAGGACGTCATCGAGGGTGAACCACTTGGCGCCGCCTTCGGTCTCGGAGATGCCCTGGGGCAGGTGCGGGTTCTGCCGCAGCACGCGCCGGAAATGCGCCTGTGCGACGGGGATGAGATAGCGCGTGATTTCCCATGTCGAGAATTTCCGGAGCGTCTTGCGCCCCTCCTCGCTCAGCCCGCGGGAGGTCAGATCCTGGCGGCCCTGATCGCAGCGCTCAGCAATGGCGGCGAAGCCCTCCGAACTGATCGCGGGGCCGAGATCGGCCATGGCCGCGTCCGGATTGATTTTGAAATAAGGGGGGAGATCGAGGGGATCGCTCATCTGTCCTGCCGATACATGTTACATCTTTTAGGCAGTATACGCAAAAAAGCGTGACATGGAAATATTATGAGCAGGTGGCAAATTTTTTCTACTTTTCCCAAGCAATTTCAACCATTTATAATAAGCGGTCTGGCTTGTTAGGGGCGCCTGGCATCGCAGGATCGGAAATCATGTGTAGTTATTTTATAGTTATTTCATAGTTACGGGGATTTCTGGTTTCTGCAACCTATTGAAGCTATGAGCTAATCTGCCCGCCCGGTAGGTCATGGCGACTCTGAAACCACGCCAGAGCGATTCCGAAACCACGTCCTTGCGACTCCGATACCACGCTGAAGGCGGCCATGATTGTGGACGCTGCCTGTGGATAACTTTATGCTGGGTGGCATTGAAACCACGAAGCAGATTCGTGCGGCGGATCCGGGTCAACCTGGGCGGCGCGTGCGAGGGCCAGGGCAAGGCCACAGGACAGAGCAGGGCAGACATGACGGCAGGTGCATCTTCGTCGCGGGGATCGGGCGGGCTATTACCCGACTATCATCCGACGGCCGATTTCTTCGTATGCGATATCTTTGATGCGGCGCCCAAGGGCGACATGGGCAGCATGGAGCATCCGATGTTTTCGCTCTCGACGCGGCCGGACAGGCGCATCCTCAGCTATACCCATAATGACGTCGCGATCGAGGTCACGCCCTCGGTGCGCGGGCTGGCCAGCATCCATGACAAGGATGTGCTGATCTATTGCATCAGCCAGCTCATGTCGGGGGTGAATGCTGGCCGGGCGATCGGGCGGACGCTCCACCTGAAGGCGCATGATCTGCTGGTCGCCACCAATCGCGAGACCAGCGGCGATGGCTACCGGCGGCTGCGCGAGGCGCTGGAGCGGCTGGCCGGCACGCGCATCACCACCAATTACGAGACCGGCGGGCAGGAGGTGACTTCGGGCTTCGGGCTGATCGAGAGCTGGCAGATCGTGCGCAAGACGCGCGGCGGGCGCATGGTGTCGGTGGCGATCACGCTGTCGGAATGGCTCTTTCGGGCGGTGTTGTCGAAATCGGTGCTGACGCTGAACCGCGACTATTTCCGCCTGCGCAAGCCGCTGCAGCGGCGCATCTACGAGCTGGCGCGCAAGCATTGCGGGCGGCAGGCGGAATGGACGGTCTCGGTCGACACGCTGCTCAAGAAATCCGGAAGCGCCAGCCCGCGCCGCGTCTTTCGCAAGATGCTGCGCGACATGATCGCCGAAGGCATTCTGCCCGATTACATCATGAGCGAGGAGCCGGGCGATCTGATCCGCTTCTCGCGCCGGGATGTGGTGGTCGCGCCGGGGACCTCTCCCATCCTCAGCGACGCGGCGCTGGACGAGGCGCGCGGCCTGCGCCCCGGTGCGGATGTCTATGCGCTGCAATCCGAATGGCTGGCCGTCTGGCGCGCGCGTGGCGGGATCCGGCTGAAATCCCCCGACAAGGCGTTTCTGGGCTGGGTGGCCAAAAGCTGACCTTGTTATATCGCGGGTGACATTCACGGGCCGGATTGCTAACCATCCGCTGGGATGCCGATATCATGACCAGTTGGAGATCATCACCTTGCAGATCGAAAAAACCGGCCTCGAGGGGCTTATGATCCTGACCCCCGCGCGCTTCGGGGACCATCGCGGCTTTTTCTCGGAAAGCTGGAACAAGGCGCGGCTGTCTGCCGCCGGGCTGGATCTGCCCGAGTTTGTTCAGGATAACCATTCGCTGTCCGCACAGGTGGGCACGGTGCGCGGCCTGCATTTCCAGGCGCCGCCCCACGCCCAGGGCAAGCTGGTGCGCTGCGGACGCGGACGGCTTTTCGACGTGGCCGTCGATATCCGCCGCGGCAGTCCGACATATGGTCAGTGGAGCGGCGCCGAGCTGAGCTTCGAGAACGGGCGCCAGCTCTGGGTGCCGGCGGGGTTTCTGCACGGCTTCATGACCCAGGAGCCCGATACCGAGATCGTCTATAAATGCACCGATTACTACGCCCCCGAATGTGACGGCGCCGTGGCCTGGGACAGTTGCAGCATCGACTGGCCGCTGGAAGGCATGTCCCCCATCCTGTCCGAGAAGGATGAAGCCGCGTCGGCCTTCGCCGATTTCGACAGCCCCTTCACCTATGAGGGCCAGGCATCATGAAACTGCTTGTCACCGGAGGGGCAGGGTTCATCGGATCGGCGGTGGTGCGCCTTGCCGTGGCGCGGGGCCATGAGGTCATCAACCTCGATGTGCTGACATATGCCGCCTGCCTCGAAAACGTGGCGAGCGTCGCGCAGAGCCCGCTCTACAGTTTCGAGCAGGTGGATATCCGCGACGGTGCGGCGGTGGAGGCCTGCCTTGCCCGCCATGCGCCCGATGCCATCATGCACCTGGCCGCCGAGAGCCATGTCGACCGCTCGATCGACGGGCCGGGCGTGTTCATCGAGACGAACGTGATGGGCACCTACAACATGCTGCAATCGGCGCGCGCCTTGTGGGAGCGAAAGGGTAGGCCGGACACATTCCGGTTTCACCATATCAGCACGGATGAGGTCTTCGGCTCGCTGCCCGCCGATCCGGCGGTGCAGTTCACCGAAGACACGCCCTACGATCCACGCAGCCCCTATTCAGCCTCGAAGGCCGGATCGGACCATCTGGTGCGCGCCTGGCACGAGACCTATGGGCTGCCGGTGGTGCTGACCAATTGCTCGAACAATTACGGCCCCTATCATTTCCCCGAAAAGCTGGTGCCGGTCATCATCTTGAATGCGCTGGCCGGAAAGGCCCTGCCGATCTACGGAAACGGCTCTAATGTGCGGGATTGGCTCTATGTCGAGGATCATGCCGATGCATTGCTGACGGTGCTGGACCGGGGCACGGTCGGCAGATCCTACAATATCGGCGGCGAGAATGAGCGCAGCAATCTGGAACTGGTGCAGACCCTGTGCGCGATCCTGGACCGCCTTCGTCCGCGGGATGACGGAAAGTCTTATGCCGACCAGATCACCTTTGTCGCCGACCGGCCGGGCCATGATGCGCGCTATGCGATCGACCCCACCCGCATCCGGGACGAGCTGGGCTGGCGCCCCAGCGTGAGCGTCGAGGAAGGGCTGGAGAAAACCGTGCGTTGGTATCTGGAGAACGAGGCCTGGTGGCGCGCCTTGCAGGACCGCGACGGTGTCGGCCAGCGTCTGGGGTCCGGGAAATGAAGATCCTGCTCTTCGGGAAAACGGGTCAGGTCGCCCGCGAGGTGCAGCGCCGGGCAGGGGCCACCGATCTGGTGGTGCTGGGCCGGGACGCCGCCGATTTCACCGATCCTGCCGCCTGCGCCGCACATGTCATGGCGACGGATGCGGATGCGGTCATCAACGCGGTCGCCTACACCGCCGTCGACGGCGCCGAGGAAGATGAGGAGACGGCCACGCTCGTCAATGCCCACGCCCCCGGCGCCATCGCGCGGGCGGCGGCGGCGCGGGGACTGCTGATGGTGCATATCTCGACCGATTACGTGTTCGACGGGGCGGGGCAGGCACCCTTTGCGCCGGATCACCCCACCGCGCCGCTGGGCGCCTACGGGCGCAGCAAGCTGGCCGGGGAAGAGGCCGTGCGCGCGGCGGGCGGCACACATGCCATCCTGCGCACATCCTGGGTGGTATCGGCCCATGGCGGCAATTTCGTGAAAACCATGCTGCGCCTTGGGGCCGAGCGGGACAAACTGACCATCGTTGCGGACCAGATCGGCGGGCCGACCCCGGCCGCCGATATCGCCGATGCCTGCCTTGCCATCGCGGGCCAGCTGATCGCGGCGCCGTCCAAAACCGGCGCCTATCATTTCTCGGGCGCGCCCGATGTCAGCTGGGCGGATTTCGCGCGGGAGATCTTTGCGCGCAGCGGTCTGTCCTGCGCCGTCGAGGACATCCCGAGCAGTGCCTATCCCACGCCGGCGCGGCGTCCGATGAATTCGCGGCTCGACAACAGCGCGACGCTGGCGACCTTTGGCATTCCCCGCCCCGACTGGCGGGCCGGGCTGGACGACATTCTGACCGATTTAAATGGATCTGACACATGACTGAACGCAAGGGTATCATTCTGGCAGGGGGATCGGGGACGCGGCTCTATCCGGTGACGCTTGGCGTGTCCAAGCAGCTATTGCCGATCTATGACAAGCCGATGATCTACTATCCGCTCACCGCGGTCATGCTGGCCGGGATCCGCGAGATCGCGATCATCACCACCCCCCACGATCAGGAACAGTTCCGCCGCACCCTGGGCGATGGCAGCCAATGGGGGCTGGATCTGACCTACATCACCCAGCCCAGCCCCGACGGGCTGGCGCAGGCCTATATCCTGGCCGAGGATTTTCTGGACGGCGCCCCCAGCGCGCTGGTGCTGGGGGACAACATCTTTTTCGGGCACGGGCTGTCGGAGCTGCTGACCGAGGCCAGCGCCCAGCAGGCCGGAGGCACGGTGTTCGGCTATCGCGTGGCCGATCCCGAGCGCTATGGCGTCGTTGATTTCGATGCGGATGGCGTGGTGCGCGCGATCGTGGAAAAACCGGCGGTCCCGCCCTCGCGCTTTGCGGTGACGGGGCTCTATTTCCTGGACGGAACGGCCCCTGCGCGGGCCAAAGAGGTGACCCCGTCAGAGCGCGGTGAGCTGGAGATCACCACCCTTCTCGAGATGTACCTCGCCGACGGGCAGCTGAGCGTGAAGCAGATGGGCCGGGGATATGCATGGCTGGATACCGGCACCCATGCCAGCCTGCTGGATGCCGGCAACTTCGTGCGCACGCTCGAGCGGCGCCAGGGATTGCAGACCGGCAGTCCCGACGAGATCGCCTTCGACAAGGGGTGGATCAGCGCCGAACACCTGCGCGCGCGCGCCGCGAAATTCGCCAAGAACGATTACGGCAATTACCTGCTGGGCCTGCTCAAGAGCTGACGCATCCGAGGCTGGGATGGCTTGCAGGGCGCATCGCGGCGCCTTGCCGGGTCCGGTCCCGTCGCATTTTACGCAACCTCCTTGAATTGGCCGCAAATCCCGCCGCGCCGGGCCATGGCCTCCTGAGAAGACCTTTGCAAACTGATCGGGTTTGTGAGGCGGCTCATGCAACATCTGGACTTTCGTGCCCTGGTGGAGATTTTCGACCTGTTGCTGGTCGATGCGAGCTGGGCCCCGGACCAAGACCCTGAAACGCAGGGCGCCACGCTCTGGGCGGCCAGTGCCGCAATTGGCGATTGACGATCGTGGCAGCCGGTTTGACGATGCGATCGCCCTCGACACGTTCCAGACCCATGGGCGCAGTTTCATCGTGACCGGCGGGACCGATGCCGGGATCGCCCTGTTCGAGCTGCTTCCGGGCGGCACGCTTTACCATCACCACAGCACGGCGCAGACCCTGGATTGGAACATCGGCACTATCCTGTCGCTGCAGGCCGTCGTGACCGGCGATGAGGTTCAGATTCTGCTGACCGGCGCAAAAGGGCAGGGCGTGGCGCAGATGATATTGCCGCTCGACGCTCTGGGGCCCCTTCAGGTGGGAACGCAAGGGGCCGATAGTTTGACGGGGGCGGCGGGGGACGATCTGCTGATGGGACAGGGCGGCGATGACCGGATAAACGGCGGTGCGGGCGCGGATGTGCTGATGGCCGGCACCGGGCAAGATACGCTGACCGGCGGCGCGGGGGCCGATACATTCGTCTTTGCCGCCGATGGCCAGCCGGACACCATCACCAATTTCGAGCCGGGCCATGACCGGATCAATCTGGACGACTGGGGGATGATCTATGACATCTCGGCGATGACCATTCGGCCGCAGGACTGGGGCGCAACGCTCACCTGGCGGGGTGAGACCTGCATGTCTACAGCGACGACGGGACCATGCTGACCCTTGATGACTGGTCGATGGCCAGCTTCGTGTTCTGAGGGGTGCCGCCCCTCATGTGAAATGGGGGCGGCGCGGCGCAAGGCTGTATCGGGATTGTCAATGTCAAAAACGCAGGTCGGCATTGATTCGCCGATCCGGTGATGATACGGTAACCGATTATCTGTCACGCGCCTGCAACGGTTTTTCGTTCTCTGATTTTCATATGAGTGAAGGCATATTGTGAAACCTGTAACACTCGCATTCGTCGACGATCATCCGGTTCTGCTGTCCGGGATCTGTCAGCTGTTTTCATCCAGCGATGAATTCGAGATCGTCGGCACCGGCTCCACGGCGCAGGACGTGATCGACATCGCCAAATCGATGAAACCGGAGATCATCGTGATCGACCTCAACATGCCTGGCCGCATCCTCGAGGCGATTACCACGGTGGCGAACGACCACAAGGCGACGAAGCTGATCGCCTTCACGGCCTCCAGCAACATCGACACGGCGATCTCCACTCTCGAGGCGGGGGTTCTTGGCTATGTCCTCAAGGGCAGCACGCTGGACGAGCTGCGCGCGGCCATCAGGCAGGTCCATAGGGGCGAGACCTACATGTCTCCGCGCGTCGCGGCAAATGTCGTCGCCGGGCTACAGGTGAACGCGCGGGCGAGAACCGTGCCGACCGTCCGCTTCAGCAGCCGCGAGGAGGATGTCCTGCGCTTCCTGCTACAGGGCTGCACCAACAAGGAAATCGCCCTTTCCCTGTCGCTCAGCGAGAAAACCGTCAAGCATTATATGACGGTGCTGATGCAGAAGCTGGATGTGCGCAACCGGGTCGAGGTCGTCCTTGCCGCTCAGGAAATGGCCAATAGCGGCGGGCTGACACATCCCGGGCTCCATGCCTGACCCTGCGCGGACAGACGTCAAGACAGCCTCGTCGGCAACATGACCCGAAGCGTCGTCTCGTCGGCGCCATTCTCCAGCTCCAGCTTGCCTCTGAACGGCTCGAGACGGCGGCGCATCCCGTGCAGCCCCAGCTTCCAGGCGGGCTTCTTGGGCACGGTTTCCGGATTGATCGACGACCCGCTGCGGATGCTGATGTCCAGGTGAGCGCCACGGGATTTGACCCCGACCTGCGGTGTCTTTCCCCCGCTATGCCGGACGGCATTGGTCAGCCCCTCCTGAACAATTCGGAAAAGACATACATTGCGCGGGGGATCCAGCGCGATGTCCTGAATATCCATATCGAGCTCGACCGCCTCCCCGGTAAGCGCCTGATGCCGCTCGACCGCAAGCGCGACGACGCCGGCGGCATCGAGGCCATCCAGTTCCGGCAGGATCAGACCGGCGGACATGGCGCGCAGTTCCGTCATCACCTGGTCGGTCAGACTGCGCAGCGTCGTTCCGTCGGCCAGATCGGCTGTCGCATCGGTGTTGTCCATCAGCGACATGAGCCCCAGCAGCTGCACGGGCCCGTCATGCAATTCGGCACCGATGAGGTTCAGCACCTGCTCGTTCGCCTCGGCGGCGTCCAGCCGGGCCTGATCCGCCTCCTGGCGCAGCTTGCAGTTCTGGGCGGTCATTTTTCGTTCGGTTTTCAGCCGATCCTGCAGCTGGGCACTCTGACTGAAACTGAGGGCCAGCATCGCAAGCACTCCAAGGGTCGCGAAGGCCAGCGCGCCCCAGATCGTGCGCTCGACAAAGGCGCGGTCATGCAGAATTTCGGTTGCGTCCTGATAGATTTCCCCCACCGCCACCATCTCTCCAGTCTCTGGATCGTGGATCGGCGCGTAGACCTCGAAATACGGGTAGGACATCGGAAACGTGGGATCGGCGGCGCCTTCCGTCTCAAGCTTGGCGATGAAATGCCCGTCCAGCGAGATATCCAGATCATCGCCGTTGTGCTGTTCGGCCCCATCGGTGGGAAAGGTCGAAAAGACAAGCGTGCCATCCAGCCGCCAGATGCGCAGCAAGAGCAGCGAATTGTCCTCTGTAAGGTTGCGGAACACATGCTCCATGCCGGGCGCTCTCGGGGGCGTGCCATTTTGCAGCGACAGCGCATAGGGGGCCAGCAGGTTGTCGATATAGACGCTCCCCACCTTGCCATGAGATTGCAGTTGGAGCGAGCGGTACTTGCTGATGATGAAGAGGCCGAGGCCGAGCATGACGAGGATCACCAGGCAAGTGAATGCCGCCGCAAGCGGACTTGGGCGCATGACGAACCTCTTGGATCCGGGCGTCTGCGAATCACCCGATTCGTTCGATGGGCGAGGGGCGGTCAGGGCCATTTTTGATTCCCGGATACGCGTTTACCCTTAGGTTGAGTGGCTGGATCAGCCCCCCGGGGCATGTCACTTCTCATCGATTCTACACAAGTTTAAGACTTCTTAACGAAATTATTGAAATCGGGCGCCGGCGCCGCGCGCCCGCATCAGACCTTGGTCTGATCGCAGCACCGACCATGGGCCGAAAAACACCCCGAACTTTGGTACGGGTTTCGCAGTCGACCTCCGCCCGTGGCGGCCAATCGCGGTTGGTGAGACACTTGATCCAATACCTGGGACATTGGTGACGCCATCGCCCATCTGCGCTGCCGCAGGGCCGGGGCCAACCAGAAATCAAAAATAAAATTCAACTTGCGCCCGCGCTTTGCCGCTTCGGGTCATCTGGGGAGATTTGTCATGGCCGTCAAACTGAATGTAGCTGACCTCGAGTTCATCCTGCGTCAGATCAAGATCAGCGAAGCACATGCAAACGGAACGTCGCTGACTGAAATTTACGTCGATGTCGATGGCAATGTCGTGTCCGAGGGCACGCCGGGCGCTGTTCCAGGCATTTCCAGCCCGCTGGTGCCGAACGGCGTGCGCACCGTGGACGGCACTTACAACAATCTTATTCCGGGCCGGGAGACATGGGGGGCCGCGGACACGCCGATGCCGCGCATGTTGGATCCGAATTTCCTCAATGACGGCGATGGCGACATGATGCCGCTCGGGCCTCCGGGGGGGCCGCTGGTCACCAATACCGATTACGGTGTGATCGGCGCGCCCTCGGATCCGTCGGTCAATGGCGGGCATACCGGCAACGTGGCCGATGCCGATCCGCGCATCATCTCGAATCTCGTCAACGATCAGAGCATCGCCAACCCGGCTGCCGTCGAGGCATGGTTCGCCAGTGACGCGGCCCTTGCGGCCTTTCACGAACGCTATGGCGAAGACGCGATCCCGGTCCGTCCCGGCGAAGGCGTGGTCGCGCAGGTCGTGGCCAATGCCAGCTTCGAGGATCAATCATTGGCCGACGGAGCGCCGGGCGTCGTCAGCAGCGCCCTTGGCAACTACTCGCTTGCCGCGCCGACCGGCTGGACGATTTCCGGCGGGACCGGCGGTCTCTTTGCACCGGTGGACACCGTCTCGGCGACAGCGGGCCATCCCGGCCCGAACGTGGCGTGGCTGACCGGCGGTGCGACACTGGCGCAGGACGGTGGCCCGCTGACCGGGGGCGCCAGCTACAGCCTCAGCCTCAGCGTCGGTGACCGCACCGATCAGGCCTGGACCGGCGGCACTGCGCGCCTCGTGGCGGTGGGCCCAGGCGGCGCGGCGACGGTCATCTCGACCATCGCCCTGCCCACCCCTGCCGATGGACAATGGGCGGACCTGACCCTGGATACCGGGCCGATTCCGGCCGCGCTGGCCGGGCAGACGCTGCGCATCGAGGTGCAGCAAAGCGGCGCGTCGCAGGTTCTGGTCGACAACGTGTCGCTCAGCGCGACCGATGGCAACAAGATCGAGATCGACAATATCGACCTGGCAACCCTGCCGAACATCGCGCCCGATGACGGCATCTCGGCGCCGTTCAATGCCTGGATGACGTTCTTTGGCCAATTCTTCGATCACGGCCTCGACCTGATCACCAAGGGGGATAATGGTACGATCTACATTCCGCTGCAGGGGGATGACCCGCTGATCGCGGGGGCAGACGGCATCTTCGGCACCGCCGACGACCTGCCGAACCAGTTGCGCTTCATGGCGGTCACGCGCTCGACCCCGATCGACGGCCCCGGCGCCGATGGCATTCTGGGCACTGCCGACGACACGCAGCACGAGGGGCAGAACACCACCACGCCCTTCGTCGACCAGAACCAGACCTACACCTCGCATGCCTCGCACCAGGTATTCCTGCGCGAATACGCCCTTGACGCGAACGGCAATCCGGTGGCCACCGGCCACCTACTGGACGGTGCCAATGGTGGCCTAGCGACCTGGGCCGAAGTCAAGGCGCAGGCCCGCGACATGCTGGGGATCGAGCTGACCGATGGCGACGTTCTGAACATCCCGTTGCTGCGCACCGATCAATACGGCGAATTCGTGCGCGGGCCGAACGGCCTGCCGCAGATCGTGGTGGGCCTGGGGCCGGACGGGATTCCCAATACCGACGACGACGACGTGGTCGAGGGCAATCTGCCCGCGCCGGTCAACACTTTTGCGGCGGGCGCCGTGCGGATCGGTCATGCCTTCCTCGATGATATCGCCCATGACGCCAATCCCTTCGATGGGCAAACCGGAACGCTCAAGACCGCGGATGACGACGCCGCCCTGGGCCTGTCGGACAGCGTCAGCACCGCCGGCACCTACGATAACGAGATGCTGGACCGGCATTTCATCACCGGCGACGGGCGGGGCAACGAGAATATCGGCCTGACCTCGGTTCACCACGTCTTCCACTCCGAGCATAACCGCCAGGTGGAGGCCCAGAAGAAGACCGTCCTTGAATCGGGCGATATCGACTTCATCAACGAATGGCTTCTCGAAGCTATCCCGGCGGGTGATCCCGTTCCGACCGATCCCGCCGCGCTGACATGGGACGGCGAGCGCCTGTTCCAGGCCGCCCGCTTTGCGACCGAGATGCAGTATCAGCACCTCGTCTTCGAGGAGTTCGGGCGCAAGATCCACCCCAATATCGACCCGTTCGTGTTCAACGCGGTGACAGATATCGACCCGTCGATCTTTGCCGAGTTCGCCAGCGTCGTGTACCGTTTCGGCCACTCGATGCTGACTGACAACATGCCGCGCGTCATGGTGGACAGCACGACCGGCGCCGTGACGACCGACGACATGGGCCTGATCACGGCCTTCCTGAACCCGGTCGCCTACGACAATGACGGCGCGATGAGCGCGGACGAGGCGGCCGCCGCCGTGATCCTCGGCATGACCACGGAGCGGGGCAGCCAGATCGACGAATTCGTCGTCTCGTCCTTGCGCAGCAACCTTCTGGGCCTGCCGCTGGACCTGGCCGCGATCAACATCGCGCGGGGCCGCGACACCGGGATTCCCACCTTCAACGAGGCGCGCGAGCAGCTTTACCTGCAGACCAACTCACCCTGGCTGAAGCCTTACGAGAACTGGGTCGAGCTGGCGTCCAACCTCAAGACGCCGATGACGATCGTCAACCTGCTTGCGGCCTACGGCACCCATGCCAGCATCCTTGCGGCGGGCACGCTGGTCGAAAAGCGCGACGCGGCCTTCGATCTGGTCTTTGGCGGCGGTGCCGTCGCGGATCAGGAGCGTTTCGACTTCCTTCTGGGGCGCAACGGCTGGACCGCGGACAGTAACGGCCTGAACACCATCGATTTGTGGGTCGGCGGCCTGGCCGAGCGCATCATGCCCTTCGGCGGCATGCTGGGATCGACCTTCACCGCGGTCTTCGAAGCGCAGATGGAGGCGCTGCAGGATGGCGACCGGTTCTACTACCTGACCCGGACGCAGGGTCAGAACTTTCTTAACGAGCTTGAACAGAACTCGTTCTCGAAGATGCTGCTGGCCAATACCAGCCTGTCCGATCCCGGACCGGACGGCATTCGCGGCACCTCTGACGACATCGTCAGCCACCATATCGGCGTCGACAGCTTCGCGCTCTATGACTACGTGCTGGAAATCAACCAGGCCAACCAGCTGGTTCCCGATCCGGTCGGCAATGATCCGGTTCTCGAAGGGCTGGGCATGGGCAAGGTGGTCCGCGACGATCCCACGACCGCGGCGCTCGAGAGCAACTACCTGCGCTTCTCGGGCGGCGAGCATGTGGCCGTGGGCGGCACCAGCGGCAACGACACGATCATCACCAGTGACGGCGATGACGGCATTTGGGGCGATGACGGTGACGATTTCATCCAGTCGGGCTTTGGTGTCGATCTGGTCAACGGGGGTGGCGGCAACGACATCATCCTCGACGCCGGAGACGAGGGCGACTTCCTCAAGGGTGAGGATGGCGACGACGTGATGATGAGCGCCAACGGCCTCGACATCCTGATGGGCGGCGACGGCAAGGATGCGATCTCGCTTGGGGTCGATGCCTCGGAGGTGTTCGGCGGCGAAGGGGATGACTTTATCCTCGGCGGTGCCGGGGCCGACTTCCTGATGGGCAACGAGGGCAATGACTGGATCGAGGCCGGCGCCGGATTCGACGTCACCGCCGGCGACAATTCCGAGCTGTTCTTCAACAGCAAGATCCTCGGCCATGACGTGATGTTCGCGGGCTCGGACGAGCATGATTTCGACGCCGAATCCGGCGACGACATCATGGTGCAGGGTTCCAGCGTGATGCGCAACGAGGGTATGTTCGGCTTTGACTGGTCGACCTTCCAGGGCATGGCCAACGATGCCTATGCCGACATGCGCATCCCGATCTTCACTACGGTGCAGCAAGACATCCTGCGCAACCGGTTCGACCGAGTCGAGGCGCTGTCGGGCTGGGATAACAACGACACGCTGATCGGGGATGACCGCGTGGCCTCCGGCACCGGCGAGGCGATCGAGAACGATTTCACCAATGACGGGCTGAACCAGGAAGGCATCGACCGCATCGACGGGCTGTCCGACCTGGTGAGCATCGTCGATGGCGAGGAGTTCTGGGAAAGCGGCAACATTCTCCTTGGGGGGCGCGGATCGGACCTGATCACTGGCAATGGCGGCGATGACATCATCGACGGCGACCGCTGGTTGAATGTGCGCATCCGCATCACCGGCGATGCCAGCCAGGAGAACACTCCCGAGAACGAACTCACCACGGTTGACACGCTCAGGCATATCTTCAGCGCAAGCGATGGCGTGAATCCCGCTTGGGTCGGCAAGAGCCTTTTCGAGCTTCTGGTATCGCGGGACATCGTGCCCGGCCAGATGCACATCCAGCGCGAGATCCTGGATGGAGGACCGGGCGACGACATCGACGTTGCGATATTCAACGACAACCGGGATCAATACACGATCACCGACCTTGGCAATGATGTCTATCAGGTCGAACATACCGGGTTCGGCACCAACCCGGCCATCCTGATCGATGACGGCATCGACACGCTGCACAATATCGAGGTGCTGCGCTTTACGGATGGTGACTTTGTGGTCAACCAGCCTGCGACGGGCATGCCGGTCATCAATGACCCGACCCCGACCAATGGCCAGGTCTCGCCGGTCGAGGGGCAGCTTCTGACGGTGGACACGAGCGGCATCGCCGACGTGAACGGCCTGGGCGCCTTCAGCTACCAGTGGCAGTATCTCGATGGGGCGGTCTGGACCGACATCCCCGGTGCGACCGATGCAACATTCACACCGAATGATCCGAACTTCATCCAGCAACTGCTGGGCGATATCAGCGAGATCGGCCGTCAGCTTCGGGTCGAGGTGAGCTTTACCGACGGGATCGGCACTCTGGAAACGGTGTATTCCGAGCCGACCCTGGCCGTCACCGAAAACACGGGCGTGACGCTGAACGGAAATCTTTTCACCAATAACACGCTCAACGGCGGCGCTGGCAATGATGTGCTGAACGGTGTCAGCCCGTTCTTCGGATTTGGCGGCAACGACACGCTCAATGGCAATGGTGGCGACGACATCCTGAACGGCCAGAACGGCAATGACGTGCTGAATGGCGGCGCGGGCTTTGACCAGTTGGATGGCGGCGGCGGCAACGACGTGCTGAACGGCGGCGCGGATGACGATATCATCCTCGCTGGTGGAGGCACCGACACCATCATCCAGGCATCGACCGATGGCCGGGATGTGGTGGATGGCGGCGGTGGCAACGACACCTTCCTGCTTCAGGGCAATGCCGAAGCCGAGACCTTCACCGTCTATGCGATGTCTGACGGCCAGAACGCCGGTCTTGCGGCCAGCCTTGGAACCTCGTTCCTCGCCTCGACCGAGATCGTGATCACCCGCACCGTCGGGGGGGTCACCGCCGTGGTCGCCGAGCTGGACAATATCGAGGAGATCCAGATCGATACCCTCGCGGTATCGGCAAATGACGGAAATGGTGTGCCGAATGGCGGCACTGTTGGCGGGGACACGATCACCGTCGTCGGAGATTTCGTTCCGACCAGTCTCAACTTCAGCACGATCACGATCAACGGCACGGCTGCCGATGATACGGTCGACATCTCGGCTCTGACCTCGGCGCACCGCATCGTGTTCCGCGGCGAGGGCGGCAACGACACCATCGTCGGCACCTTGCGTCCGCAAGACGTGATCGACCTGCCCGGCAGCGGCGATCCGGTCGTGACCACCGATGCTGGTGGCATGGTCACCGTCAGCCGCGGCGGCGCCAGTGTCACCTTTGACGGCAGCGCCGGGATGCCCGGCATCGGCGCTGGAACGCAAGGCGACAGTGATGGAGCCACCGGGGCGTTCACGCTCAGCGCCAGTGACATCGCCGCGCTCAAGAACCTCGTGAACGGACAGCCCGCCTTCGAGAATGACGACGACAGCGAAGGCGCCACCGGTGTCCGGGCGCTCAGCGGCGAGGGCAACAATGAGGCCAACCCGCATTACGGTGCCGCCGAGGCGCCCTTCATCCGCCTGACGGATGCACATTACGGCGCGGCGGACGAGAACGGGAACCGCATAATCAACCCGATCTTCGAGGGGCTGGATCCGCGGACAATCTCGAACACCCTCGGCGTTCAGGATGACACGGTCGCTCCCAATGCGATGAACGCAAGCACCCTCTTCATGGCCTTCGGGCAGTATTTCGACCACGGGCTTGATTTCATCCCGAAGAACCCGGCTTTCGGCACCATCGATATCGGCGGGCCGGGTGCCGAGCGCAGCCCGACATCTGACAATCCCACCGATCTGACGCGGGCCGAGGTTGCCTATATCGACGGCGACGGCGTGCCGCAGCATGTCAACAAGACCTCCCCCTTCGTCGACCAGAACCAGGCCTATGGCAGTCACGAGCTGGTCGGGCAGTTCCTGCGCGAAAGCGACGGCGCACAAGGGTCCGGCATGCGGCTTCTGGGCGGCGAGGCAGATCCGTCGGATCCCGCCTTCAACCTGCTGCCGACGCTGCGCGATCTCATCATGCACCACTGGGACGCCGAGACCATCTTCGAGGATCCCGGCCTGCCGAATGGTGCGGCGACGCTGCAAGAGCTGCTGCCGGGTCTGGTCGATGACACGACCGGCGCAATCGACGGCGACATGGTGGCGGCGCTGGCCGGGGACTTCCTCGGCTCGGGCCAGCCGCTTCTGCTGGATACCAACCGGTATATCGACCTTCTCGATCATCGGATTGCAGGCGATGGCCGGGCCAACGAGAACTTCGCCTTGACGGCCGTTCACACGGTCTGGGCGCGGAACCACAACTTCCACGTCGAGAACCTGATCGCCCAGGGCTATGAGGGCAGCGCCGAGGAGGTCTTCCAGGCTGCCAAGATGCTGAACGAAAGTGACTATCAGCGCGTCGTCTTCCAGGAATTCGCGGACAAGCTTCTGGGCGGTCTGCGCAGCGCGGATGGCGATTTCGGCAACCATGGCTGGGACGGCTACAACCCCGATGTGGATGCGCGGATCAGCCATGAATTCGCCGCGGCGGCCTATCGTTTTGGCCATTCGCTGATCGGTGAGACGATGCAGGTCAAAGGGCCGGATGGCACGATGATGGAAGTGCCGCTCTTCGATGCCTTCCTCAACCCGACCAACGATCCGGGTGTCTTCACTGCGCCCCTGCCGCAGGGCTATGTGCCCGCGCCGGGATATGCGCAGCACGGCGTCGCCTCGATCATCGGCGGCACGGCGGTCCAGCAGGCCGAGGAGGTCGACCTGAAGATCGTCGACGCGGTCCGCTCGGATCTGGTGCGCATCAATGCCGACCTCTTTGCCTTCAACGTGGCGCGCAGCTGGGACGTGGGCCTTGGCACCATGAACCAGGTCCGTGCCGGTCTGGCCGCCTCCACCAACCCCTATGTGGCGCAGGCGGTGGCGATGGCGGGCGATCTGTCGCCCTATGCAAGCTGGGCGGATTACCAGGCCCGCAACGAGGTCAGCGCGGAGCTGATGGCGCAGCTGATGGCGGCCTATCCGGACCTTGTCCTGGAGACGCAGGAGGAGATCGACGCCTTCGTGCTGGCCAATCCCGACATCGCGCTGGAGCAAGGCGCGGACGGCACCATGATCGTCAGGGGGATTGACCGGGTCGATGTGTGGACCGGCGGCCTGGCCGAAAAGCACGTGAATGGCGGCATGGTGGGCCAGACCTTCTGGGTCGTGCTGCACGAGCAGCTCGACCGGCTGCAGGAGGGGGATCGGTTCTACTACCTCGACCGGTTCGAGAACTTCGACTTCTACCAGAACTTCAGCGAAGACACGACATTCGCCGAAATCGTGGCCCGCACCACCAGCCTGACCGATCTCGACAACGACATCTTCGACGCCACTGACGACGTGGCCGAAGAGGACGGCCAGGATGCCGGCAACGATGACGATGCGGATACCGGCGCGGATACCGGCGATGGAGACGCGGGCGGAAACGCCGATGACGACACTGCCGGAGACGACACTGGCGGAGAGACGGACAGCGGCACCGACGGCGAGGCCGGCGGAGAAACCGGGGACGACGAGGCCGGGGACGATGACCAGACTGGCACCCCGCCGCCGCTTGCGGCCGGTGGCGCCCTTCTGGGAACGGCGGCCGGGGAGTCTCTCTTCGGCTCCGCGGAGGCGGACAACATCCTGGCGCTTGAGGGCCGTGACATGGTCTTTGCCGGAGAGGGGGATGACAACGTCCTTGCCGGCGGCGGACGCGACATGGTGTTCGGCGACGGGGGCAATGACCGGATCTTCGGTGAAGGCGGTGACGACTTCATCGAAGGCGGCGCAGGCAGTGATTTCGTGGCCGGGGGTGCAGGCGACGACATGTTCATCGCGACCTCGGACGACGGCGACGATGTCTATTACGGCGATGACGTCTCGGGGGGCACCGGAAACGATACGCTCGACATGTCGCGCATCATCGAGGACGTTACCGTCGATCTGGGCAGCGGCGCAGACGGGCGGGGAGAGGCCAGCAGCGCCAGCAGCGGCACCGACGTTCTGTGGAGCATCGAGAACTTCATCGGCGGCGCCGGTGACGATGCGATCACTGCCGGGCGCGGGCAGAACATGATGGATGGTGGCAGCGGCAACGATGTCTATCGCTTCTTGTCTGCTCAGGATGCCGACGGCGACACCATCGGCTCCTTCCAGGCGGG
Source organism: Roseovarius roseus (assembly GCF_043355935.2). Taxonomy (NCBI): domain Bacteria; kingdom Pseudomonadati; phylum Pseudomonadota; class Alphaproteobacteria; order Rhodobacterales; family Roseobacteraceae; genus Roseovarius; species Roseovarius roseus. Next base: position 7,323 of record NZ_JBHFPE020000018.1, on the reverse strand, counting down.
CGACAAGATCGACCTCTCGGGGATCGACGCCGACGGGTCCGGCGCGGGCAACGGCAGCTTCACGCTGGTTTCGGATGCCTTCACCGGAAGCGGCCAGCTGCTGGTGACCCACGAGACCGGCGACGCCGGCGACGTGACCGTCATCCAGGGCAGCACGGGCGACGATGCCGCCCCGGACTTCACCATCTCGATCCGGGGGCGCCACGACCTGACGCAGGACGACTTCCAGCTCTGACCCTCACACCCATGGTCCGGGCCGGATCGAGACCGGCCCGGACCGACCAGTTTAGTCAAGTGGCATACGGCAGACGCAGGAGCGGGACATGGCCAATCGGGCAAAGACGTCGAACGGCACAGCGATCAAGATACTGGGAGGCGTCAAGGGCCTGGCAGTTTTCCTGCTGCTTCTGTCGGGGGTGATCAACATCCTCGCCCTCACCGGGTCGTTCTACATGCTGCAGATCTATGACCGCGCGCTGGTTAGCGGCAGCATCCCGACACTGGCCGCGATTTCGGCGCTGGCCATCGGGCTCTACATGTTTCAGGGCGTGTTCGACATCATCCGCACGCAGGTTCTGGTGCGGATCGGGGCGCGGCTGGACCGCCGCCTCGCGCCTGTCGCGCATCAGCTGGTCGTGGACATGCCCCGGCTGGGGTATTCCACTTCCGAGGCGCTGGAACGGGGCCGCGACGTGGACACGCTTCGCACGTTCTGTGGCTCGCAGGGGCCGATCGCCATTTTCGACCTCCCCTGGATGCCGATCTTCCTTGCCTTCGTCTATTTCCTTCATCCGATGCTGGGGGCGCTGACCATCGCGGGCGCGTTCGTTCTGACCTCGCTGGCAATCATCACCGAGTTGCGCACCCGCAACTGGGGCAGCGCGACGATGGCCTCCACGATCGAGCGCAATGCCATCGCCGACAGCAACGCGCGCAACGCCGAGGTGCTCAAGGCCATGGGGTTCGCCTCGCGGGCCGTCGCCCGGTTCGCAGCCGCCAACGACAAGCATCTGGAACTGCAAACGCGCACCAGCGATATCTCGGGCACCTATAGCGCCATCTCGCGGGTGCTGCGCATGCTGCTGCAATCTTCGATCCTGGGACTTGCGGCATACCTGACCATCATCGGCCAATTGTCCGCCGGCGCGATCATCGCCGCGACCATCGCCTCGGCCCGCGCCATGGCGCCGATCGATATGGCCATCGGCAATGCCAAGAACATGGAAGCGGCGCGCGCCGCATGGAAGCGGCTGCGCAACACGGTGGAGGTTCTGGAAAACCAGCCCAGACCGATGGAACTGCCCAACCCCAAATCGTCGCTCAAGGTCGAGGGCATCACCGTTTCGGCCCCCGCCACCGGGCGCGTCCTGCTGAGCGATATCACCTTCGAGGCGAAAGCCGGGCAGGCCATCGGCATCATCGGGCCCAGCGGCGGCGGCAAGACGACGCTGGCGCGTGCGCTGACAGGCATCTGGCCGACGCTCCGGGGGGCAGTGCGGCTGGACGGTGCGGAGCTCAGACAATGGAGCGATAACCGCCTCGGGGCCCATATCGGCTACATGCCCCAAGATGTCGCGCTGCTGGACGCGACCGTCGAGGAAAATATCGCGCGCCTCTCGCAGGAGCCCGATTCTGGGGCCGTCGTCGAAGCGGCTAGCGCGGCGCTGGTCCACGAGATGATCGTGCGCCTGCCCGATGGATATCGCACGTATCTCGGCCCCATGGGGACGTCGGTCTCGGGCGGTCAGCGGCAGCGACTTGGGCTGGCGCGGGCGCTTTACGGCAATCCGTTCCTAGTGGTTCTGGACGAGCCGAACGCGCATCTCGATCCTGAAGGCGAGGCTGCGCTGAGCGCCGCGATCGAAGGCGTCAAGAAACGCGGTGGCATCGTCGTTCTGATCGCGCACCGGCCCTCGGCGCTGCAGTCATGCGATCTGATCGGCGTCGTGCAGAACGGCAAGATGACGGCCTTCGGCCCGAGAGAGGAAATTCTGAACCCGCGTCCGATCTCGGCGCAGGGCAGCCCGAAGGTCGCATCAGGTAGCCGCGATCCCGAAACAGCGCCCGCAGACGCCCCCGCGAAGCGGATGCAGGAAGAGGTAACCATCAACCGCAACGCCAAGAAAGCAGGCCGGCCATGATCGACGTCAAAGGCACCCGCTCCGATCAATCCGGCACAGATCCGACGGATCCGCTGGAGCTTCGCAAGGAAGAAACCGGGACCGGCAGGATCTTCTCCGGATGGTTCGCAAGCCTGGTCGCCCTTGGGCTCTATATCCGGTCCTTCCTTTGGGCCGAGCCAGAGACAGTGCATGCGCTGCCCGAGGACAAGATGCCCGATTCCGAGAGTGAGGACGAGACGGGCGCGCCGGTCCTGCACAACGTCTCCTTCGAGGCCACCGAAGAGGACCCCGAGGCCGATCCCGGCAGCAGTCAGGGCAGCGGCGCCGCGGAAGAGCCGCAGGGGAGCACGCTTCTCTTTCCCGTCTTCCTTGGCTCATTCGATGACCTGCCCTTCCTGCCGCCGTCGCAATTCACCATGGATGCCTACCTGCCGCGCTCATCGGCCAACACGACTCTTCCCCCGTTCAGCGGGCTGAGAGCCGTGGGCGCGGACAGTCCGGCCCTCGCGGCATCGGGCCCGGCCGGAAGCAGTGCAGCACCCGCCCCCCCGCCGGAGACCGAAACCGACCCCGCCGAGGAGGACGAGACCGACACCCCGCGCGCGCCGGATCGAAACCGCGCGCCGCAGAACAAGGGGCCGGTCTATCTTGCCGATGTCGGCAGCGGCGCGGCGGTCGGCTTTGCCCTGTCGTTTTTCCTGTCCCAGACGATCGACGCCGATGGCGACGGGATGAGCGTCACGATGATATCAAGCAGTTCGGGTGCCATGACACCCAAGGGCGATGGCTGGCGCTACCTTGCCGATACTGATTACCTGGGCGAGGTGCGCATCGAATACGTGATCAGCGAGGGCGCCGAGGGCGTGACCCAGACCGCCTATCTGAACGTGATCGAGAACATCCATGACGGCACGGAGGGGGATGATCTGATCGTCGGCACCATTGGCCGCGACAGGATCGATGGCCAGGCGGGCGACGACAACCTTGCCGGGCTGGGTGGCCGCGACAGGATCTACGGCGAGGACGGCGATGACAACATCGCGGGCGGCGACGGCAATGACAGCCTCTTCGGCGGCGACGGGGATGATCTGATCGTCGGTGGCACCGGCGATGACTGGATCTCGGGCGGGGCCGGTCAGGACCGCCTCTATGGAGGTCTCGGAGATGACGAGATCTACGGCGATGAGGGCAACGATGCCGCCTATGGCGGTGACGGCCGTGACACCATCTTCGGGGGCGACGGCGACGATTTGATCCGCGGCAACGCTGGGGCCGACCTTTTGTCGGGGGATGCAGGTATGGACCGGCTCTTCGGGGGCGACGGGGATGACGTGATGTCCGGCGGCGCGGGCGCCGACACGGCATTCGGCGACGCGGGCGATGATCTGCTCTTTGGGGATGATGGCGATGATCACCTCGACGGGGGGGATGGCGCCGACATTCTGACGGGGGATGCGGGCAATGACATGCTCTTGGGCGGGAATGCGGACGATATCCTGACGGGCGGCGCGGGCGAGGACGTTGTTTCGGGCGGCGCAGGCGATGATGTGGTGATTGCCGATGACGATGCGATGGCCGACCATTTCAATGGAGGGGATGGTCACGATCGGCTGGATTACTCCGCCGCCACCAAAGCGGTGATCTTCGATCTGGCAGAGGGTATGGCGTCTGGCGAAAGCACCGGCGCGGATTGCTTCGAGGAGTTCGAGCATATCATCGGCAGTGCCGGTGACGACATCTTCCGGGCGGGCGCGGGCGAGGGAAACCTGACCGGCAATGGCGGCGCGGACCTCTACAGCTTCGTGCAGGGCGACACCGTCGAGATGATCCGGTCATCCTACCTGATCACCGATTACGACGCGGATGATGAAATCTGGATCGGCACGGGATCGTCCAGATATCACATCAGGAAAGCGCAGAAGTCGATCGAGGAGCGGATCGAGGACGAGCTGGAAGATTATGCCGAAGGCATCGGCGCGGACGAGCCTCATCTGAGCTTTCATTTCGACTGGACCGAGACATACCGACGGACCGCAATCGAGGTCGATTTTGATCGCGACAAGGTCGTCGACCTCGAAGTTATGCTGGACGGCGAGCATGTGTTTGTCGTCGAGCACACGTGATTGATTGGAAGGAAGGGTTTTCAAGATGGCTGGATCTGCACCCACCCCCACCGCCGCGCCGGACCGCAAGGCCGCATATGACCGCCTCGGCGGCCGGATCTTTCTGGGCGCGGTCCTGGTCGTCGCGCTGCTGGGCGGCGTCGGCGCCTGGGCCTTCACGGCCAACCTGACGGGCGCGGTGATCGCGATGGGAACCGTGAAGGTCGATCAGAACCTGAAGCAGGTCCAGCACCGCGACGGGGGCATCGTCAAGACGATCACCGTGCGCGAGGGCGACGATGTCGAACTGGGACAGATCCTGTTTCACCTCGACGATGCGCAGGCGCGGGCCGAGCTTTCGATCCTTTCGGCCCAGATCGACGAGGCCGAAGCGAGGCGCGCGCGGCTTCTTGCAGATCGCGAGGGGGCCGTCGAGATCCGGTTTCCCGACCGGTTTCAGACATCTGATCCCAAGCATGCCGAGCTTGTCTCGGGCGAAGCGCGGCTGCACGCGGGCAACATCGCCAACCGTGCAAACCAACGCGAGCAGCTGGACCTTGGCATTGCCCAGGTCAACGAGGAAATCTCTGCGCTCACGGCGCAGCGCGCCGCGCTGACGGACGAGACCGCGCTGGTCGAGAAGAGCCTGAAGCGGATTGCCGGCCTGTACGAGAAAGGCCTGGTCGAAGCCCTTCGGGTCGAGGAGGCCGAGCGCGAGTTGGTGCAATTCCGCGGCCGGCTGGGCGAGATCGACGCCAATATCGCCCGATCCCGGTCGCGCATCAGCGAGATCGGCATGCGGGTCCTGGCGGTGGACGAGGTCGCGCGCACCGAGGCGCAGCGTGAGCTTGCCATTGTCGAGGCGCGCATCCTGGAGCTGTCTGATCGCGTCGCGGTCATTCAGGACCGCCTGTCGCGCACGGAAATCCGGGCGCCCATCTCGGGCCGCGTCAACGAGCTTTCGGTGTTTACCGAAGGGGGCGTCATCACGCCCGCCGAGGTTCTTGCCACCATCGTGCCGTCATCGGCGGAGCTGAGGATAGAAGTGCAGCTTCCGACGACCGCGATCGATCAGGTCTATCTGGGCCAGCCCGCGCGCGTGCGATTTTCATCCTTCAATCACCGCACCACGCCCGAAATCGTCGGCACGATTTCGCATATTTCGCCCGCGACCACGATATCCCCGGCCACGGGCGAGCCGTTCTATATCGGCCATGTTTTCCTGACCCCGGACGAGCTTGCGCGGCTGAACGGGCTGGCCCTGATGCCCGGCATGCCTGCCGAGATCTACCTGTCCACCCAGGAGCAGACTGCGGCGGCCTATTTCGCCCGGCCCCTGATCGACCAGTTTCAGCGCGCCTTTCGCGAGGAGTGAAGCGGCCCCGCGCGGCCCGCTCCGCTGCGGCCGGTATGGCGCTCCGCTTCTCCTGCGAGGTGGCGTTCATGCACGCCGTGCTCTAAAGCGATGGCATTGAAAATGCTCATTGCTTACTGAAACGAGTGACAGAATGAAAATAGCAGTTGCCGGCATCGGATATGTCGGGTTGTCGAATGCGGTATTGCTTGCAGGCGCGCATGACGTGACCGCCGTGGATATCTCGCCAGAGCGCGCGGAGATGGTGAATGCGGGGCGCTGCCCGATCGTGGATCCGGACATCGAGGCATATCTGGCCTCGGGCAGGTTGAACCTGCGGGCGACGACCGATGCCGCGGCTGCCTATACGGGCGCCGATTTCGTCATTGTCGCCACGCCAACGAATTACGACCCGCAAACCAACTACTTTGACACCTCCTCGGTCGAGGCGGTGATCCGCGAGGTGATGGCCATCAACCGGGAGGCCGTAATTGTTGTCAAATCGACCGTGCCCGTCGGCTTCGTTCAGGAAATTCGTGCGGCGCTGGAGACCAATCAGGTGATTTTCTCGCCCGAATTCCTGCGAGAAGGCCGCGCCCTTTACGACAACCTGCATCCCAGCCGGATCATCGTTGGCGAGCGCTCGGACCGCGCCCGCGCTTTTGCGGACCTGCTGCTGGAGGGCGCCATCACCAAGGATGTGCCGGTGCTCTTCACCGATCCGGACGAGGCCGAGGCGATCAAGCTTTTTGCCAATACCTACCTTGCTATGCGTGTCGCCTTCTTCAACGAGCTGGATAGCTACGCAATGGCCGGTGGTATGGATACCCGCCAGATCATCGCCGGGATCGGCCTCGATCCGCGCATCGGGGATCATTATAACAACCCGTCCTTCGGTTACGGCGGCTATTGCCTGCCCAAGGACACTAAGCAGCTCTTGGCCAACTATTCCGAGGTGCCGCAAAACCTTATTCGGGCAATTGTCGACGCAAACCGCACGCGCAAGGACTTCCTGTCGGACCAGATCATCGCGCGCCGCCCCGACGTTGTCGGCATCTACCGTCTGGTGATGAAAGCGGGCAGTGACAACTTCCGCCAGTCGTCGGTTCAGGGGATCATGAAGCGGATAAAGGCCAAGGGCGTGAAGGTCATCGTCTATGAACCCGCCCTGCACGAGGACACGTTCTTTGGCTCGGACGTCGTGCGCGATCTGGACGCGTTCAAGGCGCAATCGGAGATCATCGTGGCCAACCGGGTGACCGATGACATCCGCGACTGCGAGGCGAAGATCTTTACGCGCGATCTGTCGGGCGCGGACTGAAGCAGCCCTGCATTGCGCAACTGGACTGCCTCGATTGTGAGTCGTGGAGTTTGCTCACAGAGGTCTTACAAAACGCATTAGCTGCGACTTTTGGAATTCCGTCGGATGAATCTTACGGGCGTTGATCTTTTCCAAGATTGCTCGTCTGATATGCATTGTAGATGTCATCAACCGCTGTGGCATGCATTTTCTGAAGGTTGCGCAATTCTGCGGTCGAGAGGAAGACCCTGCGACCAGAGGCCAGAGCGCCCTCTAATCTTTCTGGTATCTCCTCCCCGGGCCTTCGCTCTGGGTCCTCCGCCACGTCAAAACCGTGGTGTTTTATTAACACACTTATATTCTTAATAGGTCGTGTCGCGAAGGTGGTGGAAATTTGAAGGTGGCGTAATCTCCGGGTGAACTTGAACCCACCCAACCGGCGGC
>NZ_JBHFPE020000017.1:0-40615 GCF_043355935.2 Roseovarius roseus | reverse complement strand
TCGCGGCCTGATCAGGCCCAAATCCGCATGCTCGGAGAACGCCGCTGGAGAATTTCCACCAGAATCGAGACACAACCTTTTTTCATGCCTGCACTTTTGAAACTGCGGCGCCTCCGGCGGGGATATTTTCGGCAAAAAGAAAGGGGCGCAATTGCTGCTTCATCTTGGTTCAAATACTCAAGCCGATCAGGCGCCGCGCTTGATCTCTGCACCAAGCCGGTCCATCAGAGGTTCGAAGATCGGGAAGGATGTGGCGATCGGGCTCCCATCATCGACCGATACCGGCGCGTTTGCGGCCATTCCGAGGATCAGGAAGGACATGGCGATGCGGTGGTCGAGATGGCTGGCGCAGGTGGCGCCGCCAGGCACGTTGCCATGGCCGCGGCCATGGACGATCCACCAATCCGGCCCCTCCTCCACCTCGACACCGTTTGCATGCAGGCCGGTGGCCATGGCTTCGATCCGATCCGATTCCTTGACGCGGAGTTCAGCAACGCCGCGCATCACGGTCTTGCCTGCCGCGAAGGCGGCGACAACCGACAGCACCGGGTATTCGTCGATCATCGAGGCGGCGCGGGCAGGATCTACCTCGATCCCTTCAAGGTCGGGTGAATAGCGGGCGCGCAGATCCGCCACAGGCTCGCCGCCCTCGAGGCGCTCATTCTCGTAGGTCAGGTCCGCGCCCATTTCGCGCAGGGTGGTGAAGAGACCGGCGCGTGTGGGGTTGAGGCCGATATTGGGCACCAGCACGTCCGATCCGGGCACGATCAGCGCCGCGCAAACGGGAAAGGCCGCCGAGCTGGGATCGCGCGGCACGTCGATCTCTTGGGCGCGCAGCTCGGGCTGGCCGGTCAGGGTGATGACGCGGCCCTCCTTGCTATCCTCGGTGCGGATCGTTGCGCCGAAGCCCGCCAGCATCCGTTCAGAATGGTCGCGGGTTGCCTCACGTTCGATCACCACCGTCTCGCCGGGGGCATTGAGTCCGGCCAAAAGGACCGCAGATTTCACCTGTGCAGAGGGGACCGGCGTGGCATAGCGCACCGGCACGGGCTCGGCCGCGCCGACGATGGTCATGGGCAGGCGGCCTCCGGTGCGGCCATAGCTCTGGGCTCCGAAAAGCGCCAGCGGATCGGTCACGCGCGCCATTGGGCGCTTGTTGAGGGAGGCATCGCCCGTGAACGTCGCCGTGATCGGCGAGGTCGCCATCGCCCCCATGATCAGGCGCACGCCGGTGCCCGAATTACCGCAATCGATCACGTTGGGTGGCTCGGCAAAGCCGCCCACGCCGACGCCGTGCACCGACCATGCGCCGCCGCCATGATCAGTGACCTCGGCGCCGAAAGCCCGCATGGCGCGCGCGGTGTCAAGCACATCCTCGCCTTCGAGCAGCCCGGTGATCCGCGTCTCTCCCACGGCCATCGCGCCCAGGATCAGGGCACGGTGCGAGATGGACTTGTCGCCCGGCACATCCGCGGTGCCGGTCAGCGGGCCACATTTGGCCGAGCTCATTGGGATGGGGGTGCCGTGGCCTGACATGCGTGCGCCTTTGCCTGAATTGCGTTTCGGATCTGATAGCGTACTCGCGCGGAGCGGTCCATCGCAGGCTACGTGCCGCCCGCCTCTCCCAGGGAGAGGGTATGCGCCCGCAGCCATGTCATGAACCCGCGCGGATCACGCTCCAGCATCTCCATCCGCTCGTCCGAGACGGGGGCGCCAACCACAGGCTTTTGCGGGCGATTGCAGCTATGGACAACCTCATGCAGCAAAAGGCCCTGCCGAAGCGTCGCCGATAGCCGGTTGGCAATCTGATACCAGCGGCTATTGGAGCCGGGGAAATAGATCGGCACCACCTTGGCCCCCGAGCGGCGGATCATCTGCGCGGTGAACACGTTCCACTCGCGCTCGATGGCCGGGCCGAACATTGTGTCGGATGAGGCAACGACGCCCGACGGGAAGACACTGATCAGGCCGCCCTCCTTGAGATGCGCCATCGCGTTGGCGCGCATCTCCACCGATTTGCGCTGCGCGTCCGGCTCGTGCGGGAAGGGCACGGGGATCATGTAGCTGGCCGCCACCTCGTCGATACCGGTCAGCAGCGCGCGCGTCAGGATCTTGTAATCGGTGCGGCGTCTGCCGATCAGGTCGGCCAGGATCATGCCATCGACCAGACCGTGAGGGTGGTTTGCCACCGCGACGACCGGCCCGGTCAGCGGGATGTTCTCAAGCTCGGCATGCGGGGTCAGCAGATCGATCCCCATCGTGTCGAGCGACGCGCGCCAGAAGGGTTGACCGGTGGGCGCGCCGCGCCGCTCGAAATCGCGGATCATGCGGATGATCGACAGCTTGCCGGTCATCCATTCGATCCCCCGGATCGTTGCGGCGGTCAGCGGGGCATCGAAGGAATTGGAATAGGTCAGGCTGCGCCTGTCATATTTGGGAAAGGTCATCGTCGCATCGCCGGATGCGGTATGCGCGGACTCCTCCGCGCCGCCCTGGCCGGATGCCTGATGCCGTTCGTCGCGTCGATCGATTGCCAAGTTGGACCGTTCCAATCCGTCGCTCGGCGCGCGGTTGCGCGCTACATGTCTTCCCCGAACCTGGTTGCAACCAAGGCGGCCACCGCATCGGCCAGCGCCTCGGCATCCGGGCCGCGGGTTTCGACGTCAATAGTGCTTCCCATCGCGGCTGCCAACATCAAAAGGCCCATGATGCTGTCGCCGCTGGCCGATTGGCCATCATAGGACACCTCTGCAGACGCGTCGAACCCTTCGACCACCTCAACCAGCTTGGCCGAGGCGCGGGCATGCAGGCCCTTGACGTTGACGATCTCGAGTTTGCGCATCACGGGTGCGGACATAGGCTTATTCTTCCACTGAAATATTCTGGCTGTCGATGTATTTGCGAGCCGCATAGAGCGCGTCGCGCACGGCATCGGGCAGCGGCTTGTCCCGGCTTTTCGCCAGCTTGATCAGCATCGGCAGGTTCGCACCATAGAGCATGCGGCGATCGCCGCTGCGGCAGGCGGGAAGCGACAGGTTGGAGGGCGATCCGCCGAACATGTCGGTCACAACCGCCACCCCCTCGCCGCGATCGACGTCTCGGGCCGCCTGACTGATTTCGGCTGTCTTGGCTTCGCGGTCATCGCCGCTTTCGACCGAGATGGCGCGAATGCCCTGCTGAGGCCCGACGACATGCTCGATCGCGGCCAGATATTCCCGCGCCAGCCCGCCGTGCGCTACGATGACGATCCCGATCAACGCCTTGTTATCCTTATCTATCCGCGCCGGCCCGCGACGGTTACGTGTCGCTGGCCCGGCGCTCAAGCTCTCGGTGCCTAGTTGACACCTGCCACCCCCGTTCTGCAAGGGTGCGCGCCAAAGTTTCCGCCATGGCAACCGAACGATGCTGGCCGCCGGTGCATCCCAATGCGATCGAGAGGTATGACTTCCCCTCAGCCTCGAAGGCCGGCAGGAGCAGATCCATCATCTGGCCCAGCTGGGCATGAAACGCCTCGAACCGCGGATCGGCGGAGACGTAGCGCGCCACTTCTGGCGCCCTGCCATCGAGCGCGCGCAGGCCGGGGTCCCAATACGGGTTCTTCAGAAACCGGCAATCGAAGACCATGTCGACACCGCGCGGCAGTCCGCGCTTGTAGGAAAAGGAATGGACCGAGACGGCCAGCCGCGCAGCACGGCCGGGGCTGATCCATTGCTCCAGCTCCGCGCGCAGCTCTTGCGGGCTGAGCTCTGACGTGTCGATCAGGATATCGGCGCGGGTGCGCACGGCGCGCAGCAGGTCCAGTTCGCGCGCGATGCCGATCTGCGCGCTCTCGGCGGGGGCCAGGGGATGACGGCGTCGCGTCTCGGAAAAGCGGCGCAGCAGCACATCCGGGCGGCAATCCACGAAGAGGAGCTGTACATGCAGGTCACCGCCGGCCGCAAGCTGATCGACCGCATCGACCAACGCCGCAGCCGAAAAGTCGCGGTTGCGAGGATCGACGCCGAGGGCCATGGGCCGGTCCGGCGAGGCGCTTACACCGCTCGGCGCGCTCAGCAACCGGGGCAGAAGGCTGAGCGGAAGGTTGTCGATGGCCTCGTAGCCCATATCCTCCAGCGCGCGGATCGCCGTGCTGCGGCCCGCGCCCGAGGGACCCGTCACCAGAACCAGCGGCGGCGGCGTGCCATGCGGTGTCGATGTGCCGTCCTCACTCATACCCACGTCCTCATGCAGCGCGTCCATGCAACAGATAGAGGTAAACAGCAGCCGGAAAATGGCCTGCGGCACTGCCCCGCACAAGGGGCAGGCTCACGCCCAGAATTGTCTCCGTCTCATCGGGTGGCAGGCGCGGCGCCTCCGCAAGTTCCAGATTGACAAGCAGCGCCGCGGGTGTCGGCCCCGAAGCGGGCGTCTTCAGAATTCCCACGCCGCGCGCCTCGATCCGGCCCCGGATGGCCGGGGGCGCATCCAGCATGAGAGCGCCGCCCTGGCACCAGGCGCAGCTTCGATCATCTGAGACAAGCACGCCGCCCATTGCGATGAGTTGCAGTGCCAGAGACGACTTGCCCGCGCCGGACGCGCCTCTGATCAACACGGCGCGGCCCGCAACCGCGACGCTTGAGGCGTGCAGAATTTGCATCCCCGGCGGATCGGCGGACACCGGCTTAGACCGGCAGGCCGACGACAAACCGCGCGCCAAGCGGGTCCGAGGTGATATCCGCGTCCGTCGGGCGGATATTCTCGGCCCAGATCACGCCGCCATGCGCCTCGACGATCTGCTTGGAGATCGCAAGGCCAAGGCCGGAATTATTGCCGAAATCCTTGGCGCTCCGCTGCGAGTAGAACCGCTGGAAGATCTTGGTCAGCGCCTGATCGGGAATGCCGGGGCCGGTATCCTCGACAACGATCAGCACGCGGTTCTCGCGGCGGCGCGCCCAGATCCGGATCGCGTCACCTTCTTCGCAGAAGCTGGTCGCGTTCGAGATCAGGTTGACAAAAACCTGCGCCAGACGCGCCTCGAGGCCGTTGATGACGATTGGCTGGCTGGGGAAATCGGTGATGAATTCGATACCCTTTTCGCCCGCCTGCTGCCCCAGATATTCGCCAAGGTTGCGCATCATGGTGAGCAGGTCGAACGGCTCTTCCTCTTCCTTGACCAATTCGCTGTCGAGACGCGACGCATTCGAGATGTCGCTGACGAGCCGGTCGAGGCGGCGCACATCGTGGTCGATGACATCCAGCAGCTTTTCGCGCTGATCGTCCCGCTTGGCCACGCGCATGGTGCCCACGGCGCTGCGCAGGCTGGCAAGGGGGTTCTTGATCTCATGGGCGACATCGGCCGCAAACTGCTCGTTCCCGTCGATGCGGTTGTAGAGCGCAGCAACCATACCGCGCAGCGCGCCGGACAGGCGCCCGATCTCATCTGGGCGGGCGGTCAGATCGGGAATTCGAATGCGCCCGCTTCCCTGTTTGCCACGGTTTCGCGCGCCGCCGATCTCGGCGGCGGCGGCCAGATCGGCCAGAGGGTGCGCGATGGTTGAGGCCAGGATCAGGCTGAGACCGATGGAGACGAGCGTGGCGATCAGGAACATTTGCAGGATACGCTCGCGCTCGGACATGACCAGATAGTCAATCTCGCCGGTCGCGCTGATCATCGACACGGCGCCCACGGCGCTCCCATCCTGCAGGATCGGGGTCGAGATCACGAAAACCGCGCCACCATCGACCTCCGCAGTGGTGACCTGCGTGCCATTTTGCAGCGCCGCATTCACCTGCGCGCGCGCGATTTCTTCCAGGTTAGGGACAATGGCGCCCTGCCCGGGAGTAAAGGGCGTTGACAGCCAATCCCAGAGCCGCCCCAGCGCGTCGGTGATCAGCGTCGGCTGCCCCTCGGCAGAGGTGGCCGGGCGATCCGCCGTGCCGGTCATGCGGCCCGCCAGCGCGCCCGCCGTGTCAAAAACGAACACTTCGGCCCCGCGCTGAACATCCAGCCGTGACAGGGTTGCATCCACATCGACGCCGTCCCCGGTAATGAGGTTGACGGGAGAGCGCGCAGGCATCTGCACTTCGAAGACGTTCGCGACCAGTTCGGCCTCACCGACGAGGCCGCTCATCCGTTGCAGGGCAAGCCCGTCGCGCGACGAGTTAAGATAGAGAATGCCGGCAACAAGAATGTTCAGCGCGATCAGGTTGAAGATGATGATCTTGCGCGCCAGAGGCGACTCGCGCAGCGAGAAGAAGCCGCGTCGCGCCCGGCGCTGACGCAGCTCATCCTCGACAACGTTATCCGGCGCGACGAAATCTTCGCCGAGAACCACGTCGCCATCCCGTCCCGGTGCCGCATCGCGCACGTTAATCCCCTCGGCCAGAGTCACGTTTATTCTTCGTTATATCTGTAACCGATGCCGTAGAGCGTCTCAATCGCGGAGAATTCCGGATCGACCTGACGCAACTTCTTGCGCAGACGCTTGATATGGCTGTCGATCGTGCGGTCGTCGACATAGACCTGATCGTCATAAGCCACATCCATCAGCTGATCCCTGCTCTTGACGAAGCCGGGTCGCTGCGCCAGCGCCTGAAGCAACAGAAATTCCGTGACGGTCAGCGAAACGTCCGAGCCCTTCCACGCCACCGCGTGACGCAGCGGATCCATGCGCAGCTCGCCGCGCTCGATCACCTTGCCCTCTTCGGCATCGACAGCAGTCACATTGCCGTCAAGCGCGTCCTGACGGCGCAGGAGTGCGCGGATCCGCTCGACCAGAAGGCGTTGCGAAAACGGCTTTTTCACATAATCATCGGCGCCCATGCGCAGGCCCAGCACCTCGTCGATCTCATCATCCTTGGAGGTAAGGAAGATCACCGGCATCTGCGATTTCTGGCGCAGCCGCTGAAGTAGGTCCATCCCGTCCATGCGCGGCATCTTGATGTCGAGCACGGCCATGTCCGGAAGCTTCTTGGAAAATGCATCAAAGGCCTGCTGGCCGTCATTATAAGTCTCAACCTCGAAGCCTTCGGCCTCGAGAGTCATGGAAACGGATGTCAGAATATTCCTGTCATCGTCCACAAGGGCGATTTTGGACATGTAGCTATTCCTTGTACTGCTCAGATTGCCTGATTTTTTTCATCAGTATGCCGTTCTTTGCGCAAGGCGATCAATCCCAATTCGCGAATCACACCCTTTTCACCCTCCATTTGAAGGCGTTTTTCATAACCAATGGCTAATATGACTCACTTTTTGGGTCCGTTCTGCGCATGATTTGTGCAAAATGCTCCGGGATGGGCGCGATTGCGCTAACGGGCATTTGGTTGCGCTAACGCGTGCAAAGCCGCCTGTTCAATCCCTGAAACCGCATGCTAAGAAACGCGCGAGCCATCGGTGGGCGCCCGCGAATTCCGATCAATCGGTCTCTGCGCAGTGCACCCCAAGAGCGGCCAGGACCAGATATCGGAGAGAGACTGTCATGACATTGGGACGGGTAAACCCGAAATTCCGCCTTGAGGATCAGGGGATCGATGGGCTGGACAGCGTCCACTACAATCTGATCGAACCTGCCCTGATCGAGGCCGCGCTGAAGAACGGCGAGGGTAAGCTGGGCCGCGGCGGCGCCTTTCTTGTCTCGACCGGAAAATTCACGGGCCGCTCGCCGCAGGACAAGCACGTGGTCGCCACCGAAAGCGTCAAGGACAGCATCTGGTGGGACAACAACGCCGCCATGTCGCCCGAAGGGTTCGATGCGCTCTATGACGACATGCTGACGCATATGAAGGGCGGCACCTACTATGTGCAGGACCTCGTCGGCGGCGCGGACCCGGCCTATGCGATCAAGGTGCGCATGGTGACCGAACTTGCTTGGCATGGCCTTTTCATCCGCCACCTGCTGCGCCGCCCCGAGCGTGAGGCGCTGGACAATTTCATCGCCGATTTCACGGTCATCAACTGCCCCAGCTTCCAGGCTGACCCGGCTAGGCATGACTGCCGCAGCGAAACTGTGATCGCGATGAATTTCGACCGCAAGATCATCCTGATTGGCGGCACGGAATACGCGGGCGAGAACAAGAAATCGGTCTTCAGCCTGCTGAACTACCTGCTGCCCGAGAAAGACGTTATGCCGATGCATTGCTCGGCCAACCACGCCAAGGGCAACCCGGTGGATACGGCCATCTTCTTTGGCCTCTCGGGCACCGGCAAGACGACCCTGTCGGCAGACCCGGACCGCACGCTGATCGGCGATGACGAGCATGGCTGGTCGGATCGCGGCACCTTCAACTTTGAGGGCGGCTGCTATGCCAAGACGATCAACCTCGACCCCGAGGCCGAGCCCGAGATCTATGCGACCACGTCGAAATTCGGCACCGTGATCGAGAACATGGTCTATGACGAAGAGACGAAGGAACTCGATTTCGACGACGACAGCCTGACCGCAAACATGCGCTGCGCCTACCCGCTGGAATATATCTCGAACGCCAGCCAAACGGCCATCGGCGGGCACCCCAAGAACATCATCATGCTGACCTGCGATGCGTTCGGCGTGCTGCCGCCCATCGCACGGCTGACACCGGCC
Source organism: Roseovarius roseus (assembly GCF_043355935.2). NCBI lineage: Bacteria > Pseudomonadati > Pseudomonadota > Alphaproteobacteria > Rhodobacterales > Roseobacteraceae > Roseovarius > Roseovarius roseus. The sequence goes on along the minus strand of NZ_JBHFPE020000017.1, from coordinate 32,057 downwards.
CAAGCGATGTATCATTTCCTGTCCGGCTTCACCTCCAAGGTCGCCGGCACCGAGCGTGGTGTCACCGAACCCGAGCCGACCTTCTCGACCTGCTTCGGCGCCCCCTTCATGCCGCGCCGCCCTGAGGTTTACGGCAACCTCCTGCGCCAGAAGATCGCCAAGCACGGCGCGACCTGCTGGCTGGTCAATACCGGCTGGACGGGCGGCGCCTACGGCACCGGCTCGCGCATGCCGATCAAGGCGACGCGCGCCTTGCTGACCGCAGCGCTCGACGGCTCGCTGGGGGATGTGGAGTTCCGGACAGATGCCAATTTCGGATTTGAAGTGCCGATCGATGCGCCCGGCGTGCCCACCGTCCTGCTGGACCCGCGCCGCACTTGGGACAAGCCCGACAGCTACGACCGGCAGGCCGCCAAACTGGTCAAGATGTTCGCGGAAAACTTCGAGCAATACCTGCCGCATATCGACCAGGACGTAAAAGCGGCGGCCATCGGCTGAGTCTTGAAGACTTCGGAAAATGACAAGGGCGTGCCGAGCGGCGCGCCCTTTTTTTCTATACAAGCCATCGGAACTTCCGGGCTTCGCCCCGGACCCCAGGATATTTTCAGCAAGAAGAATGGGCCGGTTTTTCTTCTTGCTGAAAATATCCTCGCCGAAGGCACTCGTCTCTTTTGGTGCAGCGCCTAGCCCAGAAGATAGAGCATGCCGTAAAGCGCGGCGGCTCCGGCCAGGATCGCTGCAACCACGTTGCGCGTGGCAAGCCCGACAAGGACCGTGGCGCAGGCCGCCGTCATGCGCGGCAGGTCAAGCGCACCCCCAGTCGCGGGCGGCCAGACCACCATGGGCGCGACCAGCCCCGGCAGAACAGCGACGGCAGTATAGCGCAGATGACGCAGGATCCACGCGGGAAGCGGCCGATCCCCGATGAGACCAAGGAAGATGAAGCGCAGCCCATAGCTACCGAGGCCGAGGCAGATGATCGTGATCCAGATGTCGAGCGTGGCGATATCCCTCATGGCTCAGCCTGCCGGCGGGTCATCATCAGCTCAACCTGCGCGCCCGCCATCATGCCCACCACGCCTGCCACCAGAAGGCCCATGCTATAGGGCACGAAAGCCAGCAGCAGCGCGACGGCGATGGAGGTGAGCGCCGCCGCCACATGGGCCAGAGTGCGCAGCATGGGCGCGATCATCGCGAGAAACGTGATCGGCACCGCGAAATCCAGCGCGAACTCCGGTGGGATACGTCCACCCACCAGCGCGCCGATAACCGTGAAGAGCAGCCAGAGCGGCATGAGGGGAGTGACCGCTCCGAAATAGAAGGCGATCTTCTGCCGCACGCTCCAGCCGGGGTGCTTTTCATAGGCGAGGATGGCGCTCGCGTATGCCTGATCGACCATGCAATAGGCCACCAGCGCGCGCATGCCCAAAGGCGCCTCGCCCAGATGGGGCGTCAGCGAGGCCGAATACATCGCCATCCGCAAGTTGACCGCCAGCGCCGTGACCACGACGATGATCGTCGGCGCGTGCTCGGTCAGAAGCTGGACCGCGGTAAACTGCGCCGCACCCGCGACCACCAGGATCGAGAAGGAAAACGTCTCGATCAGCGTCAAACCCGCCTCGGTCGCCACGACGCCGAAGAGCAGCGCGAAAGGAACCAGCACGAGGATGAACGGCGCCCCGGCGCCCACGCCTTGCCAGTAGGTGGATTTGGTGCTTTGTGGAGTCATGACCTGAGCGCCCCCGCATGGTGATGGCGCTGCGGAAAAGGCGCCGATACCGCGGGCTTAGCCGCCCAGCCAAGGAGATGCAATTGCCCCCGCCCGATGACAGCCCCTACATCATTGCCCCCTCGCCCGCAGCGCCGGGCCTGACGCGCGCCGTCAAGGGCACAGATCACGAGGGGCGCGCCCAGACGATCAATGTGGTCGAGGAACGCCCGCTGACGATATTCCTCAACGCGCAGGAAATCGTGACCGCCATGACCATCGGGGATTACCCCGAATACCTGGCGCTGGGATTTCTGCGCAATCAGGGGATGCTGAAGGATGGCGAGGCCGTGCTGCGCGTCGATTACGACGACGAGCTTGAAACAGTGGTCGTGCGCACCGACGGGCGCACGACCTATGAGGACAAGCTGAAGAAGAAGACCCGCACCAGTGGCTGCGCCGTCGGCACCGTTTTTGGCGACATGATGGAGGGGCTGGAGGGCGTGACATTACCCGGCGCGCAGGTGCGCACCTCGCATCTCTACGCCCTCGCGCATGTCATCAATACGACGCCCAGCCTTTATCTCGAGACGGGCGCGATCCATGGCACGGTCCTCTGCGAAGGGGACCACCCGCTGGTCTACATGGAGGATGTCGGGCGCCATAACGCGGTCGACAAGATCGCGGGCTGGATGCTGTCGGAAGGCGTGGGGCCCGAGGGCAAGATACTTTACACCACCGGACGGCTGACCTCCGAAATGGTGATCAAGACTGCGCTGATGGGCATCCCGGTGCTCGCCTCGCGCTCGGGCTTTACCGCCTGGGGGGTCGAGATCGCACGGCAGGTTGGCCTCACGCTGATCGGTCGGATGCGCGGGCGCCGCTTCGTCTGCCTTTCGGGCGAAGAGCGCCTCTTGCGCGACGCCGATCCCGCGCATGTGGCCGAAGAGGACGGCAAGCATCGGCGCAGGGGGGCAGGCGCGGAGGAAGAGCAATGAAACAACCCTATGCGATCATCCTCGCAGGTGGCTTGGCCACCCGCATGGGCGGCGGCGACAAGGGGCTCTTGCCGCTGGGCGGCACGACCTTGCTCGACCACGTGATCCAGCGGGTCACACCGCAGGTGGCCGCGGTGGCGCTTAACGCCAATGGCGATCCGGCGCGGCTGGACCGCTTCGGCCTGCCGGTCCTGGCCGATCCGGTCGAGGGCTATGTCGGCCCCTTGGCGGGCGTTCTGGCAGGCATGGACTGGGCCGCGCAGCAGGGCGCGGAAACGGTCGTTTCCGTTGCCGCCGACACGCCGTTCTTCCCCTGTGATCTGGTGCCGCGCCTGTTGCTGGCCGCCGAGGGGATGGAGGCGCCACTGGCTCTGGCGGCGACGCCGGACGGGCGGCACCCGACCTTCGGCCTCTGGCCCGTCGCGCTGCGCGATGATCTGCGCGCCGCGCTCATGGGCGGCCTGCGCAAGGTAGTTCAGTGGACTGATGCGCATGGGGCGAAGGCGGCAATGTTCCCGGAGGACGGCGATCCCTTTTTCAACGTCAACACACCCGAGGATCTGGCCCGCGCGCAGGAGCGGGCCGAATGAAGGTCTACGGCGTCACCGGCTGGAAAAACGCGGGCAAGACCGGCCTGATGGAGCGGCTGGTGGCTGAGATTACCGCGCGCGGGCATAGCGTCTCAACCATCAAGCACGCGCATCACAGCTTCGACGTCGATCAGCCGGGCCGCGACAGCTATCGCCACCGCGCGGCGGGCGCGCAGGAGGTGCTGCTGGCCTCGGGGCACCGCATCGCGATCATGCAGGAGCTGCGCGGCGCGCCCGAGCCGGAACTGGATGTGCTGCTGGCCCGCCTCTCGCCCGTCGATCTGGTGCTGATCGAGGGCTACAAGCGGGCGCTCCACCCCAAGGTCGAAGCCTATCGCGCCGAGGCCGGCAACCCCCTGATCGCGCCGGATGATCCCAGCATCCGCGCCGTGGCCGCTGACTGCGCGATAGACGCGCCCTGCCCTGTCATGGACCTCGACGACACGCGCGCCATCGCCGATTTCATCCTGCGCGAGGTGGGGTTGTGAGCGGCTTCGACAGCATCCTGATAGTCGACTGGTCCGCAGCGAGCACGCGCCCGCCCGCCCGCCCGTCCAAGGATGCGATCTGGATGGGATTCGTGCAGGACGGCGCTCCGCAGGAGCCGATTTATTGCCGGACGCGGACCGAGGCCGAGGCGCGCATCAAAGCGATCATCGAGGCCGAGCGCGTCGCCGGGCGCCGCCTGCTGGCGGGGTTCGATTTTCCCTTCGGCTATCCGCGCGGCTTCGCGCGGCGGGTGACCGGCGGGGATGATCCGCTGCATTTGTGGGATTGGCTGGCCGATCAGATCACCGACAGCGACGAGGGCGAGAACAACAGGTTCGAGGTGGCCGAGACGCTGAACGCGATGTTCGATGGACTAGGGCCATTCTGGGGCAAATCGCACCGTGATCGCTGGCCGGGCGTGCCCTATCGCAGGGAGGGGATCGTGTATGACACGATCCCCGAGAAACGCGCCTGCGATCGTGAGGCCAACGCGGCGAGCAGTTGTTTTCAGCTTTTCTATCCTCCAACGGTTGGCAGCCAAGTCCTGATGGGGCTGCCCATGCTCTGGCGGCTGCGCCGTCTGCCCGGCGTCGCCGTCTGGCCGTTCGAGCCGTGGCAGGAGGCGGATGTCGTGCTGGCCGAGATATGGCCCGGCCTGATCGAGCCTGCGGTGCGCACCGCCATGGCCGAACGCCCCAGCCAGATCCGCGATGCGGTGCAGGTGGATCTGCTGTCGCGCGCGCTGGCGAGCATGCCCGAGGACCGGCTGGGCGCGCTGATGTCGAACCTGCCCCGGGATGCGCAAGAGGAGGCCTGGATCCTCGGCGCCGGCCACGCCGCAGAGATGACGGCGCTGGCGAAGGGCGAAGGCAGCGCGTCGCCAGCCCCGCCGCCCCTGCACGATGATTGCTTTGCCATGCCTGCCGGCACCGACTGGACACCGGTGGACGAGGCGCTGGCCGCGCTGCATGCCGGGTTGCACCGCGTTGTCCGCAGCGGCCCCTGCCCCGTGACGGGGGCCGCTGGCCGCATCCTTGCCGCGCCGGTGACCGCGCGCCGCGCCAGCCCGCCGCACGCCAATTCGGCGGTGGATGGCTATGGCTTTGCCCATGCCTCCCTGCCGCCGGGCGATCCGGTGATGCCGCTGGCCGAGGGCCGCGCGGCGGCGGGTGCGCCTTATGACGGTACCCTGCCTGCGGGCCACGCCCTGCGCATCCTGACCGGCGCGATCCTGCCCGCAGGCGTCGACACCGTCATCCTGGAGGAAGACACGCGGCAGGGCGAGGGCCAGATCGCCTTTCGCGCAGGTATCAAACCCGGCGCGAATACGCGCCGCGCGGGCGAGGATATGGACGAGGGCGCCGAGGTGCTGCCCGAGGGCCGCGTGCTGACCCCCGCCGATCTGGCGCTGCTGGCCTCTGTCGGCATCGGCGAAGTGGCGGTCTATGACCGGCTGCGAGTTGCAGTGATCTCCACCGGAGACGAGCTGATCGAGGCTGGCGGTGACGCCAAAGCCGGGCAGATATTCGACGCAAACCGCCCCATGCTGCTGGCGCAGATCGCGCGCTGGGGGATGGAGGGCATTGATATGGGCCGCATTCGCGATGACCGCGCCACCCTGCGCGCCGCGCTCGATGATGCGGCGGGCCGCGCGGATGTCATCCTCACCTCGGGCGGCGCGTCGGCGGGGGATGAGGACCACGTCTCGGCCCTTCTGCGCGAGGCGGGCGCGATGCGGGAATGGCGCATCGCGCTGAAACCGGGGCGGCCCTTGGCCTTGGGGCTATGGCGGGGCGCGCCGGTCTTCGGCCTGCCGGGCAATCCGGTGGCGGCGCTGGTCTGCACGCTGATCTTCGCGCGCCCGGCCCTCGGCCTGCTCGCAGGCGCAGGATGGAGCGCGCCGCAGGGATTTCACGTCCCCGCCGGCTTCGCCAAGTCCAAGAAACCCGGCCGCCGGGAATATCTGCGCGCGCGCATCCGCGAGGGGCGCGCCGAGGTGTTCCGCTCCGAAGGCTCGGGCCGCGTCAGCAGCCTCAGCTGGGCCGATGGACTGGTTGAGCTACCCGATAGCGCCGCGGAAATCGCGCCGGGCGATCCGGTGCGCTACATTCCCTTCGGCAGCTTCGCGCTTTAGCGCGCCCCCCAGGTATCCGACAGACGATACCCTTCGGGCCAGGGATCCTCGGGGTCCAGCATGTGCTGATGCGTGCCGGTGATCCAGCCGCGCCCCGAAAGCTCCGGCAGGATGGCAGGCTTACCGCCCACGGTGGTTTGGCCCACGATCTGTCCTGCGAAGGTCGAGCCGATCAGCGACACTGCCGTCAGCGTATCCCTCATCGCCATCTGGCCTCTTGCGGCCAGCACCGCCATCCGCGCGCTAAGCGCCGTCCCGGTGGGCGAGCGGTCGATCTTGCCTGGCCGCACCGCCACGGCGGCCCCGGCGCGCAGGGCGCTGCCCTCGCGCGTGACCGGTCCGGCGAAGAGGCAGAACGAGATATGGCGCCAGTCGGGATTATCCGGATGATGAAATCCCAGCTGCTCATTCGCCGCCGCCGTGATCTGCACCCCCAGCTTTGCCAGAGCGTGCGCCTCCTCGGGCACCAGCGAAAATCCCAATGCCGCGGCATCGACAAAGACGAAGCTGTCGCCGCCATAGGCCGTGTCGACCGTAAACGTGCCTAGGCCCGCGACCTCAAGCTGCGCATCCAGCTGCGCGGCAAAGCTGGGCAGGTTTTGCACATGGATGCGCTGCGCCTTGCCGTAGCTGCATTCAGCACGCACCTTGACCAGACCGCCCGGCGCCTCCAGCAGCATCTCTGTCACAGGCTCGGTCATCGGGATGATACCGCTGTCCAGAAGGACGGTGGCGACGCAGATCGAGTTGGACCCGGACATGGGGGGCGTGTCCTCAGGCTCCATGATGATGAAGGCCGCGTTCGCCTCCGGATGCTTGGGCGGGACCAGCAGATTGACATGGCGAAAGACGCCGCCGCGCGGCTCGTTCAGAACGAAATTGCGCAAGGTATTGTCAGCGGCGATCCAGCGGCTCTGCTCCCAGATGGTGTCCCCCGGCGGCGGGGCGACACCGCCGACAATGACATCGCCGACCTCGCCCTCGGCATGGGCGGAGATGACATGGATGGTCTTTGTGCTGCGCATTTCGGTGCCTTTCTAGGAGGTGAGCCAGGGCGGCGGCATGTCGGGTGCGGTGCCGGTGATCGCGGTTTCGGCGCAGTCGGCCAGGCTGCCAAACCGCACGGCGCGGCCCGATAGGCCCGGCGCGTAATGGGCGTATTTACCAGAATTGGTCATCAAGACCTTGGCCGAGGTCGGAAACACCGGCTCGGAAATCGAGCACCAGCAGATATCCGGCACCACCTGCACGCCGGATCTTTCAAGACTGGCTAGGGTGCCATCGGCGCGGATCGCGTCCAGCACCTGCTGCCCGACGGTGGCGATGACGTTCGTGCCACCGGCGCGTTTGCGGCCCGCCAGAACGGCGTCCAGCGCGTGGCACTCGGACAGCGAGAAATGCGGGCTGCCGAAGGCGATCAGATCGACCTTTGCGGGCGCATCGTTGAACTGCTGCCACGCGTGGGCCAGATCCTGCGCACCGAGGCGCACGGCGTCGGCACCCCTGTCCAGCGCGCCCTCCGCCTCGGGCGTCACGCCCGCGACATGCAGCATGGGCGCCGCCGAGGTGGTGCCGAACGCGGCGCAGAGCGCCTTGAGATCGTCGGCAGATGGCGCAGTATGCTCAAGCCCCGTGATCAGCGGGATCCGGTCGGGCGCGGCGCGTCCCACCAGCCACCCGAGTAGCGGCCAGAGCGCATCGTCATACCCCCCCGGCAGATCGACATGCACCGCCCGGCGCGCGCAGCGACCGGCGTCCAGATAGACCCCCGAAAGCGGCGCGCGCCCCGTGAGCGCAATGAAAAGATCCATGAAATCCGGGTGCTTGACCGTCCGCGCGCCCAGCACCGAATTGGCGTAGATCACGGCGTTCGACTCGGACCAGCCGATCATCTCGCCCAAGGCGGGCGGCTCCTCCAGCAGATAGGGCGCGCAGGTGAAACTGGGGCGCGCGCCCATCTCGACATAAGCATCGGCCAGTTTTTGGGCGGGCGTGCCGAAGAGCGGCGGCACGCCCTGGGACTTCCAGTTGGAATGGTCGACCGAAATGGCGTTCATCGTCGTCGGAACGCGCACCCGCCCGCCCATATCTGCCATGCGGCGCGCAAAGGTGAGGTTGGCGGGACTGGCATAGATACAGCCGTCGATATGCGCGCGGGTCACATCCGTCAGCTGCGTAGCGCGCTGCCCTGCAGCCATGGTGCAGATCACCTCGAGCGCCAGCTGCGCCGCCTCTCCCTCGGCACCGTCCAGCATGGCGCGGTCTGCATCGCTCAACTCCAGCGCGGCGGTGGGCGGGGCGGCAAGGTCCAGCGTCCAGCCCCCGGCCACCAAACGCCGGTCCGCGATATCGGCATGGTCCTCACCGGCCAGCCTGCCCCACACCTCGGCGCTCAGCCGCAGCACCGCCAAAGGCTTGCCGAACATGCGCCCCGCGATCAGCGCACCTAGGGTCAGGATGTCCTCGTTTTCGCGAAAGACCAGCGCAACGGGGGCGTTACCGCCCAGCGCAAGTTCCAGTAGAACGCCGCTCCCGGTGCAGGAGCCGCGGCTGGTGGGCAAGAGCAGCACGGCACCGGCAATCGACTGCCCATGCAGCGGGTGATGCGCGTCGATTACCATGCCCGTGGTCGCATTGACCCCGCCCCAGAAGCTCAGCCCCTCGGCGCTGGCCAAAACGGGGCCGGATGCGTCCGCCTCGACGATGATCTGGCCCATGCGGCCCCCCTATCAGATGACGACGAAGCCATGCGCGAATGGATCGCGCTCGTCGATGAAGATGGTGTTGAGACCGGTCACGCGTGCCCATCCGGCGATGGAGGGGATGATGGCGGGTTGGCCCGCGACTTCGGCCTCCGCCTCATAGCGGCCCCGGAAGAGCGATCCGATGATGCTCTCATGGATGAACTCATCGCCGACCTTCAGCAGCCCCTTGGCCGCGCGCTGCGCCATCCGGGCCGAGGTGCCGGTGCCGCAGGGCGAGCGGTCAATCGCCTTGTCGCCGTAGAAGACGGCATTGCGCGCATGAGCGCCCTCCACGCGCGGCGCGCCGGTCCAGAGGATATGGCTGAGCCCGTTGATTGCCGGATGCTCGGGGTGAATGAACTCGTATTTGGCATTGAGCGCCGCGCGCAGTCTCGGACTGAGGCCGATCAGCTGCGAGGCGGTGAAATCGGCGATGTCGGCGAAATTCTTCTGCGGCTCGACGATGGCGTAGAAATTGCCGCCATAGGCCACATCGACGACGATCTCGCCCAGCCCCTCGACCTCGGCGGTCAGCCCCTCGGAGTGGAGGAAGCCCGGCACGTTGGTCAGGCGCACTTCCTCCACAAAACGCCCCTCCTGCCGGTAGGTCACATTGACCCGACCGGCGGGCGTCTCGAGCGCCAGCTGGCCTGGCACGGATGGTTTCACGAGGCCATTCTCCAGCGCAATGGTGACGGTGCCGATGGTGCCATGGCCGCACATCGGCAAACAGCCGGACGTCTCGATGAAGAGGACGGCGATATCGCAATCGGGGCGCGTCGGCGGGTAGAGGATGGAGCCAGACATCTGGTCATGCCCGCGCGGCTCGAACATCAGGCCGGTGCGGATCCAGTCGTACTCGGCCAGGAAATGCGCGCGTTTCTCCAGCATGTTGGCGCCGCGCAGGATCGGCGCTCCCCCGGCGACGAGGCGCACGGGATTGCCGCAGGTATGGCCGTCAATGCAGGGAAAAATGTATTGGGTCATGTGTGCCTCCCTAGAACCGCGCGGGCGAGAATGGGGCCATGTCGATCCCCGGCGCCTGTCCTGTCAAGAGATGCGCGACGATATCGGCGGTCGCCGTTGATTGTGTCAGGCCCAGATGTCCGTGGCCGAAGGCGCAGATGACATTGCGGTGCCCCGGCAGCGGGCCAATGGCGGGCAGGCTATCGGGCAGCGAGGGACGGAACCCCATCCATTGCGTGCCGCCCGAGGTATCGAGCTCCGGAAAGAAGGTCTTGGCCTTGCGGAGCATCGCATTCGCGCGCTTGTAATTGGGCGGCGCTGTCAGCCCGCCCAGCTCGACCGCACCGCCGACGCGCAGACGCCCGTTCAGTTTTGACATGACAAAGCCATGCGCGGGAAAGGTAATGTGCTGGCGGAGGTCGATCCCCCCATGCGGCAGAGTGGTGTTGTAGCCGCGCTCGGTTTCAAGCGGGATTTTTATGCCGGCGGTGCGCGTCAGGTGATGCGAATGCGCGCCCGCCGCGATCACCACGCGGCCCGTCATCTCGCCCGCGCCGGTGGTCAGGCCGTCCTGAGTCAGCGCCTCGACATTCGCGATGACGACCTCGCCGCCATTCGCGACGAACTTTTCCGCCAGCGTTTCGACATAGACCTTCGGATCGTCGATCGTGACCCAGCCGGGGGTAAAGGTGGCATGAGTAAAGCGCCGGGACAGTCCGGGCTGCATCTGCCGGATCTCGTCGCCTTCGAGATGGCGGAACTCGACACCGCCGTCTTGTCGCGCGCGCCAGCCTTCCAATGATGCTTCAAACTCTGCCTTGCCCTCGTAGACCTGCAACTGCCCCTCGCGGCGCAGCATGTTGGACGCGCCTGCGCGGGCCAGGAACCCGTCCAATGTGCCTTGCGCATGACGCATCATCGCCGTTTGAGCGATGGTCGATGCGGCGACCTGTTCCGGGCGGCTCGCGCGCCAGAAGCGCCACATCCACGGCAAAAGGCGCGGCGCGTAACCCATCGGCACGCTGAGCGGCCCCAAAGGGTCCAACAGCCACTTCGGCGCCTGCCGCATGATGCGCGGCGAGGCGAGCGGCAGGATATCGGCAAAGGCGAAGGCGCCGGCGTTGCCCGCAGACGCGCCCGCCGCCGGCCCCTCGCGGTCGATCACGCGCACAGTTAGCCCGCGCGATTGCGCCTCGAGCGCGACGGACAGGCCGATGACCCCTGCGCCGACAATCAGCACCGTTTGGGGCATCAGCGCACGCTCGATAGAAACTTGGCTGTGGCCTCGCTCTTGGGCGCGCCGAAGATCTGCTCGGGCGGTCCGATCTCGGCCATGACGCCGCTCTCGAAATAGGCGACGCGGTTCGACACGTCGCGGGCAAAACCCATCTCATGCGTGACGCAGATCATGGTCATGCCGCCCTCGGCCAGAAGTTTCAGCGTATCGAGAACCTCGCCCACCAGCTGAGGGTCGAGCGCCGATGTCACCTCATCGAAAAGCATGTAATCGGGCGACATCGCCAGCGCGCGGGCGATCGCCATGCGCTGCTGCTGCCCGCCCGAGAGGCGGCCGGGATAGACCTTCATCTTGTCCGCGAGGCCAACATGGGTCAGCTGTTTTACCGCGATCTCCTCGGCCTCGGCACGGCCCATGCCCTTGACCTTGCGGGGGGCGAGCGTGACGTTTTCGAGCACCGTCAGATGCGGGAACGCGTTGAACTGCTGAAACACGATACCGATATTCTGGCGCAGCTTGTTGAGGTCGGTGCCCCGCGCATGGACCACGGTGCCGTCGACGGTGATCGTGCCGCTGTCGATCGGCTCCAGCCCGTTGATGCAGGTCAGCAGCGTGGATTTGCCCGAGCCTGATCCGCCGATCACAGACACGACCTCGCCCTTCTCCACGGTCAGGTCGATGCCTTTCAGCACCTTGAGCGCGCCAAAGGATTTATGGACGTTCTCGATCTCAATCATTCTCTTGCCACCTTCGTTCCAAATGTCCGCCCAGCCGCGCGATGGGAAAGCTGATGGCGAAATAAATCGCGCCGGCGATCAGCAGGATCAGCATCGGCTCTTGCAGGCGCGTCACGATGATCTGGCTGGCGCGCAAAAGCTCGATGATACCCAGCCACAGCACCAGCGCGCTGTCTTTCATAACGCCCAAGGTCAGCCCGATCCAGCTGGGCAGGCCGACGCGCAGCGCCATGGGAAAGACGATTTGCGTCATGTCCTGCCCCCATGTCAGCCCCAGCGAGCGCGCGGCGCGGCGCGTCACCACCGGTACCGCGTCGATGGCGCCGCGCACGATCTCGGTGCAATAGGCAGAGGTGTAGAGTGCGAGCACGATGCAGGACGTGGTGAAGGGTGAGATTTGCAGCCCCGCGATGGCCTGGAATGCATTGGCGAGGATCAGCTGGATCAGCAGCGGCACCGAGCGGAAGATATCCAGCACGAAGACCAGCGGCAACGTTAGCCACGGGTTCACATGGCTGCGAATGACGCCGAAGGCGAGGCCCATGAGCGTGCCGCCGGTCACCGCGAAGAAGGTGATCGCCAGCGTGACGCCCGCGCCTTTCAGCATGAACCAAAGGTCGTTGAGGGAGAGGCCGGTGTCGAACATCAGAGCCCCCTCAATACCGGAAGAGACGCCAGGCGAGCAGACGCGCGCCCAGCATCACCGCCTTGGCGATGCAGTAATAGATAACTCCCGCGAGCGCGAAGAGCTCAAAGGTGCGGAAAGTGCGCGCGTTCAGCTCTTGCGTGACGCCCGTAAGGTCCGCGTTGAGGCCCACCGTCACACCCAGCGAGGTCATCAGGATCGCCCAGACCATCTGGTTGGTGCTGGGCAGAAACGCGATGCGGAACATTTGCGGCAGCACGATCAGGCGGAACGCCTTGACCGGCCCCATCCCCAGCGACCGGCCCGCCCGGACCTGCGTCTCGGGGATGGCGCGCAGCGCGCCGCGGAAGGTCTCGCAGAGGTAGCCCGCATTGTTGAAGGTGATCCCGGCCAAAAGCGCGATATATGGGCTGAGGTAGATGCCGAAGGATCCAAGGCCGAAATGCGCCATGTAGATCTGGAAAAGCGCGGGTGTGTTGCGCGCCACCTCGACCCAGGCGGTCGCCGGGCCGCGCAGCCAGATGGATTTCGAATTGCGCCCCACGGCCAGCAGAACCGCGATGGCAATGCCAATTGCCATGGACAGGAGCGAGATCTGCATCGTGACCACCGCCCCCTCCAGCATCTGCGGCAGGGCGCGGAAGGCTTGCCTCCATTGAAAGGTGTATTCGAACATGCCGCGCTCCGGATGGGGCCAATCAATTAGAGGTGATGGGCAAGAAAAGGCCGGGCAAGGGGCAACGCCGCGCCCCCTGCCCGGCCCAGCCTACGGCTTAGTAGTAGACCTTGTCGACGGTCAGGCGCGGTGCGTCGCCGCCGATATACTTTTCGTAAAGCTCATCGTAGCGCCCGGTGCGGACCTGCTGATTGACGAAGAGATCGAGGTAGTTCAGCAACCCATATTCCTGGCGCAGCGCGATCAGGCCGACATAGTCGATGTCATACGGCGCCTCGCCCGTCATGCTGAGCCCCTCGTATTTGCCGCCCTGCACGATGGCCGACGCGACCGTCGACGTCACGACAGTGGCGTCGATCTGACCCTGCGAGAGGGCAAGGAACACGTCCGCCTGGCTCTGATACGAGCGGAACGAGCCGCCGTTGCCCCATTCGTTGATGTCCTCTTCGAGGCGGATCGCCTCATAGGTGCCTGCCACCGATCCGACGGTCTGGCCCGCGAGCGCCTCGTAGGTCTCGAGGCCTGCATCGGCATTGGTCACGACGTTGAACGTGAAGGCGAAATAGGGGATCGAGAAGCCGACGGTGCGCGCCCGCTCCAACGTGTCCGAGGTGGAGGCGATGCCCACATCGGCGCGGCCAGAAACCAGCGCCGGGATACGGTCCGGAAAGGGCGTTTCGACGATTTCGGCCTCGACATCCAGCGCCTTGGCCAGGTCGTTGCAGTAATCCACGTCAAAACCGACCGGCTCATTATTGGCATCGCGCGAGCCCATGGGCGGAAAGTCCAGCACAACGGCGCAGCGCAGCGTGCCCGAGGCGATGATGTCGTCCAGCTTGTCGGCCTGCGCGGCGGGGGCCACCAGCGCCGCGGCGATCAGAGCACCGGCGAGTTTAATGAATTTCATGATTATCTCCCTGATTTTTTGTCTCGTTGTCGTGCCGGCCTGCCTTGATGCATCCGCAGCGAGTCGGGCCTGAATTCAGCGAACACCAGATGGTTTTTGAATACAAGTTGTATACTATCGCCGTGAAAAGAAAAATGCGCCCTCTATTGGCGGGCACAGGCGCCAAACACGAAAAACGGCGCGCAAGAGGATGCGCGCCGCTGCCATGTTTTGGGCCGAGCCGACCATTGCGTCAGGGTCAATGCCCGAGGCTTTCGGGCAGCAGACCGGCGGGCATGTTCTGATAGCAGACCGGGCGCAGGAACCGGCGGATCGACAGGGTGCCGACGCTGGTGGCGCCGAAATTCGTGCTGGCGGGGTAAGGCCCGCCATGCACCATCGAATCCACCACCTCGACCCCGGTGGGAAAGCCATTGACCAGAAGGCGACCCGCTTTCCGTTCAAGGATTGGGGTCAGCGCGCGGGCGACCTCCATGTCGTCGTCATCCATATGCAGCGTCACGGTCAACTGCCCTTCCAGACCGCGCGCGATCTGCATCATCTCGTCCTCAGAGGCGGCGCGCACGATCAGGCCCAGCGGGCCGAAGACCTCGTGATGCAGTTCGGGATTCTCCAGAAAGGCCGCGCCGCTGGTTTGGTAGAGCGCGGGGGCGGCGCTGCGGCCCTTCGCCTCGGATACATGCACAGCCTCAACCTGCGGCGCGACCGCGACACGGGCACGGCCCTTGTCAAATGCCTCGGCGATGCCGTCGGTCAGCATGGTCTGCGGCTTGACCTCCTGCAATGCCGCGCCTGCTGCGGCGACCATCCGGTCCGCCGCAGCGCCATCAGCAATCACTGCGATGCCAGGATTGGTGCAAAACTGCCCAGCACCCATCACCAGCGATCCGGCCCAACCCTTGCCGATTTCCTCGGCGCGCGTCTCGGCGGCACGGTCCAGCACGAACATCGGGTTGACCGAGCCCAGCTCGCCGAAAAACGGGATCGGCTCGGGACGCTGGGCGCACAGATCAAAGAGCGCACGCCCCCCCGCAAGGCTGCCGGTAAAGCCGACAGCCTTGATCAGCGGGTGCAGTACGATGGCCTGCCCCACCTTGCGGTCACCGCCCTGGATCAGGGAAAAGACGCCGGGCGGCATATCGCTGCGCTCGGCCGCGGCCTTGATCGCCTCGGCGACGATCTCGCCTGTGCCGGGATGGGCCGAATGGCCCTTGACCACCACGGGACAGCCAGCCGCCAGCGCCGCCGCCGTGTCGCCCCCTGCGACCGAAAAGGCGAGCGGAAAGTTGGACGCGCCAAAGACCGCGACGGGTCCGATGGGCCGCTGGATCATCACCAGATCCGGGCGCGGGGCGGGCGCGCGGTCAGGCAGGGCCGCGTCATGACGGCGGTCCAGATAGGCGCCATCGCGGATGTGGTCCGCAAAAAGGCGCATCTGGCCCACGGTGCGGCCCCGCTCGCCCTCCAGCCGAGCCTCGGGCAGGCCGGTTTCCTGCGTGCCGATCTCGGTGATCTCGGCGCCGCGCGCCTCGATCTCATCCGCAATGGCCTCAAGGAAATCGGCCCGCGTGGCGCGGCTGGTGGCGGCATAGGCCTCGAACGCCTCTTCGGCGGCCTGCACGGCGCGGTCGACCAACTCGGGCGTTCCCACGGCATAATCATGTGCAGGGCCATGCGCCGGCTGGGAGGCGAAGGTCGCCTTGCCCGCGATCCACTGGCCGGCGATCAGGTGTTTTCCATGCGGGGTGAAAGGCATATCATTCTCCGTAGTTCCTTTGGCAATGCGGGCGCGGCCCCTTGCCTTGATATCCACATGCATACAGTGTGTATGCAATAACGCAACCGCGACCAACCCCGGCGAGGCCCCATGACTGACACCACCCTGACTCACGACGCGCTCATCACCCGCGTCTCGCAGATTTTCCAGCGCGCGGGGCTGAGCGCGCTGCAATCGGATGCCGTCGCTCGCACCATCGCGGCGGGCGAGCGGGACGCCTGCAAATCGCATGGCATCTACCGCATCGACGGCTGCTTGCGCACGGCCAAGGCCGGCATGGTCACGCTGGACGCGGTCCCCGAGCTGGGCGGCGATGGAGGCGCGATCGTGCGCGTCGCGGCCAAGGGCGGTTTTGCCAACGCCGCGTTCGAACTGGGCGCGCCCGAGCTGGCAAAGCGCGCCAAGGAGCTGGGCATCGCCGCACTCGTGATCAACGACTGCACCCATTTCGCCGCCCTCTGGCCCGAGATCGAGACGCTGACCGCCCACGGCCTCGCCGCGATGGCGATGTGCCCCAGCTATTCCAGCGTCGCGCCCTCGGGCGGGAACGAGGCGCTTATGGGCACCAACCCCTTCGCCTTCGGCTGGCCGCGGGCCGAAAGCGATCCCTACGTCTTCGACTTCGCCACCAGCGTCGCCGCCCGCGGCGAGATCGAGCTGCACCGCCGCGCCGGCACCCCCCTGCCCGAAGGCTGGGCGGTGGACAGCGACGGCAACCCCACAACCGACCCCGAGGCGGCGCTGGACGGTGCCATGCTGCCTTTCGGTGGGCACAAGGGCTCGGCGATTGCGACGATGATCGAGCTGCTGGCCGGTGTGATGATCGGCGATCTGACCAGCCGCGAGGCGCTGGACCGGCTGGGCAACTTTACCCTTCTGCCCGGCCATGGCGAGCTGATCCTCGCCTTCGATCCGACGCGATTCTCGGCCGGGCGCGAGGGCGATCCGATGGCGCGGGCCGAGACGCTGTTCTCAGCCATCGTCGGCCAAGGCGCTCGCCTGCCCTCGCAGCGCCGCTTTGCCGCGCGCAAGAAGGCCATGGCCGAAGGGATCACGCTGACCGCCGAGGAAATCGCGCATCTGGACCGGCTGCAAGAGCATGGCCTCGACGCCGTAGACTGAAACGCAAAACGGCCCCGCCATCGCTGGCCGGGCCGTCTGCAATTCTGCGCCCCTCAGGCCGCGTATTTGCTGACCACGCCGGGCTGCTTGCTCCACTCGGCATACCACGCGCGGAAAAGCTTCAGCTGCGTCTCGGCAAAGCCGCGCTGGCTGTCCGAAAGAACGTCATCCTCGTTGAAATGCAGCGCATATTCCTGCTCGCCGTTCAGCACCATCATATGCTTGAAATACAGCACCAGATCGGGGCCTGCGTCGAAAGTGGACAGGACCTGCATCGCGGTGTCGAGCTCCAGCGCGCGCTCGCGCGCTTCGGCATCGCCGGCCGCCGCTGCCTGACTGAGCGCGACAAGGTGCAGCACCTCGCGCGGCAGCACGTTGCCGATGCCGGTGATCGCGCCCGCCGCGCCGCAATTGACGAAGCCGTGGAACACGGTGGTATCGACGCCGATCATCAGAACGACCTCGTCATCGCCGCTGGTGATGTTTTCGGCCGCATAGCTGAGATCGGCGGGGCCGCCGAATTCCTTGAATCCGACGAGGTTCTTGTGCTCGGCCCGCAGCGCAAAGAAAAGATCGGCGCGGGTGGCAAAGCCGTAATAGGGGCTATTGTAGATCACCGCCGGCAGATCGGGCGCGGCCGAGAGAACCGCCTTGAAATGGCTACGCTGCGCGGCGGGCGAGATGCCCCGTGACAACACGCGCGGGATCAGCATCAGGCCCTGAGCGCCCACCTTTTGCGCATGGGCCGCATGCTGGGCCGCGACCCTGGTGTTGACCGCACCGGTGCCGACGATGACGGGCACACCCGCCTCGACAAGGCGCGCGACACCCTCCATCCGCTGCTCGTCCGTCAGCAGCGGCCAGTCGCCCATCGAGCCGCAATAGACCACCGCGCGCATGCCCAGATCGATCAGCTCGCGCCCCTTGCGCACCAGCGCATCGTAATCGGGGCTGCGGTCTGCCTTGCAGGGCGTCATCAGGGCGGGCACCGTGCCCGAGAAAATGCTGGTTTTCATAGTGGTCTCCTTGAGGATCTGGACCGGGATGGGCCGCGGCGCATCCCGGCGGGGCCGGACATGGACGGGCCAGACGCGGCTGTGCCCTGATCGTGGAATCGGGCAGATGATAGCATTTGTATATTTCTTGTCGACAGAAATTATGCGCGCATTTCTGCCGAGGGATTACCGTCTTACAAGGCGATGTCGCGGCGGCGGTCCTTGGCGATCATCGTGCGGATCTTCCCCGTGATCTGATCGGCATGCGCCTTGGCCAGCCGGTCACAGGCATCGACATCCTGTGCCTGGATCGCCGCAATGATCTCTTCATGTTCGGTGACATAGCGTTGCGGCAGGCGATCATCGAAGGCCGAATAATAGAGGCGCAGCAGGCGCCGCCCCTCGTCCAGCAGACGCAGAAACAGTCCCTCGTAGTACGGGTTGCGCCCGGCGGCGGCGATGGCGGCATGAAAATCCCGGTTGGTCCCGATCATCGCCAGCGCGTCCTGCGCGGTGACCGCCTGCGCGAATTCCGCCTGCCGGGCGCGGATCGCCACCAGATCGGCCTCTGTGCGATGCTCGGCGGCAAGGCGGGTGGTGACGCGGTACATCAGCGTGATGGCGTCAAAGAATGTGTGCAGGTTCAGGAAGTCGATATTCGCCACCACGGTCGAGCGGTTGGGCAGCGTCGTCACCAGCCCCTCGCCCGCCAGCCGCACCAGCGCCTCGCGGATCGGCGTGCGCGACATGGCCAGCCGTTCCGAGAGTTGCACCTCGTCGATGGGGCTGCCCGGGGGCAGCGTGAGGTTCAGGATCTCGTCGCGCAGCACGCCGTAGATGAATTGCACGCCCGATCCGCGCTTGCGTTCGGTCGGTTTACGGGATGAGGTTGCAGACATGACGCCTCCTGTGTGCCGAGCGGCAAAATACAGGCCCCGCCGGTCCGATCAAGCGCAAACGCGGCAATCGCGCATGCGCGTGGTGCGCCGGAAGCCCGACAGCCCTCAGGAGCGCCAGGCCGCGCCCCTCAGCGCCCGCTTGCGGCCATACTCGAAGAGCGGGCGCATATACTTAAGCGAAAATCGCTCGGTCGGGTCCCACGCAACGTCGAAATCGGGCCCGATCGTCGCGACCGCAAAGCGCATGCCGGTGCGATCGGCATAGCGCTCGGCGATCCCCACCGATTGGGCCGCACTCGCGCGTACGGCAGTGTTGAACGTGTTCATCATGATGGCAATCGGCGTCCTACTGACCGCCGCGGGCGGCGGCCTGAGCATGTTGTTGACCAGGATCCACAGCGCGCCGCCCCGGCCCGGCGCGTCGCCCAGACTGCCGAAGGCCGCTTCGGGCACGGCCAGGAACTGCATGTGCACCGCGCCATCGACATGCGATTCAATGCCGCCCGCCATGTGCAGCGTCACGGGCGGAAAGAGGCCCGGAATCGACGCCGAAGCCAGGATGACGGCGCGGAAGAGGTCATAGCGCCCCTCCTCGGCAATCGCGCCCATATCCCAGATCATTGCGCGCCCGGTATCAATGTTGGAGGTCACGACAAACATGCGCCGCCCAGCGCGCCATTCGGCCGCGATCTGCCGCAGCACGTGATCCGACAGGTGCCGCTCGATCAGACCCGCCATCGGCGCGGAGGACACGAGGCCGCCGCCCAGGATACCGCCGAGACCGCGATACGCGATGAGATCATCCTGACCATAGGTGGTGTAGATACGCCTCAGCTCGGAATCGTATTGCGGCCCCAGAAACGCGAAGGGCGCCATCAATGCGCCGGTGGACACGCCGGTCACCACGTCGAATTGCGGCCGCGTGCCCGCCTCGGACCAGCCGACAAGCACACCGGCGCCGAATGCCCCATCCTCGCCGCCGCCCGAGAGGGCCAGCACTTTGGGCCCGCTCCGCATCCGTCTCAGGTCCAGGTGCGAGCGCCATTTCTCGAAGGGCGCGTCGCCGGATATACGCAGATGCGGCAGCAGCGGCGCGTCCACCATGCGGATATCGGGCGGCGTTCCGGAGCAGGCGCCTAGCGCAAGCGCACCGGCGATGAACCCCCGCCGCCTCATGCGCGCGGCCCTGTGAAACGAAGGGCCGCAATACGGCGATCGGATGGAAGAGGCATCATGTGGTCCTTTCGTCACACTGTCGGTCCTGCCGGGCGTGGGCCTGACCGTCAAGACGTGCCGATGGATGTGCACCAGATTTGCGCCGCTGACAACACGGTCGCCCTGCCCGCTCAGCTCTTGGCCAGGTGGCACCAGAGGGAGACCCCAACCGGGATCGCCTCATCGTTGAAATCGTAAGACGGGTTGTGAAGCGGGGCCGCGCCGTGCCCGTCCGTGCCGTTGCCCATCAGAATGAACGCGCCGGGCCGATGCGCGAGGAAGGCGGCGAAATCCTCGGAAAAGCCGACGCGGCCATACCCGGTATCGACCGCGCCCACCTGCCGCGCCGCTTCGGCAAGGGTCCGCGCCGCGCCCGCGTCATTGACCAACGGCTGAAAGGAGGTGGCATAGGTGACCTCGTCCGTCGCCCCATGCGCGGCGCAGACCCCACCCACGATGGCGCGCATCCGGGCTTCGATAGTGCCTGACACCTCGGACGAGAAACCCCGGCAGTCGCCGCGCAGGACCACGCGGCTGGCCAGCACGTTACGCGCGCCATTGGTGACAAACTCAGTCACCGAAACCACCGCATGCTGGGCGGGCGGCAGGCTGCGCGCGACTATGGTCTGTAGTTGCAGCACCACCGCGCTGGCCACGACGATAGGGTCGATCCCCTTGTCGGGCATCGATGCATGGCCTCCGCGCCCGGTGATCGTGATCTCGAAATTATCCTCGAAGGCGCAAAACGGCCCCGCCTGCGTGGCGAACTGTCCCAGCGCCATGCCGGGCATGTTGTGCAGGCCGAAGATCGCGCGCATCGGAAACCGGTCAAAGAGCCCGTCCGCGATCATTGCCGCTGCGCCCTCGCCATTCTCCTCGTTGGGCTGGAACACGAAATGCACGCTGCGCGTCAGGTTGGGGTCTTGGGCCAGCGCCAGCGCAGCGCCCATCAACATGGTGCTGTGCCCATCATGGCCGCAGCCGTGAAACCGCCCCGGCACGGTCGAGCGATGGGCAAACTCATTCGCCTCCTCGATGGGTAGCGCGTCCATATCCGCGCGCAGGCCGATCGCCTCGGCATCGGATCCGCGATGCAGGGTCGCGACCAGCCCGGTGAGGCCGACACCGCGCGTCACCTCCAGCCCCGCGGCCTCAAGATGATAGGCGATCGCATTCGGGGTGCGCGCCAGGTCAAAGCCGGTCTCGGGATGCATATGCAGGTCGCGTCGGAACGCCGTCAGGTCCATCGTCATCGCAGCCTCCGCCGGGGCGGTGCGCCCCGCAGGGTCAATCGTGCCTTATCTATCCCGCCGCAGGCAAGACCCGCGCATCATGCCGCCGCCTCTTGCGGCTGATCCGTCAAGCGGCGCGAAGCTGCGGCGGCCAGCGCAACCATTCCCGCAGCCGTGCCCAGAACCAGCGGCAGACCGCCCGCCTGATAGGTCAGCCCCGAAAGAAGCGTGCCGATCAGCCGCCCGCCCGCATTAGCCATGTAATAGAAGCCGACATCCATCGTGACCCTTTCGGACCGGGTAAAGGCCAGGATCAGGTAAGAATGCAGCGACGAGTTGACGGCGAAGATCACGCCAAAGGCCAGCAGCCCTACGACCAGCGTCACGGTCAACCATGGCGCCGGGCCCGGCGCCGCCAGCGCGGACAGCGCCAGCGCGGCTGGCACCACGAAGAGCGCCCAGGCCCAGCCCCGCGCAGCGCGGATCAGCGCGGCTTCGGGGCGCCGGCCGGCGCGCAGAATCCTGGGCGCGGCAGCCTGCACCGCGCCGTAAAGGATCACCCAGAGCGCCATGAACGTGCCGATCAGAAAAAATGCGGCGCGATTGCCCTCCTCGGTGCCGTCCGACAGCACGGCGTAGAAATAGATCGGGATGCCCACCACGAACCACACGTCGCGCGCGCCAAAAAGGAAAACCCGCGCCAGCGACAGCCAGTTGATGTTGGCCGACTTTGAGAAAACCTCGGAGAATTTCGCGCCCTTGCGGCCCTTGGGCAACCCGGCGGGCATAAAGGCGATGACCGCCGCCAGGATGACCGCCAGCCCCGCCGCCATGACCAGCACGGCCCAGACAAAGCCCAGCACCGCCAGCAGGCCCGCCCCCAGCAGAAAGCCAACGCCCTTGACCGCGTTTTTGGAGCCGGTCAGCACGGCCACCCAGCGAAAGAGGCCGCCAGCCTCGGCCGGCGCCAGCAGCTTGACCGCGGATTTCGACGACATCTTGGCCAGATCCTTGGCCACGCCGCTGGCCCCTTGAACGCACATCACAAAGATGACCGACGCACCGATGGCCCAGCCGGGATCAAGCTGCGCCAGCGCCATGAGCGCGGCCACCTGGATGCCCAGCCCCGCATAAAGCGTCGAGGTCAGCCCGAAGCGCGCGGCAATCCATCCCGCCGCAAGGTTTGTCGCCATCCCGGCGATCTCGTAAAGGACAAAGAGATAGGCCAGCTGCACCGGCGAGAAGCCCAGCGTATGAAAGTGCAGCAGCACCAGCATACGCAAGGCCCCGTCGGTCAGCATGAAGGCCCAATAGGCTGCCGTGACGGCGATGTAGGCAGGCAGGCCCTCGGGCCGCCGGGTCAAAGAGAGGCTCCCACCATCAGCGCGACATCCACCAGCCGGTGGGCATAGCCCATCTCATTGTCGTACCACGCATAGATTTTGACCTGCGTGCCGTTGATCACCATGGTCGAGTGCGCATCCACAATCGCCGAGCGCGTATCATTGGTGTAATCGGCCGAGACCAGAGGGCGTGTCTCATAGCCCAGAATACCGGCGAGCGGGCCTTCTGCGGCGGCCTTGAACAACGCGTTGACCTCCTCGGCGCTCGTCTCGCGCTCAACCTCGAAAACGCAATCGGTCAGCGAGGCGTTCAGCAGTGGCACGCGCACCGCATGGCCGTTCAGGCGGCCCTCCAGTTCAGGATAGATCAACGTTATTGCCGTGGCCGAACCGGTGGTCGTCGGAATCAGCGAATTGAGCGCCGAGCGCGCGCGGCGCAGGTCCTTGGCCGGGCGGTCCACGATGGTCTGCGTGTTGGTCACGTCATGGATGGTGGTGATCGAGCCATGCTTGATCCCCAGGTTTTCATGGATGACCTTGACCACCGGGGCGAGGCAATTCGTGGTGCAGGAGGCGGCAGTGACGATATGGTGCTGCGCCGCGTCATAGCTCTCGTCATTGACGCCGTAAACGATATTCGCCGTAGGCCCATCCTTGACCGGGGCCGAGACAATGACCTTCCGCACGCCGCCGTCGAAATAGGGCGCCAGCTTGGCCTCTGTCTTGAAGGCGCCGGTGCAGTCGATCACCACGTCAACACCTTCCAGCGGCAGCGCGGACAGATCGCGCGTCCCGACAAAGGGCAGCCGAGTGCCGTTCACCGTCACGCTTTCGGCGTCATGAGAAAATTTGGCGTCCCAGCGGCCATGCACCGTGTCGAACTCCAACAGGTGCGCGTGCATTTCCGGATCACCAACGCCGTCATTGATCCAGGCAATCTTGGCCCCCCGCTCCAGCAACGGTTTCAGGATCAGTTTTCCAATGCGGCCAAGGCCGTTCACGGCATATGTGGTCATGCGGGGTTTCCTTTCGATGTGCGGGCGATATCGTCGATGGCCGATTGCAGCTCCATGCGGCTGAGGCTGTGGAGGGGCAGCGCCGCGAACGCCGCGATCCGGCGCTTGAGCGCGTCATAGGCCTGCTGAAACGCCAGCGCCTTTTCCGCGTCCGATCTGATCACTGCCACCGGATCGGGCACGCCCCAATGGCCGCTGACGGGCTGGCCGTCCCAGGCGGGGCAGTATTCGTTCGCGGACTGGTCGCAAACGGTAAAGACGAAATCCAGCCGGGGCGCGTCCAGCCCTGAAAACTCGGCAACGCTCTTGGCGCGCAGGAGCGCGATATCATGACCGTTTTTGCGGAGCACTTGCAGCGCCTGGGGGCTCACGTCGGACGAAGGGCGCGTGCCGGCGGAATAGGCGTCAAAGCAGCCCCCCGCCACCGCGCGCAGGATACTCTCGGCAAAGATCGAGCGCGCCGAGTTGCCGGTACAAACAAAAAGGACGCCGTACTTGCGGTCAGGCACCGGGTGAGGATCTGCGTTGAAAGGGATGCACAGTTCGGGCCGGCCAAGGCAGCAATCGGCAAAGAGGCTGCCGAAGAGGGACTGCACCCTGTCCATCCGCACGGAATAGAGCAGCGACGTGCCGATGCGCAGTTGCTGGGCCAGCCCGGCGCGCTGGAGGGCGGCAAGGTAGCTGGACATGGTGCTGGCCTTCACGCCCAGCGCCTCCGAAAGCTCCCCTGCAGGCACGCGGTCGGGATAACGCCGCATGAGCAGGCGGAAGAGGGCGAGCCGCTGCGGGTGGCCGAGCGTGGTCAGCATATCGGGAATGTCTATTTTCATATTTCATGAATTCTCGAAATAACACAGAATTGCAAGTGACGTTTTCAAGACAGCGGATCTGTTTTGATGACGGCCGCATGACGCGTCTTGCGCCGATCTTTCGCACTTATCCCCACCTGACCGGCGGGGACCCTGCCCTACAATTTGTCCCCGGCGGCCCCGCCATAAAGGTCGGGGCGCGGCTTTCGGCTGGCGGCCACCCCCTGCTGACTTCGCTGTGGTGCCTCCCGCGCGGCGGCGATATCCTTAGGCCACCCCGTGCGGCCTACAGCACCGAGGGCGTCACGCGACGAGGTCAGAAGATGAATGCCAAGCCGAGCCAGGATCAGGGCCGCGATATCGTGATGACCCATGGCGTGCTCACCGAAAATCCGCAGGATCTGTTCCACGGCACCGGTTGGCGCATCATGCGCGGCGTCATGCAAGAAGCGATCCTGAGGCTCTGGAGCGACGATGCCTTCGGCCTTGCCGGCAACGTGGCCTTTCGCGCCCTCTTGGCGATCTTTCCCTTCCTGATCTTCACCAGCGCGATGACGGCCTTTGTCGGGGATCGCTCGATGGCACAGGACCTGGTCGACTTTCTGATCGCCATCGTGCCCCCGGCCCTGATCGAGCCTATCGTCTCGGAGGTCGAGAACGTGATGACGGTGCCGCGCGGCGGTGTGCTCAGCGTGGGTATCCTGCTTACGATCTGGTTCGCGGTGGGCGGTGTCGATGGCGTGCGGGTCGGACTGAACCGGGCCTACGGGCTGCGCGAAACACGGTCCGTGGTGCTGATATACAGTGTCCAGATCACGATGATCGTTCTGGCCAGTCTTGCACTGGTGCTGGTCGGCTACCTTCTGGTGCTTGCACCGCGGGCCGGGTCGTGGCTGCACGATCTCATACCGGGGTTCGACCCCGCGTCTGTGACGATCCGGCTGATCCGCTTTCCAGCGTCGGCGACCATCTTTGTGGTCGCGCTCTTTGCCGCGCATGTCCTGCTGCCCGCGCGGCGGACCAAATTCGCAAATATCTGGCCCGGCGTCCTGTTCACCGCCCTTGCCTGGACGCTGTTGGCGACAGTGTTTGCCTTCTATGTCCGCAGCTTCGGCACCTATGCCAGCTACTATGCAGGCATGGCGGGGATCATCGCCGCCCTTTATTTCATGTATCTTTCGGCGCTTCTGCTGATCTTCGGAGGCGAGTTGAACCGCGCGCTGCGGATCCGGCGCCTTGCCCGCGCCATGCGGGACTGAGGGCAAGAGCCGCGCGGCAGGTCGCCGATCAAGCCCGCCCCAAGTACGCGGTCCAACAATCAAGCGCTCTTTCTTGCGGAGGTGAGTTAACGCTTGACGGTCAGTGCTCGACCCCGGCCAATGTGGGCAGTCGCAGTCATGCATCTTGCAGAAAATACAGTAGGCTCGCAAAACCACATTTTCCCGGGTCACCGTAAGTTCCGAAAGGATTGGCAAAAGTGATGCTACAGATCGGACCTCTCAGACATCTCGCGCTGATCGCAGCGTTTTGCGGTTCTGCACATTTCGCGGAAGCGCAGAGTTACGGCGAACCCGCACGGGGCAGCGACACACGCCAAGATATCCTGGATGCTATTCGCCCCCAGGCGGAATGGAATTTCGGTCCGCCCATCGAATTTGTGGTCGGTGAAATTCGCGTCGCGGGGAACGTGGCCTTTGCGACCGTTCGCGCCCAACGCCCCAGTGGCGAGCAGATCGACATCTTTGCCACCCCCGCTGTGGAGCGTGGTCAGATAGACCCGCAGGCAGGCAACGGGCCGACGATGGAGGTTTTGCTGCAGAAATCCGGTCGGGTCTGGGTCGGGGTCCATTACGGGATCAATTCGTCAGAAGGGTGGTGGTATGATCCCGTCTACTGCCCGATTTGGTCCGCCGTTCTACCCGAGGTGTGCCAGTAAACCCGCATGAACGCCCGCCGATCAGAGGATCGTGCGGGCACACCTGACATTGGCTTGCCACAAAACCGTGGCCAATGGCTCAACGTCTGTGCCTATGCTTGACCTAGTCACGCGTTCCCGGTCGCCACATTTCGATCAGATAGTCCCAGCGCTTCTCGTACCCGCCGCCCGCCCATACGGACGTCCCCATGCCGCGGGCTTCGTTCTCCGACTCGAAGAATATGACAAAGGTAGACGTCGCCTGCCCACCATCAGGGACGGAGGCCGTCACGGAAACCAGGAGCGCCTTGCCCTCGACTGCCCCCGTGAGGGTACACATCGCTTCGGGATCACATGTCGAGCCGGAGACAATTTCCAAAACGACCCCGTCACCGCCTTGATAGATGTCGAATAGCCCCGCGCCCCACTCACTGGAGTATGACCATCCTCCAGAGATATCAAAGGTGGTCGGGTCGACCAGCATTTCCTCATTCATGCCGGGTAGGAGCCCGGGGGTTTGCGACTCTACGTCCTGCGCTGACGCCGTGAGGGGTGCCAAGCATAAACACGTAATGGCGGCGAGCCAGAATTTACGGCAGGCTCTTAGAGATACCGGCCCGATCTGAAGTGTTCTGTCTTGCATGGGTAGAATCTCCTGTGGCCGACTACCGCCTGAACTCGGGCGCCAGGGGGCGTTCCAACGCCGCGATTTATAGCGGCAAACATCTTTGCCGAGCATAGTCGACAGCCGCTTTTCCGAATTGACGTCCGTCAAATGCTATTTTTTTAGACTTCGAACGATATCGACGGCGCGGATCTGACCCATGCGGATGCTCAAACCCCTGATGTCAGGCCCTCCCCCCTGGCCAAAGGATCAGGGGGATGGCAAAGCATCCCCCTGACTGCGGTGCCCGGTGGGTCAAGACGGCTTCACATCCAAAAGGTAGGCGGCAATCGGGCGCCCGGCGCCCGTGGCGTAGTCTCGCCCGACCCGCGCCCAATCCACCTGCGCCGCCCGTGACCAATCCATCCCGGCATACCAATCCTGGCTCATACCCGGAAGATCGGAGCCGGAGGCAAAATCTATGAGCCGCCGGCCCTCTTCGAACCGCGCGAGGCTCTGGTGCCAGTCCTCATCCGGCCAGATCAGGCGAAGGGACCGCGCATCAGGATCATATTCGGCGGTAAAGAGCGTGCCGAAACCCTCAGAGAAACGGTCCTGCCTCAGGGGGGCACTGGTGAAGGCGATATGCAGATCCCGCGCGCTGGACGGAAGCGCCTTCAGATGCGTGTGCCGCTCATAGGTGCGGGTGAAAGGGGCCTGATCCGGCAAGGACGCATCGCTTTGATGGTTGGTCGCGATGGCATGCGGCATCCGCTTGGCCCCGCCGCCGGGGGCCAGCTCCACGCTGGCCGTCGCGCCCGATGTGTCGGCCAGAACGATGTTATAGGCCATATGCGATGGCACCCGGTCCAGCACGGCCAACGCCTCATCGACGCTTTCGCATACTTCCAGCACGTAACGCAGAATGGTGGTGACGCCGAAGCCCTCGCCGGTTTCGGACCGCCCGCCATAGGCCAGCGCGACGCTGAGCCCGGCATCGTTGATGCCATCGGACAGACCCCAGAGGAATTCCACCATGCCCATGACCGGCCTGCCGGTCCATTCGCTGCGCAAGAGCAGGCCCTCGTTCAGATCCGGCGACAGGTCGTAGTTGCGCAACAGGCGTATATCGGTGCCGTCCGACATCGCGGCCAGAGAACACCCGCCAAGATAACGCGGCGGGCACCATGTGGAAAGGAACCGCGCGGCGCGGTCATCGCCGCCCGCAATCGCGACAAGCTGATCGTAGACCGGCAGCAATTCCGGCATGTACCGCCCCAGCGCAGACCGGCAGGCGCGCCTGTCCGGCCCGGCATCGCCCCCGTGGGCGACGAACCAGGCCTCATAGGCGGGCCATGAGCGCAGCCAGCGCTTGTGCCATTTCTCGGCGGGGGCCTTCTCGCTGATGGCGTCGAAGGTCAATGTCATCGGTGTCATGTCAATCAATCCTTGCTGTCAAAGAAGAAGCGGACCATTTCCGCACTGGCGTCGGGGCCGCGTCGGTCCGTGTAAGAGCCGCCGGGCTGCCCGCCCGACCAGGCGTGGCCGAGGCCGTCGATCACCCAGTGCTCCAGATGGTTGCGCCCGTCCGGCCCGATGCTAGTCGTCACGGAATAGGCCCGGCCTGATGCGCTGCCGTTGTGCGTCGTCTGCACAATCTGAGACGGTCCGGCCCGCTCGGCATCTCGAATGATGGCCGCGCCGTTGGCAGGCTGCACCGTGTTGTCGGCGCTGCCGTGAAAGGCGATAGTTCGGGTGCCCGAGGCCTTGCCATTGGCGCGCTGATGTTGCCCCTGCCCCGCCATCGCGGCAAAGGCGGATGCGACATCACTTGCCGCGCCATAGGGAAGGCCGGAATGTGCCCCCACGGCCGCGAAAACATCCGGGTGGGTCTGTCCGAGGATCACCGCCATCGCGGCTCCCGCGGACAGTCCGGCGACAAAGATGCGCTCCGAAGGGACAGCATGGTCTGACATCGCCTTGCGGGCGATGCCGGCCAATATCTCGGGCTCGCCCCGGTCGCGGCGCTGATCATTGGGGCTGAACCAGTTCCAGCAGGTCTGGGCGTTCGCGCCGCGAGACTGCTCGGGGTAGATCACGATGAACCCGCCCAGGTCGGCAAGCGCGTTCATGCCGGTGCCGATCGCGAAATCCTCGGGCGTCTGCGTGCAGCCATGCAGCATCATCACGATGCCGGAAACGCCCGCCTTGGCCGAGGCCGGCACGTAAGTCCGATAGGAGCGGCTGCCGCTCTTTCCCTGATGCGTTGCCGACAGGAACTCTGCGCCCGCCGGAATTGGCAGGCTCTGCGGCGGCGCACCGCGCAGGTCGAGGCCGCCCTTGGGCAGAACGTTCTGCAGAAGGTCCATCAGGCCCTGCTGGTCCGGCTCCGACTGGCCGCCCGTGGACACGAGCCCATGCCGGGCAAGGGTGCGCTGCACCAGATCCCGGGCCGCGGTGCGCCGCTCCAAGCGTGCGCCATCGTTCACCTGGCGCGGCGCGCCGGCGTTAAAATCGAACATGTCTTTATCCTTGTCTAAGGTTGGGTTGGCTCAAAGGATGCGATCTGCGAGCGCCTTCTTGATCTCGGGGGACGCCTGCAAAGCGCCCAGAACGGTGATTGACCCAATGGTCTGCAGCGCCAGATCCGGCGTCACGTCGGGATCGATGCGGGCCAGGCCCACGACCTTGACATGCAGCACCTCACCGGCATCGCGCAAAGCCTCAAGATCGGCCCGGGTGTAGTCGCGCAGGCCCAGCTCCATTGTGTGGCGCTCGACCGACTTGCTGACGACCTCGGCATGGCTGCCCAGCTGATTGCGGATCGCCGTGCGAATGAAGTCGCTGCGGTTTGAGTAGAAGCCCTCCTGCACCAGCAGGTCGATCCGTCCCAGATCGACATAGCCGAGATTGATGGTGATTTTCTCACTATCGGGGGTCTTGTCGCGAAGCTGCCTGATGTTGCTCATATGATTTCTCCATCCATATGGATGGTATATGGATGTTTTTTGGTGAGCGCAAGTGATGTCCACATGCGATCTCTGTCGCTTCAAGGAAGTCTTCCAATCGCTGGGCCACCAATGCCTCCACCTGCGCTCCAACCGCGAATTGGACCTTTGCGGACAAAGGCACACAGAGGCGGTCGATGATGACTATCCGTGCGGCACACTCACACGTGATCAAGGGAGCTTATCCCACTGAAGCTGAACCTGTGGGAGTGTGCGCACGTTGCATCGCCTTTTGACCTCGCCCAAAGTCCTCTATGCGCCGTACGGAGGTGTGCTGTCGGCCATGGCGCTCTTTGCCGTGATGCGGCGGGTGCGCTGGACAGGCGGAGGGCGCCAAACCCGACAAAACCCGAAGGGCAGCCGCGTGCAAAGGGTACTTCGTCGCTTGAGTCAGATTTGTCAGGCCGGTATGGGAAGTCCAACAAAGCATTGAAGAGGCAGAGCTTGGCCCCCTGGCGTCCTACGATCCGCGCACGAGAACCTGAAATTTATATCAATCTTATGTGGTTAAGGATTAGCTTGAAACCTCGGCGGATGGAGCAGGCATCACTGCCAACCGGCTTTCTTTCTTCGGAAAGAACTTCGTATTTCCGATCAGCTTAGCCATAAAAGACATTGCATCGAACGTCAAAAATCGAAAGCTCTGCCAATGAAGTATAGAAGTGAAATCGATGGGTTGCGAGCCGTTGCCGTAGTGCCCGTGATACTTTTTCACGCAGGCATGAGCGTTTTCAGCGGGGGCTATGTCGGTGTCGACATTTTCTTTGTCATCAGCGGCTACCTGATAACGTCGATAATCCTGGCAGAGCGCGCAGATGGCGTTTTCAGTATTCGAAGATTTTACGAGCGGCGCGCGCGCAGAATTTTGCCCGCACTTTACCTGGTTATTTTGGCCTGCCTGCCCTTTGCATGGGCTTGGATGGTGCCGGAAATGTTGGCGGATTTCGCGAGGAGCGCTGCCGCCACGGCCCTTTTCATCTCAAATGTGCACTTCTGGGAAACTGCGGGGTATTTTTCCGCCAACACAGACTTGAAACCGCTCTTGCATACTTGGAGCCTCGCGGTTGAGGAGCAATTTTATCTTGTCTTTCCAATGCTGCTCATGCTGTTCGGAACACGTAAACTGGGCCGTGTCGCTTGGTTTCTGGGATGTCTCGCACTGGCCTCGTTGTTGCTGAGTGAATGGGGATGGCGAAACGAGCCGGATGCAAACTTCTATTTCACGCCATCGCGTTTCTGGGAGCTTCTGGCAGGGTCATTCTGCTCGATTGTGCTGTTCAAGCGTGATCCATATTCGAACGATGCGCTAGCTGCATTAGGGTTGGGCCTTATTTTCTTCGCTATATTTGCGTTCGATGAAACAGTGCCGTTTCCCAGCGCCTATGCGCTGGTGCCTGTCATGGGTAGTGTCCTGATCATCCTTTTTGCAGGACCACAATCGATGGTCTCCCGTCTGCTGTCATTCAAGCCAATCGTCGGGATCGGATTGATAAGTTACAGCGCATATCTTTGGCATCAGCCGCTTTTTGCGTTTGCCAGAATCCGAAGCCCGCATGAACCTGCTATGATCTGGATGATGCTCTTGTCGGTCATGACGTTGGGCCTTGCCTATTTGAGTTGGCGCTTCGTGGAGCAGCCGTTCAGGCGCCGTGACCGACAGCTCCTTCCGACCCAGAAGTCGGTTTTTCTCGTCAGCGGCGCTGGCATGGCCGCCCTAGTATGCTTGGGCGTTCTGGTAATGAACTCCGAGGGTGCGCCGTTTCGAAAAGCTCCGAACGGCATAAAATACAGTGAATTTTTGAACGATGAAAAGCTGGGCTTCAACTTTGGTTTGGGCCGGGCCTGTATTGAAAATCTGGAAACTGCCGTAAACTCGCCGAAATGCAGAACGTCTGATAGCCCATCGGTCCTCCTTTGGGGCGACAGCTATGCTATGCATCTCGCGAAGTGGCTGGAACACAGCGACAGCGCCGCGCGCATCGGCATGCAACAAATTACAAGGAGTCGCTGCTGGCCCATCCTGAATACTGCGAGTGTTGATTTGGCGCCCGCAGAGGCACAGGACTGCATTGCCTTCAACGATGACGTTGTCGATTGGATAGAAGAGCAGAGCAATATCTCGACCATAGTCTTGTCGTCCCCGTTCAACACGGCCGGTCTTCTGACGGACCGAACAGGCGGCACTATAGACAACAACGATGATTCAAATGCTCTGGTTGTGTCTCGATTCTGGTGGAAATTCTCCAGCGGCGTTCTCCGAGCATGCGGATTTGGGCCTGATCAGGCCGCG
>NZ_JBHFPE020000016.1:0-54725 GCF_043355935.2 Roseovarius roseus | reverse complement strand
AAGGACGACGTGACGATCCTCAACATCTCGGGCACCGAGCTGCGCCGCCGCCTGCAGGAGGGGCTGGAGATCCCCGAATGGTTCAGCTTCCCCGAAGTGGTGGCCGAGCTGCGCCGCACCCGCCCACCGCGCGCGCAGCAGGGGTTCACCGTCTTCTTCACCGGCTTTTCCGGCAGCGGCAAGTCGACCATCGCCAACGCGCTGATGGTCAAGCTGATGGAGATGGGCGGGCGTCCGGTGACGCTGCTGGATGGCGATATCGTGCGGAAGAACCTCTCCTCCGAGCTGGGCTTTTCCAAGGAGCATCGCGATCTCAACATCCGCCGCATCGGCTATGTCGCCTCCGAGATCACCAAGAATGGCGGCATCGCCATCTGCGCCCCCATCGCGCCCTATAGCGCCACCCGCCGCGCCGTGCGCGAGGATGTCGAGGCCTTCGGCGCCTTCGTCGAGGTGCATGTCGCCACGAGCCTCGAGGAATGCGAGCGCCGCGACCGCAAGGGCCTCTACAAGCTGGCGCGCGAGGGCAAGATCAAGGAGTTCACCGGCATCTCCGACCCCTATGACGTGCCTCAGGATCCCGAACTCAGCGTCGAGACCGAAAATGTCGATGTCGACAACTGCGCCCACCAGGTCGTCCTCAAACTCGAACAGATGGGTTTGATCGCGGGATAACCTGCATATCGCTTGCAAAGGAGACGGCCCGGATGTCCGACACCCAGCCGCATGACATTTTCCTCACAGGGCGCACCGCTTTTGTCAGCGGTGGCCTTTCGGGCATGGGGCTGGCCATTGCGGCGCGGTTGGCGGCGCATGGTGCGCGCGTGGCCGTCGGCTCGCGCCGCGCGGCGTTGGATGAGGCGCGACCCTTCATGGCCGTGCCGCTTGACGTTCAGGACAGCGCGCAGGTAAGCCGCGCCATCGCCGCCGTCGAGGCGGACCTCGGCCCTGTCGATATCCTGATCAACGCGGCGGGCATCACCGCCGAGCAGGGGGTGGTCGGCCATTCGGACGATCTGTGGCGCCGGATCATCGACACCAACCTTACCGGTGCGTTTCTCCTGACGCGGGCCGTTCTGCCCGACATGATGGACCGCGGCTGGGGGCGCATCATCAATATCGGCTCTACCGCCGCGACGGTGGGCTGGGCGGATAACCCGGCCTATTGCGCGTCCAAGGCGGGGCTTCTGGGCCTGACGCGCTGCGTCGCGCTGGAAGGGGCGGCGCATGGGGTGGGCTGCACGATGATCAGCCCGACATGGGTCGAGACGGACATGCTGCATAGTGATACTGCCGAGATCGCCGCGCGCGAGGGCCAAGGCCGCAGCAGCGCCGATATCGTGCGGGAGATCCGCGAGGCCAACCCGCAAAAGCGCATCATCCAGCCGGACGAGGTGGCCGGGCTGGCCGCCTATCTCTGCCGCGACGAGGCGCTGGGGCTGACGATGGACAATATCCAGATCACCGGCGGCGCGCTCTGGTAGCTGCTGATCGGCCCACGCCTAGCGCTTCAGGCTGGCAAAGGCCGTGTCCAGCCCCTCGGCCACGGCCTCCACGTCCTCCATCCCCAGGCAGAGCGGCGGCACCATGCGCAGCACCGACTGGTGCGGCCCCGATTTTGACAGGATCAGCCCGGCATCGCGGCAGGCCTCGAAAACGGCCGCCGTCGTCTCGCGGTCCGGCTCCTTCGTCTTGCGATCCTTGACGATCTCGATCGCCATCATCAGGCCGCGCCCGCGCACATCGCCGATGGCCGTGTGCCGCTCTTTCAGATCGCGCAGCCGCTCCAGCAGGGCCGTGCCAACACGCTTGGCGTTTTCCTGCACCTTGTCCTCGGCGATCACCTCCAGCACGGCGCGCCCGGCGGCGCAGCAGGTGGGGTTCGCGCCGTAGGTGTGGAACATGAACTTCTCGGCCATCGGCGCCGCCACCTCGCGCCGCGCCACTACCGCGCCAAGCGGAAAGCCGTTGCCGATGCCCTTGGCCATGACCACGATATCGGGGATCACATCATCCGCCTCGAATCCCCACATGTGATCGCCTGTGCGGCCAAAGCCGGACTGTACCTCATCCGCGATATAAAGCCCGCACGCCGCGCGCACCCGCTCGGCCGCGCCCTTCAGATAGCCGGGGGGCATTTCGATGATGCCGCCATAGCCCTGGATGGATTCGATGAAGATGCCCGCGACCCGGCCCGTCGTGGCAGAGGCGATGGTGCGGTCAATCTCGTCCAGATAGGGCTGCGTGCCAGGGCCGAAGATGCCGCGATACTGGTTCGGCTCGGGCAGGAAGGCGACATTGCCGGGCATGCCGGGATGGCGCCAGCCCGCGATGCCGGTGATCGACTGCGCCGCCGCCGTCGGCCCGTGATAGGCCGTGCGCAGAGACAGAAGATCGAGATTGCCGGTATAGGTGCGCGCCATGGTCATCGCGAGGTCGATCGCCTCGGAGCCTGAATTGGTGAAATGCACCACCCACTCGATATCGCCTTTCGGCCCCTTGGGCAGAGTCGCCGCCAGTTCCTCGGCGAAATGGGCGGGAACGGGGTGGTAGAACATCGTCGTGCAGTGGGTCAGCTCTCGCGCCTGATCCATCGCGGCGGCGACGACGCGGGGATGAGAATGGCCTACGGAAATGCACAGATTCATGCCCAGAAGATCGGTGTATTTGCGCCCCTCGGTGTCCCACAGGTATTGCATCTGGCCCTTTTTGAAGACCAGCGGCTCGCGGAAAGAAATGAATTTCGTCAGCGAGGCCGCGTAATAGGTATCCCGGCGCGCGGCGGTGGCGCTTTGGCTCCAGTCGGTCTTGGTCATGGCTTAGCCTTTCAATCTGAGGTTGTCCGGGTCATAAGGCGCGCATTCCAGCACCTTGGCGGGGCAGGGGCGCCCCAGAATTTCGACGCTGAGGCCGTCGCGCAGACCACGCTCGCGCAGATAGGCCAGCGCCAGAGTGTGGCGCGTGCGGTGACCATACGCGCCCGAGGTCACGATACCGACGACGCGGCCATCGCAATGTACGGAATGGGCGTAGAAGGGAACGATGCCTTGCGTGTCGATATCCAGCAGCACCATCTCCCAGCGGGCGGGATCGGCGCTGCGCCGGGCCAGCGCGGCGTCGCCAGTGAAATCGTGACCGGGTTTTATCATTGTGGCAAGGCCGCTCTCGGCAGGTGTGCGCTCGGTGGTCAGGTCGCTGCCCCAGCCGCGATAGCCCTTTTCCAGCCGCATGGAGTTGGCGGCAAAGGCGCCGTAATAGCCGATGCCGTGGGGCTCGCCCGCCTCTTCCAGCGCGAGGAAGACGGCGCGGGTATCTGCGGCGGCGAGATGAAGCTCCCACCCAAGCTCGCCGATATAGGAGACACGCAGGGCGCGGGCGGGTTTGCCCGCGACCAGAATGCTCTGCGCGCTGAGCCAGGGGAAGGCGCCGAGGTCCGCATCTGTCACCTTGGCCAGGATTTCGCGCGCTTTCGGACCCATCAGGCCGATCACGCCGAAGTTTTCGGTGACGTTGGTCACTGTCACGTCATGGCCCGCCGCATGGGCGCGCAGCAGGTCCAGATCCATCTGCTCGGCGGCAGCGGCCGAGGTGAGATAGGCGTGATTTTCGGCCAGCATCGTGACGGTGAATTCCGCCTGCGTGCCACCCGCCGGGGTCAGCGCCTGGGTCAGCGCGATGCGGCCCAGCTTCGGCGCGCGGTTGGCGCCCAGCGTGTCGACAAAGGCGCGCGTGTCCGGCCCGGTTACGTCGAATTTCGAGAAGACAGACAGATCGGACAGCGCCGCGCGGGTGCTGGCCGCCTCGACCTCGGCCGCGACGGCGGGAAACCAGTTGGGGCGGCGAAAGCTGTGCGTCGTCACGTCGCCGGGCCTGTCCGAGAACCAATTGGGCCGCTCCCACCCGTAGGCCGCGCCCATGACCGCGCCGCGCGCCAACATGTCGTCATGCAGGGGTGACAAACGCTTGCCGCGGGCAGCGGGACGTTCCTCGTAGGGGTAGTGCACGCCGAATTGCAGGCCAAAGCATTCGACCGCCTTTTCAACGCGGTAGGCGCGGTCGGCCCAGGCGCCGAAGCGGCGGCTGTCTATCGCCAGCGCATCCATCGGCGGCGCGCCATGCGTCATCCAATGCGCCAGGAACCAGCCCGCGCCACCGCCTTCCATCACCCCCATGGAAGAGCCTGTCAGCAGCCATGCATTTGCCAGCCCATGCGCCGGGCCGACCAGCGGGTTTGCATCCGGTGTAAACGTGATGGGCCCATTCACCACGGATTTGATCCCGCCGGTGCCGAGGGCCGGGACGCGCGCCATCGCGGCCTCAATGATATGCTCGACCCGGTCCACATCGGGGGGCATGAGATCGGCGCCAAATTCGGGCGGCACGCCGTCGATGGACCAAGGCTGTGCCGCCGCCTCATAGGGGCCAAGGATCAGCCCGTCCCGCTCCTGCCGGACATACCAGCTTTCCTCGGGGTCGCGGATGATGGGCAGCTCGGGCAGGCCGGCGGCGATGCGGGCGGCGACATCCGGGATCGTGTCCGTCACCAGATACTGGTGCAGCATCGGCACGGAGGGGATGTTCAGCCCCATCATATGCCCGATCTCCCAGCCCCATGTGCCCGCGGCGTTCACGATATGGCGGGCGCGGATGGTATCCTTGGAGGTCTCGACGATCCACGTCTCGCCCTCGCGGCGAATCGCTCGCACCGGCTCATACCGGCGGAAGGTGGCTCCGCCTTTCGCGGCCACCTGCGCCATCGCATGCGTCGCCATCGTGGGGTCGACATGGCCGTCATCCGGCTCGTAGATGCCGCCCAGAAGGCCATCGAGCCGGGCCAGCGGATGCAATTCGGCAATGCGCTCGGGCGTCATGATCTCGAGCGGATAGCCGGTGAATTTCGACAGGCCCGCGACATGGGCAAACTCGTCCATCCGGTCGGGATTGCGCGTGATACGCATCGCGCCCGAGGCGTGAAAGCCCACGTCTCGCCCAGTTTCGGCAGGCAGGATATCGCGGTAGAGCCGCACCGAGGTCGCGCGCAACTCCTGCACAGTGGCGTTATGCGCGAAATGCGTGCAAAGCCCCGCCGCATGCCAGGTGGAGCCATGGGTGAGATCGTTTTTCTCGACCAGCACGACGTCACTCCAGCCCGCCTTGGTCAGATGGTAGGCCAGCGACACGCCCATCACGCCGCCGCCGATGATCAGAACCTCGGCCTCGCTCATCCGCGCATCCTTTCGCCTTTGGGATCGAAGGGCGGCGCGGTCAGCACCTTCGCGGGATACATGACGCCCGCCACCTCGATCTGAAATTCCCGTGCCGCCGTCTCGCGCAGCGGCTCGCCCGGCACTGTGCCTATCTTCGCGAAGCCCAGCGTCAGCCCTGTGCGCGCGCCGACGCCGCCTGATGTGGTCAGGCCGATGACGCGGCCCGCCTCCCAGACCGGCTCGTCATGCAGGATCAGGGGCGCGCCTGCCGCCTCCATCAGCACAAGGCGCCGGGCCGTGCCTGCGCTGCGCTGCGCCTTGAGCGCGGGTTTGCCGAGGAAATCCTTGCCCCAGTCGATGGCAAAGCCGAGGCCCGCCTCCAGTGACGTCACCTCGGGGCCCAGATCATGGCCCCAATGCTTGAACCCCTTTTCGATGCGGCAGCCGTCCAGCGCATAGTGGCCCATCGGGCGTGCGCCCGCAGAATAGAGCGCATCCCAGACCGGGCCGCCGCCCTTTGCCGGAATGCTCAGCTCCCAGCCCAATTCGCCCACGAAGCTGACGCGCGTGGCGCGGCAAGTTTGGCCCGCAACGGTGACGGCGCGCGCGGCCGCGTAAGGGAAACCCTCGAAATCATCGGGCGAAAGCGCGGCCAGCAGCGCGCGGCTGCCTGCGCCCATGACGCCGATGACAACCTCCTCCTCGGTCCGGTCGGTGATTGTGACGTCGCGCCCCGCCGCGTGGCGGCGCAGATAGGCGCCGTCGCGCGTGCGGGTTGCGGCGCCCGAGGTCAGGCGAAACGCCTTGGCGCCGAGGCGCGTGACGGTGACGTCCCCCTCGATCCCGCCCCTGGCGTTCATCAGCGGTGTGTAGACGGCGCGGCCCAAAGGCACGTCCATCTGCGCGGCAGCGATATGGTTCAGGAAGGCCAGCGCCTCCGGCCCTTCGATGTCGAACTTGCCGAAGGGCGACAGGTCGAGGAGCGCCGTTCCCGCGGCCATGATCGCGGCTTCGCGCGCGGCGATCGGCTGCCATGGTTGGGCGCCGATGGAATAGGGCAGGGCGCGCTCGGCCTCGGTCTGGGCATACCACAGCCCGCGCTCCCACCCCGCGGTAAGGCCGAAGACAGCGCCGGCTCCGGCCCAGCGGTCATGCAGCGGCGAGATGCGCAAACCGCGCCCTGCTTTGGGCTGTTTATATGGCCAGTGCAGGGTAAAAAGATCGGCCACCGCCTCGGCCATGCGGGCCTGCATATGGGCGCTGTCCGCGGTGGCTGGATCGACGCGGGCGATATCGACCTCCCAGAGATCCATCGGCGCTTTGCCCTCCACCATCCAGTCGGCCAGCGCGCGGCCCACCCCGGCCGAGGACATGATCCCGACCGAATTCATGCCCGCCGCAACGAAAAGGCCATCCACCTGCGGCGTCTGCCCGATCAGGGGGCGCGTGTCGGCGGTGAAGCTCTCGGGGCCGTTCATGAAATGCGCGATGCCTGCCGTCTCGAGCGCCGGGACCAGCGATAGCGCGGCCTCCATGAAGGGGGTGAACTGCTCCCAATCCTCGGCCATCTCCAGGAACGGGCGGTCGCCCTCGGGGCCGTAGGCGTCCCAGCATTTGGCGTCCGGCTCAAACCCGCCGATCACCAGCTTGCCCGCGTCGCCCTTGATATAGATGCCGCGATCGAGGTCGCGCACCACGGGAAAGGGCTGGGCAAGGCCCGGCATCGGCTCGGTCACGACGTACATATGCTCGACCGGCTGGAGGGGCAGGGGCACGCCCGCTGTCTCGGCCAACCCTTTGGACCACGCCCCAGCGCAGAGCGCGACGCGGTCTGACGCGATCTCGGTCCCATCCGTCAGACTTACTCCGGTGATGCGGGGGGCGTCCGTCAGCAGTGCGGCAACGCCGGTATTCTCACGAATCTCGACGCCCTTGGCCTTGGCGCCCCGCGCATAGGCCATGCACAGATCGACCGGATTCACGCTGGCATCCTCGGCCACGGACATTGCGCCGGCGATACCGTGCGTGTCGAGATCGGGCATCAGCGCGGCCAGCGCGGCGGGGGTGATGATCTCGGGCGTGAGGCCGAAATGACGGCCAAGCGCGGCGATGCGGTAGAGTTCGTCCATCCGCTCGGGCGCGCGGGCCAGCCAGTAGCCCCCCGTGCGGCGATAGCCGGTATCCTGCCCCGTCAGCCCCTCCAGCGCGGGAAACAGCTCGCCCGCATACATCGCCAGCCGCGTCATGTTGGGCGTCGCGCGCAGCGGTCCGACGATGCCTGCCGCGTGCCAACTGGTGCCGGAAGTCAGCGTGTTGCGCTCCAGCAGGAGGATATCGCGCTCACCCCGCTGGGCCAGATGATAGGCCAGGCTGAGGCCGATGGCGCCCCCGCCGATGATGATCGTCCGGCTCATGTCAGAAGAACGCCATGTCGGGCTTTTCCGCCTTGCGCCGAGCGATATAGGCCCGGAGTTCCTCGTCAATCGCCGGATCCAAACCGGGATCCTCGTAGTGCTCCAGCCGGTCCTTCCACAGCCCATTTGCACGCTGCGCGGCGTCAAGGCCGCCATCGGCGCTCCATTGCTCGTAGGAATTGTTGTCTGGCGTGTCGGGACGAAAGAAGGCGGTCATGAAATTGGCCTGCGTGTGGTCGGAGCCCAGGAAATGCTTGCCCGGCCCGGTCTGCGCGATGGCGTCCATCGCCTGCGCATTCTGGCTGAGGTCGATCCCGTCAAAGAACCGCGCGACCTTGCCGCAGACATCGGCGTCCAGTATCGTCTTTTCGAACCCGGTAACCAGACCGCCCTCCAGCCAGCCGGTGGCGTGGTTGATCACGTTCGCGCCCGCGAACATCGACATCATCAGCCCCCATGTGCCCTCCTGCTGGCTTTGCGCATCGGGCAGCTTGCTGGCCGAGAGGGTGCCGACCGTGTGCAAGGGCACGCAAAGGCGCCGCGCCAGTTGTCCCGCCGCCAGCACCATCTGCCCGGCCTCGGGCGTGCCGAAGGTGGGCGCGCCATTCTGCATCGAGAGGGTCGAGGCAAAGCTGCCCATGAGGCAGGGCGCACCGGGCGCAACCAGCTGCACCAGAGTCAGCGTCGCCAGCGCCTCGGCCAGAACCTGCGCCATGGTGCCGGCAACGGTGCAAGGGCTCATAGCGCCGGACAGAACCCAAGGGGTGCAGGCCACCGGCTGACCCGCGCGGGCATAGGTTTTCAGCGCACCCGACATGTGGCTGTCCATCACCAGCGGCGCGTTGGTGTTGGACACGCAATAGAGAACGGCGTTGTCCGCGACGAACTCGGCGCCAAAGAGGATGCGGACGATGTCGATGGAATGGCCCGCCCGCTCGGCCCCGATGAAGGCACCCATGAAGGGGCGGTCAGACCAGCGGATATGGGTGTAGAGCATGTCAAGATGCCGCTTGTTCGCGGGCAGATCGACCGGCTCGCACACCACACCGCCGGAATGGTGCAGATGCGGGATCATCTGGTGCAGCTTCACCAGCCGGGTGAAATCATCGAGTGTGGCGTAGCGGCGGCCAAGGTCCAGATCATGCACGAAGGGCGGGCCCCATGACGGGCAAAGGACGGTATGGCGCCCGCCGATGCGCACCGAATTGGCGGGGTTGCGCGCGTGTTGCGTGAATTCCGCCGGGGCGCTGGCCTGAATGGTGCGGCGGCAAAATCCCGGCGCGAACCGCACGCGGGTGCCCTGCACATCGCAGCCTGCCTCGCGGAAAATCTGCAGGATCTCGGGGTCGTCATGGAATTCCATGCCGGTGGTCTGCAGGATCGTATCCGCGTTATGCTCGATCAGCTCCAGCCCCTCCTGGCTGAGGATCTCCATGCAGCCGATGCGGCGCGTGATATAGGGACTGCGCGGCGTGGCCTCATCGCCCCGGCGGGCGCTGCGGCCCTCCCGGCCACCGGTGCGGCGGCGACGATCCGAATGTGTCAGGGCAACCATTTGCGCGCTCTCCTTTGCAGGAACATGAGCTGCGCTGCGCCGCGCCATTGCAAATAAATTCGACCAGTATCAAGATAACTAATAGAAGCCTGCATTTTATCTCAGTCAAGCTACCAAGGCCCACCGATGTCATTCGACAGCAACATCATCAAATCGATCGAGGTTTTCGTGGCCCTGGTCGAAACCGGCAAGACCACTGTGGCCGCCGATGTCATGGGCCTCAGCCAGTCGGCAGTCTCGCAGCATCTGGCGCTGCTGGAGCGGACGTTCGATGTGACGATCTTCGACCGCAGCACGAGGCCGCTGCAACTGACGCAGGCGGGTACGCTCTTTCACCGCCATGCGCTGCGCATTCTTGGCGGGGTTGAGGATCTGGTGGCGGACATGCGCCATCAGGGCGCGCGCCCCATCAGCAACCTGCGCGTGGGCATTCAGGCGTCGATGGCAACGACGCTGACGCCCGATCTGGTCACGCTGGCCAAGGCCGAATTCGGGGTCGAGGACATGACCATCCTTGCCGGGCAGAGCAAGGATCACGAAGGGCTTTTGCGCACCCGCAAGGCCGATCTGGTGATCACCTCGGACCCGCTTTATGACCTTGATGGGTTGGAACGCCATGCCATCATGACCGAATCCTTCCTGCTGGTCCTGCCGCAAAGCTATCGCGGCCCGGCGGGCAGTATCGGTGAATTGCTCCAGCATCTGCCGCTGATCCGCTTTGCCGCGACCACCGCCGTGGGCCGCCTGACCGAGCAGCATCTGCGCCGCCTGAAGGTCAGCACGCCCCGCGTCATTCAAGCCGACCGCTCCAGCATGGTGACGGCCTGCGTCGCGCGCGGCATGGGGTTCACCTTTCTCACGCCCAGCCTGCTGATCGACGGGTTTGTAGAGAAGATGCCGCTGAACATCCGGCCCCTGCCGATCACCGGCTTTTCGCGCAGCATCACCTTGCTGGCCCGCGACCGGGAGCTGGGCGCGCTGCCCAAGGCATTTGCGCGGACCACCAAGACGCTGATCGCGCGGCAGGTGTCGCTGCAGATGGGGCCGACGGGCACCCATGCCATCCAGTTTGCGGCGGATGAGGAATAGGGCCGGAGCCGCCGGCCTTTATGCGAAATCCTGATACTGGCGGGATGGCGCTCAGGCGGTGTCCAGAATATCCCGCGCGATGCGCTCGAAAACCGTGGCGCCGATGGGGATCAGGTCATCGGGAAAGTCGTAGTCGGGATTGTGCAAGGCGGCATGTGCTTCGCCCGCGCCCAGCAGCAGCATGGCGGCCTTGGCGCTCCAGCCGAACACACCGAAATCCTCCGACGCGCGCATCGGCTGGCCTTGGGTATCCACATCCGCGCCCACGGCCTCCATCGCGGCGATGGCGATGCGGGCGGCCTCTG
This sequence comes from Roseovarius roseus, assembly GCF_043355935.2. NCBI lineage: Bacteria > Pseudomonadati > Pseudomonadota > Alphaproteobacteria > Rhodobacterales > Roseobacteraceae > Roseovarius > Roseovarius roseus. The sequence goes on along the minus strand of NZ_JBHFPE020000016.1, from coordinate 44,155 downwards.
GATCATTCACCGAGGCGGCGAAGGCGTCATGCACGGCGAAATGCGCGCCCAGCCCGACCTTCTCCGCCGCCGCGCTGGCCAAATGCCGCGCCTGCGCGACAAGCGCGTCCATCGCGGCATCATTCGCGGTGCGCAGCGTGACGTAAAGCGAGGCTTCGCCCGGCGAGATGCCGAAGGTCGGCTCACCCATGCGGATATGCGTGATGGTCACCAGCCGAAACGCGTCGTCCAGTGCCCCGCCATGGCCCAGCGCATCCAGCGCAGGGATCAGCCGGCTAAGCGCGCTTGCGGGCGATACGCCATCCTCGGGGCTGGCGGCATGGGCCGTCTTGCCCGTCAGCGTGATCTCGAGACCCTGCGACGCGCAGTTCATCAGGCCGGGCCACACCCCGAACTGGCCCAGCTTGCGCCCCGGCAGATTGTGAATTGCAAAGGCCCAATCGGGCGCAATCTCCTGAAAGGCCGGGTCCGAGGTGACGGCGCGCGCGCCGCTGCCATCCTCTTCGGCGGGCTGGAACATCAGGATCACGCGGCCCGATGCGACGGGCCTGCGCGCAATCAGGCGGCCCAGGGCCAGAAGCGTGGTCATATGCCCGTCATGGCCGCAGAGGTGGCCCTTGCCCGGATGCTGCGAGACCCAAGGGGCATCCGACAGCTCGTGAATGGGCAGCGCGTCAAGCTCGGCCCGGAACAGCACCGTTGGCCCCTCTGCCGCGCCATTGAGCACCGCCGCGACGCCGTGCCCGCCGAGGCCCGTCAGAACCCGGTCCGGGGACAGTTGCCGAAGCGCCGATGCGATCCGGCGCGCGGTGCCCTCCTCATCGCCCGAAACCTCGGGGCGCTTGTGAAGCTCGCGGCGGAACTCTGTCAGCTCGATCAGGTCGGAATTCGTCAGCATGTGTGCCCTCCAGTCCCATCTTGGCGCGGCGTGATGCCGGGGTTAGACACGCAGGCTTTAACTGATGCAAGCCTCGGCGCGCCAAAGGGGCCGCTGGCGGGTTGCCCGTGGCAGGCGGCGCGGCCTAAACTGGATGCGAGGCAGATAACAGGAGACACCAATGCGCAACGCCATATTCGCCGCGCTGGGCGCGCTCGCCATGGGCGCGCTTGCGGGCTGTGATGCAAGGGGCCTATCCGGTCATGACGGCCCGCCGGGATATTACGAGGTCGCCGGGGTCGAGACAGGCGACATGCTGAAATTGAGGGCAGGGCCGGGGACCGGCTTTGACGTGATCGTTGGCGTTCCGAATGGCAGCGTGCTGTGGATTTCGGGTTGCGAGCGGACGGGCGGCACCCGCTGGTGCAAGGCGACGATGAAGGAAGGCCGCAGCCTCAACGGCTATGTCTCGTGGGCGTATCTGCGCCCGCTGTGACGCGGCCCCACAGCGCGCATCGTTGAGGCGGCCCCGTGCGGGGGCCGCCTGTCAGTACCGCGCAAGCGCCGGGCTTAATTCTTGCGGTCGCGATCCTCTGCCGAGAGCACGCCGTCATCGTTGCGGTCCATCCGCTCGACCATGCGGCCCACGCGGCTGTCCATTTCCTCGGACGAGATCACGCCGTCGCCGTCTGCGTCCAGTTTTTGGAACATATCGACCATCCGCGAACGGGTCATCTCGCGGTAGAGCGTGTCGAACTCCTCAATGCTGAGTGCACCGTCGCCGGATGCGTCGATTTCGGCCAGCTTGGCGGCGCGGAAGGTGTCGATTTCCTCCATGGTGACCGTGCCATCTTTGTCGGCGTCGATCTGGCCCATGACGGTGCGCATCATCTCGCCATGGCGGCCGCCATGCTTGCCGTGGCGCTTGCCTTGCTTGCCGTCACGCTTGCCGACTTTGTCGCCCTTGCCGTCCTGTTTGCCTTGGCGATCCTGCTTGTTCTTGCCCATGCCCTGGCTGTCTTGGGCTGCGGCTGCGGTGGGTTGATCGGTGGCGGTGGCATCGCTCTGGGCGTAGGCGGTGACGCCGCCGGCGGCGATGAGTGACAGGGCGCAAGCCGTGGTGGTGAGGAATGTCGAACGTTTCATGTCTGGCTCCTTGAGCTGGGTTATTTGCGAAAGTGTCGTCCTCCGCTGGCTTCAATCTGCACCTTCCCGCGCGCGAATGTGTGTCACGCAGAGGGGCGTTTTGTCGCCAACTGTCGCGCGGCGCCGTCCTGACACATTTTGCGACAAGTTTCCTTGGACATCGCGCTGCGCCAAGGTGGTAAGACGGGTTTCAGACAGCACGGAGTTCCCATGACAGCCCCCGCCGAGCCACAGATCCTCATCGTCGACGATGCGCGCGATATCCGCGAGCCCTTGGGCCAGTACCTGCGCAAGCAGGGCTACCGCGCGCGGCTGGCCGCCAATGCGGGCGAGGCGCGGCGCGTGCTGGCCGAGACGCGGCCCGATCTGGTGGTGCTCGACATCATGATGCCAGGCGAGGACGGTCTGAGCCTTTGCCGCTGGCTGGTGGCGAATGACGGCCCGCCCGTGATCTTGCTGACCGCCATGTCCGATGAGACCGACCGGATTGTCGGGCTGGAGCTGGGCGCCGACGACTACCTGGTCAAGCCGTTCAATCCGCGCGAATTGCTGGCCCGCATCCGCGCCGTGCTGCGCCGCGTGCCCGAGCCCGAGCAGGTCGTGCCCTCGGGCAAGCGCCAATTTGCGGGTTGGGTGCATGACCCGGGCGCGCAGACGCTGAGCGCGGAGGGCGCCGAGCCGGTCAAGCTGACCTCGGGCGAGAGCCGCCTTCTGGGCGCGCTTCTGGATCATCCGCGCACGGTGCTGGGGCGCGACCGGCTGCTGGACCTGACTGCCGGGCGCGATGCCAAGGCCTATGATCGCGCCATCGACAACACGGTAAGCCGCCTGCGCCGCAAGATCGAGGAAGACCCCAAGGCGCCGCAGATCATCGTCACCGAATGGGGCGGCGGCTATATGCTGGCCGCAGATGTGGACGCGCTGTGAGCCGGCTGCGCGCCCTCATGCCCGACGGTCTGGCCGGGCGCTTTGCCGTGCTGCTGACCTGCGCGCTACTGGCGGCCAACCTGGTTGCACTTGGCCTGCTGACAATCGAGCGGGGGCGGTTGGACCGCGCCGCCTGGACCGAGCGCGAGATCGGGCGCATCACCTCGATCCTTCCGGCGGTCGAGGCGGCGGCGCCGGAGGCGCGGGCGTCGGTCGCGCGCGGGGCCTCGTCACGTGGCGCGCGCCTGAGAGTGGCCCCCGAGCCGATGGTGCGCGAGAGGCGGATCCCGCCGGGATACCAGGATTTCGCCCGGGATCTTGCCGATGCGCTGGAGGGGCGCGAAGTGCGCGCGGCGATTATCAGGCGTCCGGGCGGCGAGGGCGGCGACGATGCGGACCGCCGCGAGGCGATGGCCGTCTCTGTGCGGTTGGTCACGCCCGAGGGCGCGGCGGCGCAATGGCTGAACGTGTTGTCGCGCAATGGCCGCCCGCAGATGCGCGGCTTTCCCGAAGAGGTGTTCCTCATCGTGCTGGGCGTCTCGCTTGCCTCGGTTCTGGGTATTGGCCTTGTCTTCGTGCGCCGCCTGACCCGCCCGTTGGGCGCGCTGGCCGTCGCGGCGCGCGCCGCGGGGCAGGGCGACCGCAGCGCCCGTGTGCCCGAAACCGGCGCGCGCGAGATGCGCGAGGCGGCGGCGGCCTTCAACGATATGCAGGCGCGCATTGCGCGGTTCGATGCCGAGCGGATGCGCACCTTGGCCGCCGTGGGGCATGACCTGCGCACGCCCATCACCAGCTTGCGCATCCGCGCCGAGATGCTGGAGCCCGAGGACGGCACCCCCATGGTGCGCACGCTGGACGAGATGACGGTAATGGCCGACGGTCTTGTCGCCTATGCAAAGGGCGCGGCGGATAGCGAGCCGATGCAGATCGTCCCGCTTGGCCCGCTTCTGACGCGGCTCTGCGACGAGAGGGGCGGTCAAGCGACCATCCGGCAGGAGGCCAGCGTAAAGGGTCGTCCCGTGGCGCTGGGCCGCGTCTTTGGCAATCTGATCGATAACGCGCTGCGTTATGGTGGCAGCGCGGAGGTCACGCTGGACGTGGACGAGGATGAGGCGGTCGTGACCGTTGCCGACACCGGCCCCGGCATTCCCCCCGAGCGTCTGGAGACGGTGTTCGAGCCTTTTGTGCGGGGCGAGGACAGCCGCAGCCTTGACACCGGTGGTGCGGGGTTGGGCCTGTCGATCGCGCGCAACATCGCGCTGGCCCATGGCGGTCGGATCACGCTGGACAACCGCACGGGCGGCGGACTGATTGCTCAACTGCGCCTGCCACTGGCGAGTGAGGCACCGCGCGGCTAGTGGCGATCCCCGCTGGCGCGGTTGGCGGCGCTGATCCAGGGGGCCGCGAAGGCGACCAGATCGGCAAGCCCGCAAACGCGCGCCTTCGCCGCGCCGAAACTGCCGCGCGTGACGGCGCCGGTCTGCTCGAACCCCGCGCCGACATCAGGGAAAAGCCGGTTCAGATCATCGGCCACATCCTCCATCTCGGCCCACCGCCCCGGCGCCATTTTCACCCGGCGCGTTTTGGTGCGCCGCGTCTGGGCCAGCGTCTCGGCGGTATGGAGCGCCGAGCATCTGTTCCATCCCACCCCGATCAGCGCGACCTTGGCGCAGGGCATTTCGCAAAGCGCGCCCATGGGCGTGCCTGCGCCTAGCGCCCAGTCGAGGCTGTGCCGCGCGATCAGATCCGCCGCGCCGCGCCCGTTGAAGCAAAGCGAGACAGCGGGATGATCGCTGCGATGCGTGCCGGGCCAGGTGCGAAAAAGCTCGGCGAGCACCCCCATGCCGTCGGTCGGCGATCTCTGCAGGTCGAACCCGGGCACGGCGTCTTCGATCCGGCGTCGCTGGGCCTCGCTCACCTCGACGTCGATATCGTCCGGGAAATACGCGTCCGAAGAAAATCCGGGCATCCCGAGCAACCCGGCGGGGCCAAGAACGCCCTGCAGCGCCTGGATCACCATGCGCGGGCCGCCGATCACGGGGCCAACTGCGCGAAGGGAGGCATGCACGAACAGGCGGTCGCCCGGACAGATCCCCAGGGCGGCCAGATCGCGCATCAGATCGTCTTGAGTGTGGAATGCGGTCGTCATTCGGCCAGCCTAGGGCGCGGTCAAAAGATTCGCAGCACCTCTTTGCCACGCCCGCTTGCGCCGCACCGTCAGCGAATTGCGGACATGCGTGCCGATTTGGCGTAGACAGATATCACAGCGGCCCCCGGGCCGCGCCCTAGAATGACGGAGCGCCGCTTGCTCAAGATCGACACCGCCCAATCCGCCTCCTTCATGGTCGCCTGCGAGGAAGGCTCGATGCGTGCGGCCTCCGAGAGGCTGGGGCTTGAGCCTTCGACCATCAGCCGCCAGATCAAGGCGCTGGAAACCGGCCTTGGCACCGATCTGATCGAGAGGGGCCGCAAGGGCGTGCGCCCGACTGAGGCAGGCACCATCCTTCTGACCTATCTCAAACGCCAGCAGGGCGATCAGGAGGCGCTGCTGTCGGAATTCGACGCGCTCAAGGGGATGCGGCGCGGCGAGCTGGTGATTGCCGTGGGCGACGGGTTCATCAGTGATTTCATCGGCAACGCGGTCAAATCCTACCGGGCGGCCTATCCCGGCTTTACCTATGATCTGCTCACCGGCTCGACCGAGCAGGTGCTGCATGCGGTGCGCACCGACCGCGCGCATCTCGGCCTTGCTTATAACGCCGGGAAAGAGCGCGCGATCCGGCGTGCGGCGCAGGCGCGTCAACCGCTGGAGTTGTTGATCAGCCCGGCGTCGCAATGGGCCGACCTGCCGCAGCAAGTCACGATGCGGCAGTTGGAGGCGTTGCCGGCTGCACTGCTGAAATCCGGCTCCGGCGTCGGCGACATGATCAAGCTGGCCGAGGGCGCGCACGGTATGCGCCTGAACGCAGTCATCCGCTCCAACTCGCTTGCCGTGCTGCGCAATTTCGTGCGCGAGGGGCTGGGCGTGACCGTGCTGCCGGCCTTCGTCGTCACCCGCGAGATCGCGGATGGCACGATCACCACAAAGAAGCTCGACATTCCCGAGCTAAACCGGGGCGAGGCATCAGTGTTTACCCGGCAGGGGCGGCGCCTGCCTGAAGGGGCCACCCGGCTGATCAGCCATATCACGCGAGGCATGGCCGCTTTTCGCCAGATCGGATAGCGTTGCGAGAAACGCAACGATAAATTACAGACGCTGCAATTACCGCAAGATTATGTGGGCTGTATCCTGCTGGGAATCAACAATCTCAACAGGGTGAAAACATGTCGAAAACCTATCTTGCGTCTTGGGCAGCGGCCATGGCGGTATCGACCGCGCTGATCGCACCGGCACAGGCTGACACGCTGCGCATGGCCTCGCAGGGCGACGCCACCAGCCTCGACCCGCACAGCCATAATGAGAGCTTTACCAACTACTTCCTGGCCAATGTCTATGAGGGCCTCGTCGCGCGCGACAAGAATTTCGAGATCGCTGGACAGCTGGCGACAAGCTGGGAGCAGGTGGACGACACCACCTGGCGCTTCAAGCTGCGCGAGGGCGTGACATTTCATGATGGCGCGGCTTTTACGGCCGATGATGTGATCTTCAGCATGGACCGCGCCCGCAGCGAGGCGTCGAATTTCAAGCATGTTCTGGCCTCTGTGGGCAGCTATTCCGCTATCGACGACATGACGGTCGAGATCGTCACGACCGCGCCCAACCCGATTCTGCTGAACGACCTGCTGGATCTGATGATCCTCGACCGCGAATGGGCCGAGGCCAATGGCGCCGAAGAGCCGATCAACCTCCAGCAGGAGGAAAAGTCCTTCAGCGCGACCAATGCCAACGGCACCGGTCCCTACAAGGTGACGTCCCGCGCGCAGGGCGAAAAGACGACGCTCGAGGCTTATGACGGCTATTGGGGCGAGATGGGCAACATCACCGAGGTGGTCTTCACCCCCATCGACAACGCCGCAACGCTGGTCTCGGCGCTGCTGTCGGGCGAGGTCGATCTGGTGATGCCCCTGCCATTGCAGGACATTCCCCGCGTCGAACAGGGCGAAGGCGTCAAGGTCGTCTCCTCCCCCGAGGCGCGCACGATGTATATCGGCATGGACCAGGCGCGCGATCAGATCCTTGAAAGCCCGGTCGAAGGCAATCCGTTCAAGGATATCCGCGTGCGCCAGGCCTTTGCCCATGCGGTGGACGCGCAGGCGATCATCGACCGAGTGATGCAGGGTCAGGCGACGCTCGCCACGCAATACATCATGGACAAGGTGAACGGCTACAACCCGGGTCTCACCCGCCTCGAATACGATGTGGAAAAGGCCAAGTCCCTGCTGGCCGAGGCCGGCTACCCGGACGGTTTCGAGCTGAGCATGGATTGCTCGACCGACCGCTATGTGAATGACGGGCAGATCTGTCAGGCGGTGGTCAGCCTGCTGGCGCGCGCCGACATCAGGGTGAACCTGATTGCCCAGCCCAAGGCGCAATTCTTTCCCAAGGTGGTCGCGCCCGAGTTCGGCACGTCCTTCTTCCTGCTCAGTTGGACACCCTCGACGATGGATGCGCTCAACGTCTTCCAGAACGTGCTGGGCACGCGCGACCTGGAGAACGGCAAGGGCGCGTGGAACATCTCGGGCTGCTCGGTGCCCGAGGCCGATGCGCTGGCCGCCGAGGCCGCGGTCGCGATGGACGCCGCCGCGCGCACGAAGATGCTGCAGGACGCGATGGCGCTGATGGTCGAGGAGGTATGTCTCGTGCCGCTCCATGTCCAGCAGCTGGTCTGGGGCGCGGCCGAGAATGTCGACGTGGTTCAGCACCCGACATTCGAGTTCCCGCTGGAATATTTCAACGTCAACTAAGCCGGTGATCTGCGGCCCGGCACCCCGCCGGGCCTGCGGGCCATGCCCTCTTCCAAACGGACTTTTGATATGTATTTCCTGCTGGCCCGCATCCTACAGGCCACGATCGTCATGCTGTGCGTCGCGCTTGTCGGGTTTCTGGTCTTCCAGTATGTCGGCGACCCGGTGCTGGCGATGGTCGGGCAGGAAACCACCATCGAAGACCGAGAGGCGCTGCGCGAGAGCCTTGGTCTGAACGATCCGATCCTGATCCAATACGTCCGCTACGTCACGAACGCCGTGCAGGGCGATTTCGGCATCTCCTACAGCTTTAACCGCGACGTGAGCGAAATGATCGCCGACCGCCTGCCCGCCACTGTCGAGCTGGTGCTGCTCTCAGGCGTGCTGTCGCTGATCCTCGCCATCCCGGCGGGCATCTATACAGGCATCCGCCGCAAGGGTGGGCTGGCGCAGACCATCATGGCGCTGTCGGTGTTCGGCGTGTCGATCCCGTCCTTCCTCTTGGGTATTCTGATGATCCTCGTCTTTTCCGTCTGGCTGAATTGGCTGCCCTCCTTCGGGCGGGGTGATACCGTCACTTGGCTGGGCATCCGGTCGAGCCTTTTCACATGGGACGGGCTGACCCATGCGCTCATGCCCGCCGCCGTCCTCTGCCTCTTTCAGCTGGGCGTGATTTTGCGCCTCATCCGGGCCGAGATGCTGGAGGTGCTGCGCACCGATTACATCCGCTTCGCCTTCGCCCGCGGCATTCCCGGCCAGCGCATCTATTTTCGCCACGCGCTGAAGAACACGATGGTGCCCGTGGTCACCGCCATCGGGTTGCAGCTCAGCTCGCTCTTCGCGTTTTCCATCATCACCGAGCGGGTGTTCCAGTGGCCGGGCATGGGCTCGCTGCTCCTGCATGCCATCGGGCAGAGCGATATTCCCCTTCTGGCCGCCTATCTCATCTTCGTCGGGCTGGTCTTCACCCTCTCGAACCTCGTGATCGACGCCATTTATGTGCTGATCGATCCGCGCATCCGGCATGGGGCGGCCTGATGTTCGAGCGTATTCGGTCCGATTTCTGGTACGAGCTGCTGAACGCGCCGGTGACGGTCGTCTCGGCGCTCATCATTCTGGCGATGATCCTTGGCTGTACATTTGCGCCCATCGTGGCGCCGCATACGCCCTTCGATCCCGGCACGATCTCGATCCTTGACAACAACCTACCGCCCAGCTGGCTGCCGGGCGGCGATGCGCGCTACCTGCTGGGCACCGACCTGCAGGGACGCGACGTGCTGTCGGCGATGCTCTATGGCGGGCGCATTTCGCTGCTGGTGGGGGTGGGCGCGGTGGCGCTGTCGGTGGTGGTCGGGATGACGGTCGGCCTGCTGGCGGGTTACTTCGGCGGGATCACCGACGCCATCCTGATGCGCGTGGCCGAGATTCAGTTCGCCTTTCCGCCCATACTGATCGCGCTTCTCTTCAACGGTATCCTCAAGGCATCGCTGCCCGCCGATGTCTTTGCCCGTGCCGCCGTGCCCATCATGATCCTCGCCATCGGGCTTGCGGGCTGGGTGCAATTCGCGCGGATCGTGCGCGCCTCGGTCATGGTGCAGCGGGGGCAGGATTACGTCACCGCCTGCCACGCCATCGGCCTGCCGACGGCGCGCATCATCCTGCGCCACATCACGCCCAATATCCTTGGGCCGGTCCTCGTGATGGCCATGCTGCAGATCGCGGTGGCCATCGTGACCGAGGCGACACTTTCCTTCCTCGGCCTCGGCACGCCGCTGACCGAACCGTCGCTGGGCGCGCTGATCCAGGTGGGCAGTCTCTACCTCTTCTCCGGCATCTGGTGGGTGGTGATCTTTCCGGGCGTCATGCTGCTGGTGATGGTGGTGGCCTTCAACCTCGTGGCCGACTGGGTGCGCGACTATCTGAACCCGAGGCTGCGATGACCGGATTTCTGTGCCAGACCAAGTGGCTTCAGATCACCTTTCCGCACCGTTTCGGCGATTTTTCCGCCGTTCAATGCTTTGATATGGAGGTGAAGCGCGGCGAAATTGTGGGGCTGATCGGCGAGAGCGGCGCGGGTAAATCCACCATCGGCAATGCGATCATGGGCCTTCTGTCCCATCCGGGCCGCATCACCGGCGGTAGCATCACGCTGGACGGGGAGGAGCTGACCACCCTTGCCCCCGCCGCCATGGCGCGGCTGCGCGGGCGGCGCATCGGCATGATCTTTCAGGACCCGATGACCTCGCTGAACCCGCTGATGACAATCGGCGCGCAACTGGCCGAGTCGATTTCGCTGCTGCAGAGCATTCCGCTGGCCGAGGCCCGCCGCATGGCCGCCGAGCGGCTGGATGCGGTCGGCATTCCCGACGCGGCAGGGCGCATGTCGCAATATCCGCATGAATTTTCGGGCGGAATGCGTCAGCGCGTGGTGATCGCGCTGGCCATGGCAGGCGATCCGGACCTTCTGATCGCGGACGAGCCGACGACGGCGCTTGACGTGTCGGTGCAAAAGCAGGTGCTCGACCTCATCCGCAGCCTCTGCCGAGAGCGCGATCTGGGCGTGATCCTTGTCACCCATGACATGGGCGTTATCGCCGAGACCACGGACCGCGTCTATGTCATGCGCTACGGCAAGCTGGTCGAGACGGGACCGACCGCCCAGGTGATCCATGCACCCACCGCGCGCTATACCCAAGACCTGATCGCCGCCATCCCCTCGATCGAGCACCGAGAAGAGCGGTTTCGCAACCCCGCCAGGAAGACCGGCGAGATCGACAACTGGCTACTTGAGGGGCATCAGGGGACTGGCGACGGCGCGTATGTCAGCGCCGAACACCTGACCAAGGATTTCGCCACCAAAAAAACCACTTTCTGGGGCAAGTCCGGCAGTTTCCGCGCCGTCGACGTGCCGCAGATCGAGGTGCAGCGCGGCGAGGTTCTGGGCCTCGTGGGCGAGAGCGGATCGGGCAAATCGACACTTGGGCGCATCCTGACCGGCCTGATCGCACCCAGCGCGGGAAACGTCACCTATGGAGATCATGGGTCGTTGACCGAAATCCGCAGCGCTGCGGCCAAGAAGGCGTTGCGCCGCGACGTGCAGGTGGTTTTCCAGGACCCTTATTCGTCGCTCAACAGCCGGATGCGCGTCGATCAGATCCTGGCCGAACCGATCCTGTTCCACGGCCTCGCCACCCGCCGCGATACCCCGCGCCTCGTGGCCGCCCTGCTGGAACGCGTGGGCCTGCCCGGTGATGCGGGCCGCAAGTTTCCGCATCAATTCTCGGGCGGGCAGCGCCAGCGCATCTGCATCGCGCGCGCCCTGTCACTGCGCCCGCGGTTCTTGCTCTGCGACGAGCCGACATCGGCGCTGGACGTGTCGATCCAGGCCGACATGCTGGCACTCCTTATGGAACTGCGCCGGTCATTGGGCCTGACCATGCTCTTCGTCAGTCACGATCTGGCGGTGGTGCGGCAAGTATCCGACCGCGTCGCGGTGATGCAGCGCGGCCGCATCGTGGAATGCCGCGCGGCCGAGGCGCTCTTTGATGCGCCCGAGAGCGATTACACACGGATGCTGCTCGAGACCGCGCCCCGCGCGACGGGCCATCACAACGAGGAAAGGCAAAGACCATGAGCGACGACGAAGACCGAAGCATGATCGGCATTGTGGGATGCGGCGCGATGGGCGGCGCGATGATCGCCCGGCTGGTCGAGACGGGGCACGCCCCGCGCTGCTACGACACGCTGCCCGAGGCGCGGGCGCGGGGCGCGGCGGCGGGCGGGACACCTTGCGAGAGCCTTTCCGCGCTGGCGCAGGACTGCTCCCGCATCATCCTGTCCCTGCCGCGCGCCGAGATCGTGCGCGAGGTGATGGCGGACCTGACCCCGCATCTGCGCCCGGGCGCGATCATTCTGGATACCTCGACATCCGAGCCCGAGACGACCAAGGCGCTGGCCGTAGAGGCGGGTGACTACACATTCCTTGACGGTCCCGTCAGCGGCGGGCCGGGCGGCGCGCGCGCGGGCACAATGACCATGGTTCTCGGCGGTCCGGCCGAGGCTATCGAGGCGCTGGGCCCGGTGCTGAAGGATCTGACCGCCAAGACCGTGCATGTCGGTCCTGCGGGTGCGGGACATGCCGCCAAGATCGCCAACAACCTGCTTTGCGCCGCCAATCTGGTGCTGGTCAGCGAGATGGCCCGTCTGGCCGAGGCGGGTGGCATCCCACTTGAGAGCCTTCTGCAAGGGGTCAATGCCGGCTCGGGCCGCAGCGGCGTGAGCGAGGTGAATTTCCCGAAATGGATCCTCAGCGGTGCGTATGATTCCGGCTTTACCATGGGCTTGATGCGCAAGGATGTCGGCCTCGCCACCAAGCTGGCGAACGCGGCGCATCTGGATCTGCCTGCCACCCGCGCCATCGCCGCGATCTGGGAGGCCAGCCGCGACAGCCTGCCCGACAGTGCCGACTTCAACGAAATCTACACATACGGAGCCACCGAAAATGTCTGACCGCGAACAGCTTTTGCACGACCTCATGCGCGATCTGAACCTCGGGGCGGAGGTGCAAAGCCTGATCGGTGGCGCGCTGCGCGGCGGCGCGGGCGATGCGATCACGCTGGAGGATCCTTTTGCGCAGCAAACGCTCGCCACCTATCCCGATTGCGGCGCCGCCCTGGCTGCCGAGGCTTGCGACGCGGCGGCGGAGGCGCAGAAAACCTGGGTGCAGGATTTTTCCGCCGCAGCGCGCGGCGACGTGATGCAGGATATCGCCCGCGCCGTTTCGGACCGTGCCGCACCGCTGGCGCAGCTTGAGGCGCTGGTCGCGGGCAAGCCGATCCGCGATTGCCGCGTCGAGGTTGCCAAGGTGGCCGAGATGTTTCGCTATTATGCCGGCTGGGCCGACAAGCTGCATGGCGAGGTGATCCCGGTGCCCAGCGGCCATCTGAACTACACGCTGCGCGAGCCTTTGGGCGTGGTCTTCCAGATCACGCCGTGGAACGCTCCCATCTTTACCGCAGGCTGGCAGATCGCCCCGGCCATCGCCACCGGCAATGGCGTGGTCATCAAACCCAGCGAGCTGACACCCCTGACCACCGTCGCGCTGGTGCGCATCGCCGAAGGGGCGGGGCTGCCGCGCGGCCTTGTCAACGTGCTCTGCGGGCTGGGTCCGACCACCGGGCAGGCGGCCATTCAGCATCCCGCCGTGCGCAAGGTGATCTTTGTCGGCTCACCCGAAACCGGGCGGCGCGTGGCCGTAGCCGCCGCTGAGGCGCTGAAGCCCGCGGTGCTGGAGCTGGGCGGTAAATCAGCCAATATCGTCTTTGATGACGCCAATCTGGAACATGCCTGCCTTGGAGCGCAGGCGGCCATATTCTCGGGCGCGGGCCAAAGCTGCGTGGCCGGATCGCGCCTGTTGGTCCAACGCGCGGTCCATGTCGAGCTGACGCAGATGATCGCCGATGGGATGAACCGGATCGCGCTGGGCGATCCGCTGGACGACGCGACCGAGCTGGGCCCGATCAGCAATGCCCGCCAGTTTTCCCATATCGGCGCGATGATCGCGGCCGCGAAGCGCGAAGGCGCAAATGTGCACAGCCGCGCGAAAACGCCCGCGACGGGCTATTTCGTGCCGCCCACCTTGCTGGCAGGTCTGGGCAATGGGGCCGAGGCAGCCCAGCGCGAGATTTTCGGCCCCGTCGTCACCGCCATCCCCTTCGAAGATGAGGCCGAGGCGATCGCCATCGCCAATGACACCGAGTTTGGGTTGGCCGGGGCGGTCTGGACCTCCGATGTGGGGCGGGCGCACCGTGTTGCGGACGCGGTGCGCGCGGGCACGTTCTGGATCAACAGCTACAAGGCGATTCATGTCTCGTCGCCCTTTGGCGGATCGCTGAATTCGGGTTTCGGCCGCTCCAGCGGGACGGACGCGCTGATGGAATATACCAGCCCCAAATCCGTCTGGCTCGACAGCGGCGAGACTCCCAAGATCGCCTTCGGCTATGTTTCCTGAACGGCGCCGCGCGCCATTTGCGGCAGTTGAATAGCGGAGGGGTAACCCATGCAGAATAGACGGCCATGACGCTGGTCCGCGAAGTCGAGGCGCTGCTGGAAGGCGCGGGCGAGGCCGCTGCGCTGATCGGCTTCGCGCCCCGTCGGTTCGAGGGTTTCGCCGATCTGGCGGGCGCGGTTCTGGGGGCCGTAGCCGATGTGCCGGGCGATCTGGTGCAGCGCATCTATGCCGCGCATCCCGATCTGGCCGAGATCAGCCAGCATGATATCTGCGAGACGGCGCGGCGCAACTTCGAGCCGGGCGGGCGCGCCGCCACCCTCCTGTTTGCGCGGGGCGTGCATGCGGTCATGGCGCACCGCGTCGCCCATCGGATCTGGCAAGACGGTGATCCGGTGCTGGCGCTGGCGCTCAAGGCGCGTGTCGGGCGCGCCTTTGCCACGGATATCCATCCCGCCGCGCGGATCGGGCCGGGGCTGTGGCTGGATCACGGGCTGGGCTTTGTAGCGGGCGAGACGTCGGTGATTGGGCAGGATGTGTCCATCTGGCACAATGTGACGCTGGGCAGCACCCTGACCGATAGCAGGCCGCAGCGGCACCCGGTGATCGGCGATGGCGCAGTGATTGGCGCGGGGGCCATCCTTCTGGGCAATATCACGGTCGGGGCAGGGGCCAACGTCGCGGCGGGCGCGATCGTGATCGAGGATGTCGCGCCTGGCACCGTCGTCGTGGGGGCCAAGGCCCGGCAGGCGGGCGCGGCCAAGGTTTCGTTTCTGGATCGGAGCAAGGCATGAACGCCGCGTTCGGGCTGGACCACCCGCTGATCGCGGTGCGCGATATCGACGCCTTGCGCGCGCGTCTGATCTCGATCGGATTCAACATGACCCCGGTGGGCAGGCATCCCTGGGGCACCAGCACCAGCCTTGCCATGTTCTCGGGCTGCCTTTTGGAGATCATGGGGATCCATGACGCGGCGCTGATTGACGAGATACCGGCGGGCGATTTCCGCTTTGGCCGTCACATCCACGCGCATCTGCAGGGGCGGGAGGGCATCGCGCTGACCGCGCTGCACAGCACCGATGCGGCGTCGGAGGCCGCCTATGCGGCCAAGGCGGGCTTCGACGTGGCCGGACAGCTCGAGTTTGGGCGCGACGTCACCCTGCCGGATGGCCGCGCGGGCCGCACCCGAACGACGTTGGCCCTGATGCCGGACCGGAAATGGCCGCGCATGTCGTTTTTTCTCTGCCAGCAGCATCGACCGGATCTGATTTATGTCCCCGCCTGGCAGGATCACCCGAATTCCGTGTGCGGCTATGCCGGCGTCACTGTACTGGCGCGCCCCGGAGATATTGCCCCGCTGGCGGCCAAGCTCTCTGGCCTCTACGGCGCAGTGCAAGAATGTGATGGCGGCGCGGTTCTGAGGACCGCCAATGGCGTGATCCGTATTCTGGCCCGCGATGCGGTCGAGGCGCGCTACGGCCCGGTTTCCCCTGAGTTGGCCTCTGCCGATCAGCCGGGCATCGTGGCGCTGGACCTGACTTACCAGAATGCCGCGCGGCTAGAGGCGTGCCTGAAGAATGGCGATCTGCCTTATCTCCGCGACGGGCAGACCTATCGGCTGACCGATCCGTCCCTGACCGGCAACACTTTCCTCAGCTTCGAGCTCATTCCGCCCGAGCGCGCCTAATCCGCGCTCAGCATGACCTCGCTGGCGCCCGCACCGCGCGCGCGGATGCGGATCTGCACCGGGATGCGGTCCTGCATCGCCTGCACGTGGCTGATCACGCCGATCATCCGGCCCTGCGCCTGCAGCGCCTCCAGCGCGTCGATGGCCATGTCGAGGCTGCCCGCATCCAGAGTGCCGAACCCCTCGTCGATGAAGAGCGTGCCAGAGATCGTGCCGGTGCCGCCGACGGTTGACAGCGCCAGCGCCAGGGCCAGCGACACTAGAAACCGCTCGCCCCCCGAAAGGCTGCGGGTCGAGCGGATTTCGCCCGCCATATCCTCATCCACCACATGCAGCGAAAGCTTGCCAAGGCCGCGCGCAAGGCGGTAGCGCGGCTTGATATCGGCCAGATGATGGTTCGCCTGCTCGACCAGAATGGCGAGCGTGACCTCCTGCGCAATGGTTGAAAAGCGGTCGCCGGTGGACGAGCCGACGGTATCGTTCACCGCGGCCAGCGTGTCGCGATGCGCCTTGGCCTTGGAGATCTCGGCAACCAGCGCGGCCATACGGGCGCGCGTCTCGCGGTCGGCCTCTAGCCGGTGCTGGATCGTGGCGCGCTCATCCCGGCGCGCGTCGTCCTCGGCCTCCTGCTGCCCGAGCTTCTGGGTCAGCTCGGGCAGGGGCGTTTCGGGCACACCCGCCTTTTGCAACTCGGCCAGATCGGCCTGCCGGGTCTCTTGGTCCCTCTCGGAGCGCAGCAGGGCATCCTTGGCGGCGCCGATGGCAGCCTCCAGCGCCGCGATGCGCGCGTCGTCCCAGTCCAGCAGGTCGCGTGCTTCCTCTTCGTTCAGGCCAATGCGGTCCAGCGCGGCGCTGAGCGCTTTTTCTGCCTCGCTGACCCGCAGGCTGGCCGCATCCCCGCTCCGCCGGGCCGAAGCGCTGGCGGCCTGCGCCGACGCAAAGGCGGCGGCGGCGGTGCCATGCGCCTCGGAGGCTGCCTCCTTGGTGGTCTGGAGCTCCTTGCGGCGCTGGTTGAAGGCGGTGCGATGCGCAGCGGTCTCTTCGCCGCCAAGAAGCGTGGCGCGCTCGACGCGCAGCGTCTCGGCCTTGGCGCGCCGGTCCTGCCATGCGTCCTTCAGCGCCTCGGCGGCTTCTGCTTCGCCCTTGTGCTGTGCCTCAGCTTTCTCGATCGCGCGCTGTGCGTCCTCACTGCGTGACGTCAGGGATTGCAGCGCCGAATGGGTCTGCGCATGCGCCGTCTTGCGCTCTTCGAGCGCTTGCAGATGCGGGGCGCCTTCCGCATCGAACTCCTTCCAGTCCAGCCCCAGATCGCCAAAGTCCTGCGCAAGGCGCGCGTCCAGATCGCGCTGGGCGGCCCCTTGCGCTTCCGCCTCGGATTGCGCCGCGTCCCGCTGGCGCTGCATCGGGCCGGTTTGCCGGTCGATTTCGGCCTCCTCGCCGCGCAGGGCGCGCAGGTCGCGGCCAAGCGTTGCCAGCTGCGCCTCATCCGTCTGCGCCTGCCGGTCCAGCGCCTCAAGCTCGGCCAGTTCGGCCTCGAGGCTGATTTTCCAATCGGCCAGAACCGTGGCCAAAGTATCCAGCGCAGGCATAGCGCCTGCGGGATCAGCCGGCAGGCGGTCCGCGATAGGGCCGCCCGCCTCGCCCTCATGCGCGCTGCGGTAGTCAGCCTCGATCCGCCTGAGCAGGGCGCTAGCCTCGGCGTGGCGGCGGGCCAGCGCCTCATGGTCCTGACGGGCCTGCGCGATGCGGGCGCGGCTGGCCTCCTGCGCGGTGACGGCGGCGCGGCTGGCAGCGCGGGCGGCCTCCAGCCTGGCGCGCAGATCCTCCGCCAGCGCACGCGCCGCGCCGTCCGCGTGCACGGGATGATGAAGCGCGTGGCAGACGGGGCAGGGCTGCCCCTCTTCGAGATGCAGGCGCAGGCTGCGCGCCTCGGGCGATAGGGCCGCCTCGGCCAGCCCCGCGGGCGCCTCGAGCGCCTCGATCTGCGCCTCGGCGCGGGCCTGATCGCTGCGCGCCTCTGCAAGCGCCGCCTCGCTTTGGGCGATGCTCTGGCGGGCGTCTTCCTGACCGCGCAGATGATCCTCTGCGTGTCCGGTCTCGGCACTGTGCTGGGCGGCCAGCGCGGCAAGAACCTGCAACGAGGCGGCGCTGCGGGCGAGCCGGTTCAGCCGCTCCGCAGGCGATCTGCCCCGCAATGCCTCGCGGCGCGGTGCGCGCTCGGCCACGGCACTCTCGATCTTGGCGCTTTGCGCGGTGGCCTTGGCGATGGCCTCTGCGATCTCGGCTTTGCGGCGCTCCGCCCCTTGCAACTCCTGCGTAAGCCGCGCCGCGCGCCCCTCTGCCTCCGCTGCGGCGGCAGAGGCGGCGATGCGTCGCTCCAGCCGGTCGCTCAGCACCGGCCAGCCTGCAACCAGCGCGTCGCCCTGCGGCTCCTCGGCCAGCGCTTCGGTCAGGGGCTGCGCCTCCTGCTCTAGCCCGGCCAGATCCGCCTTCGCCTTAGTCCATGCCGCCTCGGCCTGCTCGGCCTTGGCGCGGCGGGCCTCATAGGCAGCTTGCGCCGCGCTTTCCTCGCGGGATGCATCGATGATCTGGGCATCCAGCGTGGTGGCGTGGGTCCAGACGGGGCCCAGATCGGCAAAGCGCGCCTCGGCCTCGTCATGAGCCTTGCGATGGGTGGCAAGGTCTTGCGCCGCTGCGCTCAGCGCTGCCTCTGCGGCAGTTTCGGCCTCGGCGCAGCGGATGATCTCGGTCCGCGCGCTGGCCTCGGCCGCCTTGGCGTTCTGCAATTCGCGGTGGTCGGGGCGGATCTGGGCGGCCTTGCGCAGGCGCCCAAGCTGCGCGGCATCCTCCTGCCGCTTGGCCCAGTGCGCCTTGGCTTGCGAGAGGGTCTGCGCTGCCTGTGTGCAGCGGGCCGTTGCGGCCTCGATCGCCTCATGGCGCTTGATGTCGCGGCGCGTGGCGGCAAGGGCCGTGCCTGCCACGGCGCGCAGCTTGTCCAGCTCGGCAATGCGCGCGGTGGCGGCGGCGGTCTCCTCGGGGGTGAGCACGCTATGCTCACCCAGCTTCATGTCCAGGTCCTGCACCGCGCGCTCGGCGCTGGCATGGGCGGCAAAGACGCGGCGCGAGATATCCCGGTAAAGTCCCGTGCCGGTGACCTTTTCCAGGATCGCCGCACGCTCGGCGGTCTTGGCGCCGAGGAAGCTGTCGAAATCGCCCTGCGCCAGAAGGACCGAGCGGCGAAATTCGTCATACGTGAGGCCCGTCAGCGCCACGATGCGGTCATTCACCGCGCGGATCTGGTTCTCCAGCACGGTGCCGTCGCTCAGCCGCGTGATGCTGCGATCCACGTTCTGCAGCTTGGCCGATGCCTTGCCATAGGCGCGGCGCACAGACCAGCGGGCCTCGTATTCCGCGCCGTCGCGGCCGCGAAACCGCACGGTCGCATGGCCTTGGGCGGCGCCGCGCCGCAGGATTGTGCGCGCGTCCGAGGATTGCAGCATCTCGCCGCTGACATCGGGCACGGTATCGTTGACGCCCGCACTGCCAAGGCGTGGGCAATCGCCGTAAAGTGCGAGGCACATGGCGTCCAGCAGGCTGGATTTGCCCGATCCGGTCTGGCCGGTGATCGCAAACAGGCCAGCGCCCGAAAGGGGCGGCGCGTCGAGGTGGATGTCGAAAGGCTTGGCAAGGCTGGCGATATTCTCGCCCCGGATCTGCAGGATATCCATCGCGCTATTCCCCGGCCAGGATATCGCGGAAGGCGCTGAGATGGCGCGCCTCGGGGGGGATGCCGTTGCGGTCCTCATAGGCCTGCGCAAAGAGCGTCTCGGGGTCCGTCTCGCGCAGGCTGGAGACCGGGGGCGGCGCGGGCGCGTCCGCCCCTTCTTTGCGCCGCACCCGCGCCCCGCCAAGGCGCAGGCCCCGCTCGGAGATGAGGCGCGCGGCCTCGGTCATCAGGACAGAGGCCGCGTCGGTCGGCTCGATCTCGAGGTAGATGATGGGGCGCAGGCCCATCGGCAGATCGGCGTCGCAGGAGATGTCCGCCAGCGTGGCGGGCAGATCGTCGATCGTGATGGTGCCGCTTTGCGGAATGCGCAGCACCTCTGCGGGGCGGGCGATGGGGATATGGCGGTGAGTGGCGGTGCCGCCCTCCATTTCGATCAGCGTGACGCCGTGGGAATGGCGGATCTCGGAGGACGAGAGCGGAAAACATGCGCCGGAATAGCGCACGCGTCCACCCTTGAGCGTCTGCTGGCCGTGCAAATGGCCCAGCGCGACATAGATCAGGCAGTCCGGAAACACGCTGGGAGGCAGGGCGTGCGCGCCGCCGATCAGGATCCGCCGCTCAGCGCCCTCGCTCTCCAGCCCGCCGGCGCAATGGAGGTGACTGGTGGCGATGATCGGCACGTCGCCTGCAACCTCCTGAGCCTGCGCCGCGATCTCGGCGTAAAAGCGGCTGGCGGCATCCACCACGGGATCGGCGCCCTCGGCATGCAGCCCGGTCAGGTCCGAGGCGCGCAGAAACGGGATGGCGAGAATGTAGAGCGCCGGGGTGCCATCCGGCCCTTTTATGGGGACAAGGTGGCGCGCGATGTCGATCCGCCCCTCCCGGCGTTGCACCGTGGCGACGACATGCACATCGAGGGCGCGCAGCACCGGCATGGGCGCCTCCAGCCGCTGGGCCGGGTCGTGGTTGCCGCCGCTGATGACGGTGATCAGGTCGGGGCGGCGGCGCTTGAACGCGGCCAGCGCGTCATAGAGCAGCCTTTGCACCTCGCCCGAGGGGTTCGAGCTGTCAAAGACATCACCCGCGACCAGAAGCACATCGGCTTCCTCGCGCTCGATCACATCGGCAAGCCGCTGGAAATAGAGGCGATGCTCATCCTCGCGGCCCCAGCCGTTGAGGCTGTGCCCGAGATGCCAGTCGGCAGTGTGGATGATGCGCATAAGTCCGGTCCGGGATGGCGCGCGCCGCTCGCGCGCCCGGCGCATACTGTCAGGGCGCGCGGGGGGCTGCAATCGCGTCAGGTCATCGAGCTCAGGCCGGGGCCAGCGCATCGCGGATGGCGGTCACGGCGTGCAGCATGTCGACGGTGTAGCTGTGGATCAGGAAATCCGGCCAAGTGGACAGCTTGACGGCCAGGAACTCGGTTTTGGGGTCCAGATAGATCAACTGGCCAAAGACGCCGCGCGCCATGAAATCGCCGCGGCTGGCATCGTGGATCCACCATTGGCGGCTATAGGCGCCCTTGGGCGAGGTGGCGGTGTAGGGCTCGCCAAAGGCGGCGCGGTCGCCGCTGGCGCTGGCGCGGATCCACTCCTCGGGCACGATCTGATTGCCGTTCCATGCGCCGCCTTCCAGCAGCATCAGGCCAAAGCGCGCGTAGTCGCGCATTGTGGCGTTGAAGCCGCCATCGGCCAGCGCGGTGCCCGCGCCATCGACGGTGAAATAGGCGTCCCGCTCGGCCCCGATGCGCGACCAGATATGCGTGGACAGAAGGTCCGACAGGGCCGCGCCACCCGCCCGCTCAAGCGCCCAGGCGACGACATCCGTCTCGATCGAGCGATAGCGGAAGGCTTCGCCATGGCCGCGCTCTTGCGGCAGGCTGAGAATCACGTCGCGGATCGTGGCGGGGGGCGCGGCATCCTCGGACGGGCGCCAGCCGCTGGCGATGTCGATGCGCGTCATGTCCGAGCCGGGCGTGCCGTAATCCTCGTTGAAGCGCACGCCCGAGCGCATGTCGAGCACATGGCGCAAAGTCGCGTCCGCATAGCCCGAATGGGCCAGTTCGGGCACCAGCGTCGGCATGGCCGCGTCGAGGTCCAGCGCCCCCTCGCCATGCAGCACGCCTGCCAGCGCGCCGACGACCGATTTGGCCACGGATTGCGACAAATGCGGCGTCAGGGCGCCCATGTCGTTGTGATAGCTTTCATGCACCACGCGGCCACGGCTCATCACCATGAAGCCGTCGGTATAGCTGGCGTCGAGCCAGCTGCCGACGCTTTGCTGAGTGCCGGCGAGGGTGGGAAAGCGGATGGCGCGCAGTTCCTGCTGTGCGGCGGGCAGGGCGCGCACCGGGCCCGCGCCGCGCGGCACGTCGGCGGTGGGAAAAAGGTTGCGCATGTTCATGAAGGACCAGCGATTGAACGGCGGCAGGTCCCAGTTGCTGGGGCCGGGGATCCGCTCGGGCGCAGGCGGAAAACCTTGCATGATGCCATGATCGCGCGCGGTGGGCGCGGGATGCGTGGGCGAGGCGTGATGCGCCGGGGCCTTGTGCGGCGCTGCATGCACCGGCACGGCATGGGCGGCGGGATGCGCCGGATGCGCCGGAGCCCCATGGGCGGCGGCATGTGCCTCGGGGCTTTTGAGGGGGCCGGCATTGGGGGGCGTCATCGGGATATCCTTGGGGTTGGGAGGTTCAGGCACGAAAAAGGGCGGGGCGCCGGTATGCGCCCCGCCCCCGCTGCAGTGCCTTATTGCTTCAGCTTCGTCCAGATGCGGTTGTAAAGATCCGTCACTTCCTGCGGGCAGGGCTTGACGAAATCGGGCGCTGGCGCATCCTCCGGCATGACGATTTCGGGCGCGCTTTTCATATCCTCGACCAAGAACTCCTCGCTGCCGGAAATGCCGTTGGCATAGCGGGCAAAGTTCGAGATCAGGGCCGCGTTTTCAGGGTCCATGATGAAGTTCATGAAAAGCTTGGCGTTTTCCATGTTGGGCGCTTCGGCCAGAACGGCCGCGTTGTCCATCCAGCCGGTAAAGCCCTCGACGGGATAGGCGTAGGCCAGTGTCGGGCGCTGTTCGCGGGCGCGCATGGCGGCACCGTTCCATGTCTGGCTGAGGTCCACATCACCCGAAGTCAATTTTTCGATAGTGGCGTAGTCCATCGTGCGCCAATGCTCTTTGGCGGACATGAGCAGCTCGGTGACGTCGCGCAATTCCTCGGTGTTGCTGTTGCAGCGGTCATAGCCGCGATATCGCAGGGCGGCGTTGATCACCTCGGGCATGTCGTTGAGCATGTTGATGCGGCCCTTCAACTCTTCCGGGGGCTCGAAGAGCAGCGACAGCGTGTCGATATCACCGTCATAAACTTCCTTGTCGACGGTGAAGGCGGTTGTGCCCCACTGCCACGGCACGGTGTAGTTGCGGCCCGGATCCCAATAGACATCGACCCATTTGGGATCCATGTTCGAGAAATTCTCCATCTCGTTGGGCTTCACTTCGGCCAGCAGGCCCTGCTCGATCATGATGGCGGCGGTGGAATCGCTGGGCACGACGATATCGTAGCCGGTATTGCCTTCGCGGACCTTGGCCAGCATGATTTCGTTGCTGTCATAGGCGTCTAGACTGACATCGACATCGAATTCCTTCTCGAATTTCTCGATCAACTCGGGATTGGTGTAGTTGCCCCAGTTGTAGATGTTCAGCTCGCCCTCGGCCCATGCGGGCCCGGCGAGGGCCACGGCGGCGGCAAGCGTCGCGGCCATGTGCTTGGTGGGTTTCGTCATTTTGGATATCCTCCGGTTGGTTGATTTGTCGCGGACCTTCATGTCCGCTTCTTGTTCCCGATCAGAAAGAAGATCGAGACCAGCACCACCGACAGCCCCAGAAGGACCGTCGAGACAGCGTTGATTTCAGGGGTGATGCCGCGCCGGATCTGGCCAAGGATATAGACCGGCAGCGTCGTCTCGCCCGGTCCGGCCACCAGCAGCGTGATGATCACGTCGTCGAGCGACACCACGAACGCCAGCATCGCCCCCGCCACGATGCCGGGCGCCATCAGCGGCATGGTGACCCGGCGAAAGACCTGGAAAGGTGTCGCGTAGAGGTCCGCCGCCGCCTGTTCCAGAGTCAGGTTCATATCCTCAAGCCGCGCGCGGATGGGCATATAGGCAAAGGGAATGCAGAACACCGTATGCGCCAGCATCAGGTATCCGATGCCGTTGACGCCCGTTGCCTGCTTGATGATGCCAAAAAGGGCCAGCGTGGCGACGGCGGTGACGATCTCGGGGACCATGAGGGGCTGGTTGATGACCGCATAGGCCAGCGTCTGGCCCTTGAAAGGGCGCACGCGCGTGGTGGCCAGCGCCGCCATCGTGGCAAAGGTGGTGGAAAAGACCATGGCCACCAGCGCCACCTGCAGGGAAATCATCGTGGCCTCGCGGACGCCGTCATTCTCGAATGCGGCCTTGTACCAGCGCAGGCTGAACTCGGTCCATTTCACGACCGAACGGTTGTCGTTGAACGAAAAGACGATCAGCACGACAATCGGCGCATAGAGAAAGAAGAGGCAGATCCAGGCCAGCGTGTCGAAGCCGGGCTGCTTGCGCAGATCCTTCATTCGGCGCTTTTTCGGCGCCACCGGATCGGGGCTGGCCACGGTTGCGGGGGTTTGCGCCTTATCAGCCATGTCCCTGTGCCTCCTTGCCCGAGTAGCGCACATAGATGATGAGCGAGACCATGACGACGACCATCAGGATCAGCGCCGCCGCCGAGCCGAAGGGCCAGTTCCGCGAGCCGGAGAATTGCAGCTCGATGAGATTGCCGATCATCAACTCCTTGCCGCCGCCTAGCAGGGTGGGGGTGATGTAGGCCCCGAGGCCGGGGATGAAGACCAGGATGCAGCCCGCCACGATGCCGGGTTTTGCCATCGGGATGATGACATGGCGCAGTACCTGGAACCGGCTGGCGTAAAGGTCATAGGCGGCCTCGACCAGCTTGAAATCCAGCTTTTCCAGCGATGCGTAGAGGGGCAGCACCATGAAGGGCAGGTAGCTGTAGATCAGGCCCGCGAAGATCGCGTAATCGGTATAGAGCATGCCGATGGGCCGGTCGGTGATGCCGGTCCACATGAGGCCCAGATTGATGAACCCCTCGTCCCGGATGATCAGCAGGATCGCGTAGGTGCGGATCAAGAGGTTGACCCAGAAGGGCAGCGTGATGAGGAATAGCCAGAAATTGCGTTGCTCCAGCGGCTTTGACGCGATGAAATACGCGGTCGGAAATCCGATGACGAGCGCGCCCACTGTCGCGCCGAAGGCCAGCCCGATGGAGCGGCCATAGATGCTGAGGTAAGTGCCCGAAAACTGCAGCGTGTCGTCAAAGATGTCGCGGTCGAACAGGAACTGCACATAGGCGTCGGTCGAGAATTCCCAAGTGACGCCGCCATAGGTGCCGGGGCTGAGAAACGAATAGATCAGCGTGATCGACAACGGGAAGATGCCGAAGCATCCGATGGCGATCAGGGCGGGCGCCAGAAGTTGCCAGCGGCGACGGCGCGCTGCGCCTTCTAGCTGCGCGCGCGCCTCGGCAAGGCGGGCATCGGTTTGGGCCGTGGTTTGCGTGGATGCGATATCGGCCATCAGTCCACCAGAACCTGAACGGCGTCCGGCACCGTCAGGCCCACATTCGCGCCGATCTCGGCATCTGTCTGGGCGCGCCGCACCATGACCTCGCCGCCGCCCTCAAGCTCCACATGCAGGTTATGGCCCGCGCCGAAATAGACGATATTGCTGACGCGGCCCTTCAGCGCCGCATCGGGGGAATCGGGTGCTGTCAGCCCCATATTCTCGGGGCGGATGGCGACCGAAACCTGCCCTTCGCGGGCCGCGCCCTCGGCCAGCAGCGCGCCCACCTGTTTGCCGCCGGGTAGGGTAACCTTGGCGCCGTTCTCGGCAAGATCGCCCTCCAGTATGTTGATGTCGCCGATGAAATCCGCGACGAAGCGACGGGCCGGATTGTTGTAGATCTCTTTCGGCGCGCCGACCTGCAGGATGGCACCGGACTTCATTACCGCGATGCGGTCCGACATGGTCAGCGCCTCTTCCTGGTCATGCGTGACAAAGACGAAGGTAATGCCCGTCTCGCTTTGCAGGCGCTTGAGTTCGATCTGCATTTCCTTGCGCAGCTTGAGGTCCAGCGCCGACAAAGGCTCGTCCAGAAGCAGAACCTTGGGGCGCGGCGCAAGCGCGCGGGCCAGCGCCACGCGCTGCTGTTGCCCGCCCGAGAGCTGATCGGTGCGGCGGCCGGCCAGATGCTCCATCTGGACCAGCGCCAGCATGCGGTCGGTCGCCTCCTTGATCTCGGATTTGGGGCGGCCCTGCATTTCGAGGCCAAAGCCGATATTGCGCGCCACGCTCATATGCGGAAAGAGCGCGTAGGACTGGAAAACGGTGTTCACCGGGCGCTTGTAGGGCGGCAAATGCCCGATTTCCTGCCCGTCCAGCAGGATCTGGCCACCATCCGGCAACTCGAACCCCGCGATGAGGCGCAAGAGCGTGGTCTTGCCGCAGCCCGAGGGGCCCAGCAGCGTGAAGAACTCGTTCTTGCGGATATCGACCGAGACATCGTCAAGCGCGGTGATTTTCCCGGCGCCCTGACCGAAGGTCTTGGTCACGTGCTCGGCGTGAATCATCACGTCGTCTGCGTCTCTTTGCGTATTGCCCCCGGCTGGTGCCTGCTGTCCCATGCGGCGTCTTTCCCTTTATTTATTGGCCCGCAGCACGATTCCATGCCGCCAGCGTTTTCCAAGACTAGGACCGCGCAGGTCAAAAGGTAAAGGCCCCTTGTGGCGGCAATGCCGCCCCGCGGCACGCTGGGACGCGCGGCGAGGGGTATTTACCCCGGCGCGGTCATGGCACAGATTGGCCGCAGGACGGTGGGCGCGGCCCGCCTGGTGGCGAAAAGGGGACCGACATGGCGCAGCAAGCGGATCTGATAATCCTGAATGGCAAGGTTCTGACAATGAACTCAAAGCATCCCCGCGCCGAGGCAGTGGCGCTGTCGGGCGGTGCGATTCTGGCGGTGGGCAGCACCGAGGATATCCGCCAGATGGCCACCCCCGGCGCGCAGGTGATTGATGCGGGCGGGGGCACGGTGATGCCCGGCTTCATCGACAGCCATGTGCATCTGTTTCAGGGCTCTGCCGCGCTGGAATTCATGGCGATGGAGGGGGTGACGACGGCCGAGAATGCCGCCCGCACCATCCGCGCCTATGCCGAGGCCAACCCGGACGAGCCGATGATCCTGGGCACCAGCACGATCTACGGGCTGATGGATGGCCGCAACCCGACGCGCCATGATCTGGATGCCATCCTGCCGGATCGCCCGCTGGCGCTGCTGGCGCCCGATATTCACACACTTTGGGCGAACACGATGGCGCTGCGGCAGGCGGGCCTTTTGCATGGGGGGCGCGTGCCCGAGGGCAGCGTGATCGTGATGGAGGCAGGCGGCAATGCCACGGGCGAGTTGCAGGAAACGGGTGCCTTTGGCCCGGTGCTGAAGCTGAGCCGCACGGGCGGGCGCGACATGCTGGGCTATGTCACCGGCGCCGAGCCCGAGCCGCCCGCGACGGAGGCCGAGCGCGCCGCCGACCGCCGCCTGATCGCCAAGGGCCTCGCCCATGCGGCCAGCCACGGCATCACGACGATGCATAACATGGACGGCAACTTCTACCAGTTGGAACTGCTTAGCGATCTGGAGGCGTCGGGCGATCTGAAATGCCGGATGCAGGTGCCGTTCCACCTGAAGAATTACGATCCGCTAGAGCGGCTGGAGGAGGCGGCCGAGATGCACCGCCGCTGGACCGGCGACTGGGTCTGGTCCGGGCGGGTCAAGATGTTCATGGACGGGGTGATCGACACGCGCACCGCCCTGATGACGCGGCCCTATCCGGGCACGGATACGGTCGGCGAGCCTGTGTTCGAGCCCGAGCATTTCAACGAGGCGTGCCGGCGCATTGACGCCATGGGGTTGCAGATCAGCGTGCATTCCATCGGTGATTTGGCAACGCGCCGGACGCTCGATGGCTATGCCGCGGCGCGCCGCGCCAACGGCCGGCGCGATGCGCGCCACCGGATCGAGCATATCGAGGTGATTCATCCCGATGATCTGCCCCGCCTCAAGGAGCTCGAGGTCGTCGCCTCGCTCCAGCCGCGCCATTCGGCGCTGGGCGATTATTTCCCACTGATCCCGCAGGGCACGATCCTGCATGATGACCAATATCCCTACGCCTTCGCGTGGCAGCGCATCCGCGATACCGGCACGCCGGTCATCTTCTCGACCGACTGGCCGGTCATCCCGGTGGATCCGATGCGCAACATTCAATGCGCCGTGGCGCCCCTGCAGCCGGGCAAGCCGTGGGACGTGCGCCCGCAAAGCCTGATGGACACGCTCCTGTCCTATACGAGGGCGAATGCCTGGGTGGAATTCAACGAGGGCCGAAAGGGTCAGCTGATCCCCGGCCAGATGGGCGACGTGGTGGTTATGGACCGCGATCTTGAGGCCCTCGCACCCGAGGAGATCCACAGCGCCCGGGCGGCGGTCACGATCTGCGGCGGCGCGATCACTTATCGCGCCTGACCGTCAGTGCAGCGGTTGATGGGCGAGGATCATCAGGTTGTTCGCCGGCATCGGCAGTGGCGTCATTGGGTGCAGGCCCACATCGCGCATCCAGTGCAGGACCGCGGCCGAATCCTTGTAGCCGATTTCGGGGTCGCTGGCGCGCAGGCTGGCGTCGAAGTCCGCATCGTTGGTCGAGACGGCACGCCCCTCGCGTAGGAAGGGGCCGTATAGGGCGAAAAGGCCGCCGGGCCGCAGCGCCTTGGCGACTTCGTGCAGCAGGATATGCGCCTCGGCCTCGCTGATGAGGTGCAGAAGATTGACCAGCACGATCATGTCCTGCCCCTTGTGCTGCGCCCCCCATCCGGTTGCAGTGGCGTCCAGTTCGATCGCGGGGCGGATATTCGACGTGGTAGCCCAGGCGTCGATGCTGGCCCGGCGGTCCGGGTCGATATCGCTGGGCTGCCATTCGATATGGGGCAGGTGGGCGGCAAAGGCGATGACATGCTGCCCGGTGCCACTGGCCAGCTCCAGCGCGCGGCCCTCATGCGGGCCATGCACCGCCAGCATTTCGGCGATCACCGGCGCGTTGCGCATGGCCGAAGGGGCGGTCAGGCGCGCACCGGTATCGGGCTCGGCAATCGAGGCGGTCGGGGGCAGCTGGGTGCGGTGGGGCATGGTCATATCCTTCGGCTCACGCGCGCAGAGTGACAAGAAAACGCGCCCGTGTCACGCAGAGGATGACGCCGGATCAGACGGCGCTCATCCGCAGCAAGTCCTCTGGCGGTGCGCGCGGCGCTCGCCTAAGGTACGGCCATGACCAGTCCCCACCGATTCATCCACCTGCGCGTTCACAGCGAATATTCCCTGCTCGAAGGCGCCATTCGCCTCAAGAAGCTGCCGGGCCTTTGCATCGATGCGGGGATGCCCGCCGTGGCCGTGACGGACACGAACAACATGTTCGCCGCGCTCGAATTCGCCGTCTCGGCGGCCGGGGCGGGCATCCAGCCGATCATGGGCTGCCAGATCGACGTCGAATACGTCGAGACCGCGCCGGGCGAGCGGACCGCCGCGCCCGCGCCCATCGTTCTGCTGGCCCAGAACGAGGAGGGGTATGAGCATCTGATGAAGCTCAACTCCTGCCTCTACCTGCGCGGCGACGGATCGCTGCCGCATGTGACGCGCATGGAGCTGGCCGAGAATTCGGGCGGCCTGATTTGCCTCACTGGCGGGCCGGATGGCCCAATCGGGCGGCTGCTGCGCGCCGGGCAGCGCGACGCTGCCGAGGCGATGATGCGCCAGCTGGCCGAGATCTATGGCGACCGCCTCTATGTTGAGTTGCAGCGCCATCCGGGCGAGGACGGCCTGCCCGAGGCCGAAGCGCTGAGCGAGCGCGGCCATGTGGAAATGGCCTATGTGATGGAGTTGCCGCTGGTCGCGACCAATGATGTCTATTTCCCCAAATCCGAGATGTATGAGGCGCATGACGCCATGCTCTGCGTGGCGGAAGGCAGCTATGTGGACCAGTCCGCGCCGCGCCGCCGCCTGACACCCCAGCATAATTTCAAGACCCCGGGGGAGATGGCGACCCTTTTCGCCGATCTGCCCGAGGCGATTGAGAATACGGTGGAAATTGCCCGCCGCTGCGCCTTTGCCGCGTATCGCCGCGATCCGATCCTGCCCAGATTCGCCGATGACGAGGTGGACGAGCTGCGACGCCAGGCCAAGGAAGGGCTGGCCGCGCGGCTGGCCGTGATCCCCCATGCGGTGAGCGTCGAGGAATATGAAAAGCGGCTGGAATTCGAGCTGGGCATCATCGAGGGCATGGGGTTCCCCGGCTACTTCCTGATCGTTGCCGACTTCATCAAATGGGGCAAGGACCGCGACATTCCTGTGGGGCCGGGCCGTGGCTCGGGTGCGGGCAGCCTCGTCGCCTACGCGCTGACCATCACCGACCTCGATCCACTGCGGTATAGCCTCCTGTTCGAGCGGTTCCTGAACCCCGAGCGGGTCAGCATGCCCGATTTCGACATCGACTTCTGCATGGATCGCCGCGAGGAAGTGATCCAGTACGTGCAGGAGAAATACGGCCGCGACCGCGTGGGTCAGATCATCACCTTCGGCGCCCTTCTGTCCAAGGCCGCGGTGCGCGATATCGGCCGCGTCTTGCAGATGCCCTACGGGCAGGTGGACCGCCTGTCCAAGATGATCCCCGTCGAGGGCGTGAAGCCCGTCAGCATCGAACAGGCGCTGATCCAGGAGGAGCGCCTGCGCGAGGAGGCCCGCAACGAGGAGGTCGTGGACCGGCTGCTGAAATACGGCATGCAGGTTGAAGGCCTCTTGCGCAACGCATCAACCCACGCGGCGGGCGTTGTGATCGGGGATCGGCCGCTGGACGAGCTGGTGCCGCTCTATCAGGACCCCCGCTCGGACATGCCAGCGACCCAGTTTAACATGAAATGGGTCGAGCAGGCGGGTCTGGTCAAATTCGACTTTCTGGGCCTGAAAACCCTGACGGTCATCCAGAACGCCATTCAGCAGATTCACGGCGAGGGCCGCGATCTGCATGTCGCCGCAGATGGCAGCGCGATTTACGAGCCGTTCGAGGGCGCCGAAAACGATATCGGGCAGATCCCGCTGGATGATGCCAAGACCTACGCGCTTTATGCCCGCGCCAAGACGGTCGCGGTGTTCCAGGTGGAAAGCTCGGGTATGATGGACGCGCTCAAGCGCATGAAGCCGGACTGCATCGAGGATATCATCGCGCTCGTCGCGCTCTACCGGCCTGGCCCGATGGAGAACATCCCGAAATTCTGCGAGGTCAAGAACGGTCTCAGCGAGCGGGATACGCTGCACAAATCCATCGACCACATCCTGGACGAGACGCAGGGCATCATCGTCTACCAGGAACAGGTGATGCAGATCGCGCAGGAGATGGCGGGATACAGCCTTGGCGGTGCCGATCTTTTGCGCCGCGCGATGGGCAAGAAGATCCAGGCCGCGATGGACGAGGAGCGCCCAAAATTCATCAAGGGCGCCAAGGAGAACGGCGTCGATGACGCCAAGGCGCTGGAGGTCTGGAACCTTCTGGATAAATTCGCCAATTACGGTTTCAACAAATCGCATGCGGCGGCCTATGCTGTGGTCAGCTACCAGACCGCGTGGCTCAAGGCGAACCACCCGACCGAGTTCATGGCCGGGGTGATGAATTGCGATATCCACCTCACGGACAAGCTGGCCGTCTATTTCGAGGAAGTGAAAAAGGGGCTGGAGCTCAACTGGGCGCCGCCTTGCGTCAACCGCTCGGACGCGCAATTCGTGGTCCGGGAGGGCGTGCTACATTATGGCCTCGGCGCGCTGAAGAATGTGGGCGTCGAGGCGATGAAGCTGATCGTCGAAGGGCGCGAGCAGAAGCCCTTTGCCACGCTCTACGATTTCGCCCGCCGCGTGGACATCAAGCGGATCGGCAAGCGGCCCTTGGAAATGCTGGCCCGCTCAGGCGCTTTTGATGAGATCGACCGCAACCGCCGCCGCGTCTTCGACGCGATCGAGCCGCTGATGAATTACTCGGCTGCGATCCACGATCAGAAGAATTCCGCGCAGGTCTCGCTTTTCGGTGAGGCGGGCGAGGACCTGCCCGAGCCGCGCCTGCCCCCGGTCGATGACTGGCTGCCCGCCGAGCGGCTTACCGAGGAATTCAAGGCCGTCGGCTTCTACCTTTCGGGCCATCCGCTGGACGACTACATGGCGGCCCTCAAGCGCAAGCAGGTCAGGACACTTGACGAGGTGATGGTTCAGGCCGCCCGCGCGCCTTGCGTGGTCAAGATGGCCGGTGTCGTCGCGGGCCGGCAGGAGCGGAAATCAGCGCGCGGCAACCGCTTTGCCTTTGTCCAGCTGAGCGATACGACGGGCGGTTATGAGGTCACCATGTTCTCGGAAACGCTGGAGAAATCCCGCGAGCATATCGAGACGGGCGCGCAGGTCGTCATCACCGCCGAGGCGACGATGGAGGCTGAGCAGCTGAAACTTCTGGCGCGATCGGTCGCGCCCATCGACGGCGTTGTCGCGGATGCGGGTAGCCTTGGGCTGATGATCTTTGTCGAGGAGCCGGGGGCCGTCGCGTCGGTCGCGCGGGTGCTGGACGGCGCGGCGCAGGCCGCCAAGGCGGCGCGCCCGGGCCCGATCCGCTTCTGCCTCATGGCCGACGGCCTGCCCGGCGAGGTCGAATTGTCTGCCGGACGTGACTACCCGGTGACGCCCCAGATCAAGGGCGCGATCAAGAGCCTCGACGGCGTGATGGATGTGCAGGACCTTTGAGGCGTGGGACAGGCCATGGAGATGACGCGGCATGACGTGATCTATGGCCGCGCCTCGCTGGGCGGCGTGAAGGTGGATCTGCCGGCCACCCTCTTTCTCCCGAACAACGGCACGTCAGAGGCGCCGCCGCTTTTTGTCTGGTTTCATGCCGGCGCGTTCAAATTCGGCAGCCACGACATGAAAATCGCACGGAGGCTGGGCCGCCGCCTGACGAAGGCGGGGATTGCCGTTGCGTCCGTCGGGTATCGGCTGCGCGCGACCGAGGCGGATCTTTCGGACCAGGTGCGCGCACATCTGGAGGCTTTGCAGGCGGAGCGGGCAAATCTGATCCGCCCCGGCCTCTGCGAGGCGCGCTCGCTCGCGGCATTGGAAGATGGTCTGATGTTCCTCGACTGGGCCTCGGCTGAGGGCGTCCGCTATGGCTGGGGACCGGCGCTCGTAGCTGGCGGCGCGTCGGCGGGCGGGCTGACGGCCTTCAATCTGGCCTTTTCGCCACCTGCGCTGGGCCTTCCGGCGGCGCGGCTGAACGGGGTGTTCGCCAGTTCGGGCGGGTACAACTACCCCGCGTTAGTGGCTGGAAATGATCGGATGATCGCGCTTGCCCAGCACGATCCGGGGGATTCGCGTGTTTCGGTCAAGGGCGTGCGCATGCTCAAGCGCAAGATGGGCGATCGCATGACATTGCTCGAGAGGCCGGGAATGCTGCATGGTCATCTGGAACTTCATCCGGATGAGAAACCCGCCGCCACCTTCGAACGCCTCGCCGACTTCATCCACAAAGCTGCGCGCGTCTGAGCAACGTGCCAAACGCCTGCCCAAGCATCACCAATGAGGGGGCGGCCTGTCCTGAAAGGTCGCTTGGCCGCCGCCATCCGTCTCGCGCTCGGCCTCGCGGCGCATCAGCATCTCGACCCGGCGGGTGAGAACGGCGATTTCGGCATCCTGCCGCGCGACCGTATCCGACAGATCGTCGACGGCGCGGGTGAGGTGGGCGATCTGTTCTTCGAGCTGTTCCATGAGGCCGGTTTGGCCCGCGCCGCGCGCCGCGTCAAGCGCTGCGCCCGGTGCGGAGGCATCGCCAGTGAGTATTTCGCCAAGGTGAAGCATGGGCGGAGGCGCGTCCCTTGCCGCCGTTCGGTGCTTGGGCTAGACCGCGCGGCAAGTCATGCGACCTCCGGGAGACGATGAGATGGCCAAGCAGAAAAAGACGCCGCGCCCCAAGGCGCAGACGCCGAAGGGCTTTCGCGATTACTTCGGCGCAGAGGTGACGCGCCGCGCCGCCATGCTGGAGGCCATCGCGCGTGTCTATCATCACTACGGCTTTGATGCGCTGGACAGCTCGGCCGTCGAGACGGTCGAGGCGCTGGGCAAGTTCCTGCCCGATGTGGAGCGCCCCAATGCGGGTGTTTTCGCGTGGCAGGAGGATGACGGCGAGAAGCCGGGCGACTGGCTGGCGCTGCGTTACGACCTGACGGCGCCGCTGGCGCGGGTCTATGCCCAGCACAAGGAGGATCTGCCGACGCCCTATCGCCGCTATGCGATGGGGCCGGTCTGGCGCAACGAAAAGCCCGGTCCGGGGCGGTTTCGCCAGTTTTATCAGTGCGATGCGGATACGGTGGGCGCGCCTTCGGTTGCCGCGGATGCCGAGATCTGCGCCATGCTGGCCGATTGCCTCGAGACCGTCGGGATCGCGCGCGGCGACTATGTGGTGCGGGTGAATAACCGCAAGGTTCTGAACGGCGTGCTCGAGGTGATGGGGCTGGATGATCAGCATCAGCGCGATGCGGTTTTGCGCACGATCGACAAATTCGACAAGGTCGGCAGCGACGGCGTGCGCCAGCTATTGGGCAAGGGGCGGCTGGATGCATCGGGCGCGTATATCGACGGCGTGGGGCTGAGCGAGGCGCAGGCCGAGCCGGTGATCGCGTTTCTGACCTCGAAAGGGGCGGATGCGGCGGCGACCTTGGCAAATCTGCGGGCGGCTGTCGAAGGATCGGCCATCGGGGCCGAGGGTGTGGACGAACTGGAGGAGATCGCGGCGCTGGTTGGCGCGCAGGGGTATGGGCCGGACCGGATCGAGATTGATCCCAGCGTTGTGCGCGGTCTTGGCTACTATACCGGCCCGGTCTACGAGGCCGAGCTGACCTTCGATATCCTCGACGAGGATGGCAACAAGCGCCAGTTCGGCAGTGTGGCCGGGGGCGGGCGGTATGATGACCTCGTCAAGCGTTTCACCGGGCAGGCGGTGCCTGCGACTGGCGTCAGCATCGGAGTGGACCGGCTCTTGGCGGCGCTGGCTGCGCGCGGGCAGGATTCGGGCGAGGCCGCCGGCCCTGTCGTCGTCACCGTGATGGACCGCGCCCGCATGGCCGATTACCAAGCCATGGTCGGTGAATTGCGCGCCGCGGGCATCCGCGCCGAGGTCTATCTGGGCAATCCCAAGAATTTCGGCAACCAGCTGAAATACGCGGACAAACGCCATAGCCCCGTTGCCATCATCGAGGGCGCGGACGAGCAGGCGGCAGGCGTGGTGCAAATCAAGGACCTGGTGCTGGGCGCGCAGATCGCCGAGAGCGCGACGCTGGAAGAGTGGAAAGAGCGGCCCAGCCAGTTTGAGGTGCCGCGCTCTGACATGGTGGCCAAGGTGCGCGAAATCCTCGAAGGGCCCGGCTCGTGAGCGATCTGGCCGAGCAGCCAAGCCGCGCCGCGATCCGCGCCGAGGCGGCACGCCTGCGCGCCATCTTCGAAGCGGCTGGGGCCGAGGTGGTCGAAACCTCGATCCTGCAGCCCGCCGAGGTTCTGCTGGACCTCTACGGCGAAGACATCCGCGCGCGCGCCTACGTCACTTCCGATCCGCTGAAGGGCGAGCAGATGCTGCGCCCGGACTTCACCGTTCCCGTCGTCCAGATGCATATGGAGAGCGGGGCCGAGCCGGCGCGCTATACCTATTCGGGCGAGGTTTTTCGCCGGCAGGAGGATGATCCGCGCCGCGCCAGTGAGTATTTCCAGGTGGGCTACGAGGTCATGGGCGCCGCCGCCCCGGCCGAGGCGGATGCCGAGGTGTTCGCACTGATGCAGGGTATGCTGGCGCCGCTGGGCCTGACGCCTGCGACGGGCGATATCGGTATCTTGATGGCTGCGATCGAGGGCCTTGGAACGACCGAGGCGCGCAAGGCCGCGCTGCGCCGCCATGTCTGGCGACCGCGCCGGTTTCGCGCATTGATCGACCGTTTTTCGGGCCGCGCGCCTGTGCCGGCCAGCCGGGCGGCGCTGTTGGCCGCCGACGATCCGATGGCCAATGCGGGCCCGCTGATCGGGCTGCGCAGCGAGGCCGAGATTGCGGCGCGCATCGAGGCCTTGCGCGCGGATGCTGAGGCAGAGCCCATCGCCGAGGGGGAGGTTGAGCTCTTGTCCGCCATGCTGGCGGTGCGCGAGACATGCCCCAATGCGCTGGAGCGGTTGCGGGACCTGGCAGTCGACATGCCGTCGATCAGCGGGGCCGTCGCCGCGCTGGCCGCCCGGCTCGAGGCGCTGGACGCACGGGGCATCGACGTGGCGACCCTGCCGTTCGAGACGTCGTATGGCCGCACGCAGATGGAGTATTACGACGGGTTCGTCTTTGGCTTTACCAGCGAGGCGCATCCCGACCTGCCGCCTGTCGCCTCGGGCGGGCGCTATGATGCGCTGACCCGGCGACTGGGCAAGGGGCGCCAGATGCCGGCAGTGGGCGGCGTGATCCGCCCCGGCCTGGTGGCGCGGCTGGCGCAATTTGGGGGAGGTGCGGCATGAGCGTGCGTCTGGGCGTGCCGTCCAAGGGGCGGCTGATGGAAAAGACCTTTGACTGGTTCGGCGCGCGCGGTGTGACGCTGGGCCGGACCGGGTCCGAGCGCGAATATGCGGGCGTGGTCGAAGGGGCGGGCGATGTCGAGCTGGTCCTGCTTTCGGCGGGCGAGATCCCGCGCGAACTGGCCGCCGGGCGCATCCATCTGGGCGTGACGGGCACCGATCTGGTGCGCGAGAACCTGGCCCAGTGGGAAACCCGCGTCGAGCCGTTGGCCGAGCTGGGGTTTGGCCATGCTGATCTGGTGCTGGCGGTTCCGCAGGCCTGGGTCGATGTGGGCACGCTGGATGATCTGGACGCGGTCGCTTCGGCCTTTCGCGCGGCGCACGGGCACCGCCTGCGCATCGCGACCAAGTATCACCGCCTGATCCGTGATTTCCTGCGCGAGCATGGCGTGGCCGATTACCGGCTGGTCGACAGCCAGGGCGCGACCGAGGGCACCGTCAAGAACGAGACCGCCGAGGCGATTGCCGATATCACCTCGACCGGCGACACGCTGCGCGCCAACCATCTGAAAATGCTGGAGGATGGGGTGGTTCTGCGCAGTCAGGCCACGCTGTTCCGGGCGCGCCGCGCCGAGCTGAGCGACGAGGAGCGCCGGACGATGGCCACGCTGCTGGCCAAGCTGGGCGTTGATTGATCCGCTAAGAGGCTCGGGCAGGAGCGGACTTCAATGCCGCAAATGAAAACGCGCGACCCGGATAGGGCCGCGCGTTTCTTTGTGCACCGGAGTGCCGGGCCATTGGCCCGGCAGCCAGATCAGAAGCGGAACGTCGCGCGGACCTGCGCGGTGGTTGCTTCGGCATCGGTGTTCGGAACGGTGTTGAAGCCGTCGAACTCGTGGTACAGAACTTCGCCACCGACCGAGATGTTCTCGGTCACGAGATGCTCGTAGCCGGCGCCGACAAAGTAGCCGTCTTCGTCGCCAATGGTCTGGATGTCAGCGTTTGCATAACCACCGGTTGCATAAAGCAGACCGTTGCCCAGCTTGTAACCGCCGCGCAGCTTGGCGCGCCAGATGCGGTCGACGTCCGAGTTTGCAACGCCCAAGTCGATATCGGTCCAGTCGTAGTCGAGGCCGGCGCCGATGACCCAGTCGCCCAGATCGTAGTCGTAACCAGCGGTCAGACCGCCGATGAGGCCGTCGCCGTCAACACCAGCAACGTTGGTGTCGATGTCTGCGTAGCCCAGCTGGCCACCAGCGTAGAAGCCGGTCCAGTTGGGCGACGTGAAAACAGGCGCCGGTGCCGGTGCGATGACGGGCTCCATGGGTGCGGGCTCGATGTTGCCTGCGAATGCGGTACCAGCCAGCAGGGCCGACGCTGCAGCTGCGGAGAGCAGATATTTCATAATGTAATCCTTTCGTTGTTCGGACGCACCGACCCTGTGCCGGTTACGCGCCTCATAAGCCCCTATTTAGGATTGGCTTACCGGATGCAACGGCGCGCTGCGGTGGATGGTTTCAAGAAAATGTGATTTTGATCGGCGGTAAACGGCCCAGTTCAATTCGTCTCGAGTCGCACGGTGATTCAAAAGGGCAATTTATTGAGAAAAAAAGCGGGTTAAGCCCTGTTTTCGTTAGGCGAAACCGCGCCAGTTTCCGTGATCGGGCTTGAGATTTCGCACATGCGGATTGTCGCGACTGTTGCTGTTACAGCACACCGATGTCCGACAGCGCGGCGCTCAGGGCAGGCGGAAGAGTGTCTTCGCCGAGGCGCGAGTCGGTCAGATCGGCGGGCGCGTCGGCACCCGGCAAATACCGCCAGCCCTGAAACGGACGCTTCAACGCGGTGCCGGTGCGCACGATCTGTGGGTCAAGCACGATGGCACAGCGGCGAATGCCGTCTGCGCCGATCACCTCGTCGAGGCGCAGGATTCTTTGGCGGCATTGCAGCACGCCCTGGATGACCCAGTAGATCGAGCCGCCATCCAGCAACTCCGCCTCCCGCTTGGGCCACATGCGGGTGATGTGGCGCGGCAGACCGTCCTCGCCGCGCGCACGGCGCGAGGTTTGCCAGGTGCTCAGGCTCTCGACACTTTCGGTGCCGACGCTGAGCTTGATCAGGTTGAGGGAGGTGGGTTTCATGGAGTGAAGTTTAGGGCGCGGTCCGCGAGCATTCAATGCCAATGGCGTTCCTATGAAGGCGCATCACCCGAAGAGAGACAAGCAGGGGCTGCGCTGCTCCAACACGCAGGCCCAAGCTCTTGCGTCGGATTCGGTTACTGCCCCAAGGACAGGTAGTCTCACATGGTGAGGAGCGTTGACCGGACATACCCTCGCGCCTATTGTGGCGGTCCGCATCCCGACCCCTTTTCGCCGACCTGCCGGAGTTCATCGCCATGAGCCGTTTTGCCGCCCCTATTTCTGAACAGATCTGGAACATGAAGTACCGCTTCGTTCCCGAGGAGGGAGAGGGCGATGGTTGTGTCGAGGAAAGCTGGCGCCGTGTCGCGCGCGCCTTGGCCGCGCCCGAGGCAAAGCCGGATCTGTGGGAAGAGAAGTTCTACGCCGCGCTGGAGGATTTCAAGTTCCTGCCTGCCGGGCGGATCGCGGCGGGGGCAGGGACCGGGCGCAAGGTGACGCTGTTCAACTGCTTTGTGATGGGCACCGTGCCCGACGATATGGGCGGCATTTTCGACGCGCTGCGCGAGGCGGCGCTGACCATGCAGCAGGGCGGCGGGATCGGATACGATTTCTCGACCATTCGCCCGCGCGGCGCCGTGGTCAAGGGCGTGGGCGCCGATGCCAGCGGGCCGCTGAGCTTCATGGATGTGTGGGATGCGATGTGCCGCACCATCATGAGCGCCGGCTCGCGCCGGGGCGCGATGATGGCGACGATGCGCTGCGATCACCCCGATATCGAGGATTTCATCGCCGCCAAGAGCGACTCGGCTCGGCTGCGCAACTTCAACCTCAGCGTTCTGGTCACCGATCCCTTCATGGCCGCGGTAGAGGCCGATGCCGCGTGGGATCTGGAATTCGGCGGCCGCGTCTACCACACCATTCCCGCGCGCGATCTGTGGAACCGGATCATGCAGGCAACCTATGACTATGCCGAGCCGGGCGTGATCTTCATCGATCGGATCAATCAGGCCAATAACCTCGCCTATTGCGAGACGATCGCCGCGACCAACCCCTGCGGCGAGCAGCCCCTGCCGCCCTATGGCGCCTGCCTGTTGGGCAGCATCAACATGGCGCGGCTGGTCAGCGATCCCTTCGGCGACGGCGCTGGGCTGGACGAGGCCGCGCTGTCGGAGCTTGTGGCCGTCGCCGTGCGCATGATGGACAATGTCGTCGATGCCAGCCAGTTCCCGCTGGAGCAGCAGGCGGCCGAAGCGCAGGCGAAACGCCGGATCGGCCTTGGCGTGACCGGGCTGGCCGATGCGCTGCTGATGGTCGGGCTGCGCTACGGCTCGGAAGAGGCGGCAGCGCAAACCGAGGCGTGGCTGAAGGCCATCGCGCGGGCGGCCTACCTTGCATCGGTCGATCTGGCCAAGGAAAAGGGTGCCTTTCCGCTCTTCGACAAGGACGCCTACCTTGCCAGCGGCACGATGCAGGGCATGGACCCGGATGTGCGCGACGCCGTGGCCAAGCATGGCATCCGCAACGCCCTGCTGACCTCCATCGCGCCCACCGGCACGATCAGCCTCTATGCCGGGAATGTCAGCAGCGGGATCGAGCCGGTCTTTGCCTATAGCTATACCCGCAAGGTGCTGCAGAAGGACGGCACGCGGACCGAAGAAGAGGTGGTCGATTACGCCGTGCAGATGTGGCGTGACCGCTTTGGCGATGCCGAACTGCCCGACTATTTCGTCAACGCCCAGACGCTGGCGCCCGCAGACCATGTGCGCATGCAGGCCGCGGCGCAGAAATGGGTCGACAGCAGCATCTCCAAGACGATCAACTGCCCCGAGGACATCAGTTTCGACGCGTTCAAGGATGTCTACATGCAGGCGTGGGAAAGCGGCTGCAAAGGTTGCACCACCTACCGGCCCAATGATGTGACCGGCTCGGTCCTCAGCGTCAGCGAAACCGCCGATGTCGCCCCGGGCGAGGCGCCCGGACAGGCCCAGTCGCAATCGGGGGACGGGGCCGAGGTGGTCTACATGTCCGATCCGCTGGACCGCCCGACCGAGCTGGAGGGCATGACCTACAAGCTGAAATGGCCCGATAGCAGCCATGCCATCTACATCACGGTCAACGATGTCCTTCTGGGCGGGCATCGCCGCCCGTTCGAAGTCTTCATCAACTCCAAGAACATGGAGCATTACGCCTGGACGGTGGCCCTGACGCGCATGATCTCGGCCGTGTTCCGGCGCGGCGGCGACGTGTCCTTCGTCGTGGAAGAGCTGAAGGCGGTGTTCGACCCGCGGGGCGGCGCCTGGATGCAGGGCAAATACGTGCCGTCGATCCTCGCGGCCATCGGTGGCATCCTCGAGCAGCATATGGTTCGTACCGGCTTCATGGCGGGCGAGGGGTTGGGCCTCAAATCAGACCCGACTGCCCAGGTCGTCAATCTCGGCAATGGCCGCGGCGGCGCCTGCCCCAGCTGCGGCGACTTCGCGATGCGTATGGTCGAAGGCTGCATGACCTGCGCCAGCTGCGGTTATTCCAAGTGCGGGTGAGGCTCTAGCGGCTTCGACTATTCTGACTACCGATTAATGGCCATCGGCCGGGTTGAAATGGCCATCTCGCAAGCAAAAAGGGTCAATCGGGCGGAAGCGTCCGATTTTCCCGTTTTTCGACCCCATTTCAGGCGTGCGAAGGTTCGAAGCAGTCTTGAGGGATATGGGGCGGGAAACAGCATGGTCCAAACCATTTCTTGGATTTTCCCAGTGGTGGCCAGTTTCGGCTCTTGGCAGCGTGAGAAACAGATAGGCCGGAATTACGTTGCGATAAAAAGAATTCGCCAGCGGCATAAGGCTGCTGTGGTGTAGAGGTAGGAGCCCCGATCGGGTTTTGCACCACCTTTTGGCCGATAAGAGGCTCTTCGATGTGTCGCATACGGAGCCTGCTGTCGGATGTGCTTCACGGATAGGTTCAAATTCTAAGGCCGAGACTGCGCGCAGGCGCTCGGGGGAAAACAAAAAAAGGGCGGCAGATGCCGCCCTTCCGGATAGTTGATTTTGGTGACTTCATTCAGACAACGCGGGCCTGCCAGGCTCGACTTAGACCCGGGCATAGGATTGTAGAGTCTCGTGTCTGGTATGAATGTGCCTGCAATTTGGAAAACCGAAAACTGCGGCGCCACTATCGCGGATTTCATCGCTCAGGGCGCGGAAAGCCTCCTGAGCCAGCGGCGTCAATTCCATCTGGGTGCTTGTCGGACAGCATCGCCGCATGTCGGCGATCCGCCTGTCGCTCTGACCGTGATGGCGGCCGAACAAAAGAAACAACGGTCTTACGAATACCCGACAAAGCCAGAGCCTGACGTGAATGATAGCTTTTAGCAGACTTATGTGGTGTTCGTCATCTGGTTAGAGGCCGCGCCCCCGGTCAGGGACGCAGCGAATGCAAATGTCAGCCGGTATTCCGGAACCGAGCAACAAGCTCACTCAGCCGCGCGCCATGCCAACGTGCGGCCTCGGCCGCGTAGAAATTCCACTCGCGGCCGAGGAGGTCGAGCTCCGATGGCGCCTGTCTTGCGAGAAACCGCTCGATCTCGCGCAGTGGCGCTTCGACTTTCGCGGCGTCGGGGGAAGCGGTATCGAGGGCCGCATAGAGATCGCAGAGCGCATCGATACCGCTTGGCTCATCAATGATGTCGAGCAGATTGCACAAACTGCTTCCGTGCTGGCGGAGGTGCTTCTGCGTATCGCTCATCAATGCATTGACTGGCGCAGTCGGGTTGGTCGGGATCGTGTAAAGCATGTCTGTCTCCTCTGCATGCTGGGTCAGTTGCGGGATTCGCCGTTTCAGTCGGCGTCAAAATCCATGCATGCGGAGAGTTGGCAGGTGTGTGGTTCAGGCTCCTTTTACGGGGTGGGGCGTTAATGGGTTATGTGTGCTGGTATTCGGGACATTGGTCGATCGCCAAGATCAAGAAGGAAAAAGTTGCGGATTGATGAACTTTATCTTCAAGGGCGTTGCCTGCACCGTCATGAAGAGCCACAACGGTGCAGGCGCTTTCTCATGCCTCCTGATTTTCTTTCTCGCCGATCAGCTGAGCATTGCGCAGTGCCTCTTGTAAGCTATCGGCCAGGAGGCAGACCTCTGAAACGGCAGAATCTTCTGGATCCAGCAGGGCGAAACATGCAGCCTCTTCACGATCGTCGTCATGCACATGTTCGAGAAAAAGAACACCGCGCAAGTCGAGCAAAAGCCGCCGCATCCGGCGCGTGAGTGGGCCGGGCTGGTCCAGGCCGTCGCTCAGGGCATTGATGAGCCTCGCGCCTCGGCGACCGGCCAGCAGAACCGCTGCATGGCCAAGCGCATCGCTGTTTTCCTTGAGGAATTCGCGCAACTTCGTTTCGCGGTCGCTACTGGTGCCAGTAGCCGCATTGAGAATGGTCCGATCTTGAAACATAGTACCTCCGTTGGGTGCTTGGGTGATCCGGGCTTCGTCCCAGGGTCAAAAGATTCGGAGGTTCTTGTCGTTGCCAGCCGCTGTGTTTCGCGCCTCCTTGAGAGGGCGCGAAGATCAGTGGGTGGGAACGGCTTTTTACGTGTCCTTTCGTACTATGCGTGTCTCGCATGTTTTGCTTGTCAAAGAAGACATTGGCCAAATCGCGCAAAGGCGAAATAATTTCTGAAATTTTTTAAGAAGGCATCTTAACGGCTCAAAATTGCGATCGATGCGTCAGCAGTGTTGCCACACGATCGATGCAATCGGCCCATAACGGATGAGGTGGGTGGCTCCTGCTCCACCGGCATCGAATGTGTGCCAAAGTGCAGTTGTTGTTGACTGCTAGGAAAGGAGCCACCCAATGACAGTTAAGACAATCGGCCTGGATTTGGCCAAGGATGTTTTTGAAGTTCACGGTATTTCTGAGAACGGACGCGTGATCTTCAACAAGGCAATCAAGCGGGCGAAGCTTTTGGCGTTCTTTGAAACCTTGCCGCCTTGCACTGTCGGGATGGAAGCTTGCGGATCAGCTCACCATTGGGGTCGCACGTTACGCAGGCTCGGCCACGATGTCAGGCTGATGCCTGCGAACTACGTGAAGCCCTACGTCAAACGTGGAAAGACAGATGCGGTTGATGCTGAAGCGATTTGCGAGGCAGTCAGGCGTCCGACGATGCGATTTGTCGAGATCAAAACTGAGGATCAACAGGCGGTCCTGTCGATCCATCGCACCCGCGATCTGGCTGTCCGGCAGCGCACCCAAATGGCCAACATGATACGCAGCTTACTACGCGAGTTTGGGCATATTCTGCCGATTGGGATTGAGGCGGTCACAGCGTTCGCCAAGCGCCATCTGGATGGAGATCACCCGGACATGCCGGATATCGCAAACGGCATGCTCGGCATGCAGTGCTATCAGTTCATTGGCTTGAACGAGCGTATTGCGGGTTACACGAAGATGATCGAGCAGCATGCGATGCTGAGCACAGACGCACGCCGACTGATGCGCATGCCTGGCATCGGACCGATCACAGCCTCAGCGATTGTCGCCACGATCGGGGACGCAAAACAGTTCCGCACAGGGCGCGATCTGGCGGCCTGGCTCGGACTGACTCCTCTCAACAAATCCAGCGGCGGCAAGGAACGTCTGGGCAAGATCACGAAGCAGGGTGATCGCTACATTCGCAAACTGCTGGTCGTGGGCATGACGTCTCGCGCTGTCATGGCGAAACGTTCGCCAGAGAAAGTCGATCTCTGGACGGCGAAGATCATCGCAGACAAACCATTCAGATTGGCAACAACCGCCATGGCCAACAAGGCCGCTCGGGCCATCTGGGCGATGCTCACGAAGAAACAGGAATACCGGCAGCCTGCGTTCTAACCGCGCCGACTGCCCACGAGATGCAAGACGTTGAAGTGATGATGCGGAAATAAGTCAACCAAGAGCAAGG
Source organism: Roseovarius roseus (assembly GCF_043355935.2). Taxonomy (NCBI): domain Bacteria; kingdom Pseudomonadati; phylum Pseudomonadota; class Alphaproteobacteria; order Rhodobacterales; family Roseobacteraceae; genus Roseovarius; species Roseovarius roseus. The sequence goes on along the minus strand of NZ_JBHFPE020000016.1, from coordinate 91 downwards.
ACACTCCGGGAATGGGGAGTGTCATGAACTTTGTGTATCTGGCCCGGTCCATGCGGTTTCAGATATTCAAGCGTCGAAGCGCTCGCTAAAC
>NZ_JBHFPE020000015.1:0-69146 GCF_043355935.2 Roseovarius roseus | reverse complement strand
GCCAGACCCGGCCGCGCGCTGCGCTACGCCAAAAGGCTCCGCGCGCGGCCTCTTACACCACCCCGTGGGGCACTACCGGATGAGCCTGAGCCTCCAAACGGAAAACTGCTCGGCTGTCCCAAATTATCTGACGACGGACACGCACATGTCGGACTTTCCGAAGCAATACCGATTGTGCGCTATACGGCGATATATCCTTCGCGGAGCCCTCGCGGGAGAACGCGTAACAGGCTGGCGATCCTTGCTGCACCGCCCAAGCGCTCGCCAATTCGAATGATCGCTTCCATACTGGACTATGCTTGCCCGTCTTCGATAAAGAGCCAGGTCTCAGGGTCCACCGGGTCCAGATCGTAATGACGCACGAGAGCGCCGCCGGTTTTCGACAGGGCAGGGCAAAGGCGGAACGTGCCAGCTTTATCAAGTCTAGCGATTGTGCGCGCACCCCAAGAGAAAAGTGTACAGTCGCCGTCCATAACCGCTGTTTGACCACTGTCGTCAAAAGCAGGAACGGCCGGATCCTCTCGATACGAAAAGGCTGCTCTCTCTCCAAGCGCTGCCACTCCACTCTCCACAGGTCTTTGGATCCAGCATGCGTCGTTTCGAATGGCTCATAGAGTTTGCGCAACAGCCCCCGCCCATACCATGCTTTCTGGCGCTGGATAACGACATCCCAGCGAGCTGTATGGGCTCTCAGCTTTTTAATGACGCCGCCAACTCCCGCTATCAGTCAATCAATTTTCAGACGAGCATTGCTTCCGGCGATGTCCCTTTTTTCACTTCAGCGCTATACCAGTTAGGCGGGCGACCTTTACCGGACCAGGTTTGAGTTTTATCAGCGGGGTTGGCGTACTTGGCTTTTGAAGGCTTCTTAACTGATTTTGATTTCGTCTTTGGTTTTTTAGGCGTCGGCTTGCCACCTTCGGAAAGTTCACTGAGAGAGAAACCGAACTCCGCCGCTGCCTTTTCCGCTGCCTTCCTAGCATTGCGCTGATCACGGGCTTTCGCAGATTGAAGCGCTTTCGTCACATCGGCAAGCAGCTTCTCAAGCTCCTTGGTGGACATTGATTTAAGATCACTTGGCATTAACCATAATCCAAAATAATGAGGTACGGATTATATATTAACCCAGACTTAGGTCGCCCGCATCATCTTTATCAGTGACTTGGGATAATGCACCTAATGGTTGAAAGGTCCGTTAACCAGAGACAACTAAAAACTGCAATGCTGCGTATAATCGATAGCAATTCGAAAACACGCACCGCAGCGTCGCAAGGGTAATAGATGGCTAAATCGGTTCGGAAACCAAACAGGGTCATTTCAGCGGGAAGGAGGCGCCAAAGTTTGCAATCCACTAACCTTCACAGGCGACCATACAAGCTCATTCTTGTGCCCTTCAGGCGGAAACGAGGCCTTCCTGTGAGAAGTAGGACAACTCGACACTTCCGAATTTGAGCGGGGCCTTCATCATGCTTTCACTGTTTAGGATCCGATAGCCCATACACCCAATTAGTCCTGCACAGCCTTCATCCGATCCGAAAAAGTTCTGCGCGGTAACACTTGCAATGCCCAACCGTCGCTGGGTGGAATGATGGCCCGTTGGGCTGAGAGTGGCCTCGGGCATCGCATCGCAGAACACGCGATGTCCTGTGGACAAAGATTTTGGCATTCTCCGTCAGCCTAGCAACATTTCCTGTGCTTCGCTCCAAAGCTCCTTGATCAGGCTTGCGGCAGGCGTGGCGCGTGCCAGCCCGGCGGACTGTCCCGCCCATGCCTGCATCGTGGCGATTTCCGTCGCACTTGTCCGCATCGGCTTGGTAATGTTGCGCTGTATGGGATAGGGCGCGGGTGTTGGCCCCTCTTCTGCGGCGTCAGTGTAGATCGTGCGAATACTCCGCCCCAAGCGTCCCGTAAATGCGCGTGTCGCAACCGTTCCTTCCGGCAGTGCATTCTCAATCGCGTCGGCCCAAGCCAGTGAAATGTCGGCCTCCGGCGCCCGCAAAAGGCCCGTTCCGATCTGCACCGCCGACGCCCCCAGCACCAATGCTGCAGCGACCCCACGTGCGTCCGCGATTCCGCCCGTTGCCACCACAGGCACCCGGATGGCATCGACAACTGCAGGAAGTAGCGCGAACAGCCCCACCAAAGAACGTGCCGCATCATTGGCCTCGAACGCTCCACGATGCCCGCCTGCCTCCATACCTTGGGCGACGATCACATCCGCCCCCGCCGCCTCGGCAGCCAATGCCTCGGTAACGGTAGTTGCAGTGGCGAACCACTTGACCCCGCGCTCTTTCATCCGCGCGACGAACGGCGCTGGAAAGACCCCCATGATGGACGAAATGACGTGCGGCCCTGCGGCCAGCATAGCGTCACATTGCGCATCGAAGTCAGGCATTGTTCCTTCGGCATCCTGGGCCCTGACCTCCGGACCCCATTGACCGAGAAACGCGCGGAGCTCTTCCTCGTGTGCGGGATCACGCAGGGGATTAGGGTCGGGGATCCAGGTGTTGAGCATGAACGCGCCATTCGATCCGGCCCGCATCTGTCGCGCCCATGCCATGATCCCATCCGGTTGCATCAACAGGCAACCGCAGGCACCCATTCCGCCGCCATTTGCGACGGCAATCGCCAGAGACGCCGGGCACGCACCCGCCATCGGTGCCATAAGGATCGGAACCTGCAAATCATATGCATCGCAAAAACTGGCGGCCCGGCAAAGCGGAGTGAAGGTCATGAGACGTTCCTGTGGTGGAAGACTTTATTGCCTGCCTATCATGGTGAACCATTTGAAGGGTTTGACCAAGATACAATAAAATGGGCGGCGACTAACCGAAGAGGCTAAGAATCATAGGTCAGCATTTCCTGCTTCGCTTTCGTGTCGTGCCTTACGAAGGCGCGCAATTTTTTCTTGGCGTTCGTCGGTTTCCCGCTCTTTGATTTCCCTTACAATGCGGTTGGTTTTTTCCAGCGTTGTTTCGGTCCGTGGTTGTGCAGTTGTGAAATGCGATGATTTTGTAATCTTGGTGATAACTAAGTTCTCCTTCAGGTCTTTGGGTCCTACAGAGTCAACGTGAATTAGCCTTATAGCGAATGCTGAATTTCAAGGCCCATTATGGCACTGGATGTCAGCTTCAAAGCCATATGCTAATTGCCCATAAATTGCAAAAAAAGGTTGCTGCGCATTGCCGCCGCTCGCGCTGAGCGCAGCATCCGTCATTGTGGGCTCTTTACGGACGCCACCCCCATGAGACCGATGCCCAGCGTCAGGGGGGCCGCCTTTTCCATTATGTCGCCTCGCTGGTCTGTCGCCTCGAGGTCGATCAGGCCGAAGACCTGCGGGCCGGCCAAGATACCAAGAAGCAGCGCGATCAGCGTGGGCGGAAAAGGTGTGCGCGCCAGCCACCGGGAGCCCAGTCCCAGAAAAAGGGTGGCGCCTCCGAGTAGAGCGACGATGACATTGAAATCGTTCATAACACCCACCTGACGGACGTGATCAGCCTCAAGCTCGTCAAGGTCAACGCTGTCTGTTGTAGCCCCGTTCCGCGGACTTCCATTCCCGCGACGTTCGGAGAGATGCGTATGAGAGCCTGTAGGACAAAAATTGGGAGCGCCAGAAACGGCGGTTTCCGTCCTTCTCTGCACTGGCCCCCTACCCTACGCAAAATCAATGGCTTGGGTGCGTCAGGATCCCCGGACAAAACCTCAAACGTTTTGGCACGTTTCTGACCCCTACTCGTAATCGCGCTTCGCCTTCTGCATCTGTAGAGCGAAGCGTACGTCCTTCGCCTCAACTTCCGTGTCGAACCAGTCGACCCGGACTTGCCCGGACTGGCCGATCCGACCCCATTCACGGACCGCGCAAGCAGCGCCGGACGTTTCATCAGCCGCGCATGCGCCGGGAATGCTTAGGCAAGTTGATCCAGATCGACGGCTCGGACCATCGCTGGTTCGAAGGTCGTGGGCCCGCCTGCACGCGCCAAATTGACGCCGCCCTCCAGAGCATCATCCCGTACGAAGTTCATCGCAGGCAGGTTGGGCAGAAGGTAACGGGTCACCGTGCCGACCTTGCGATGCGCAAACAGCGCGGCAACCCGCGCCTCGGTCAGTGATCGGCGTCGTATGGGATAACCGAAATATTTTGGCAGTTTCCCTTATCTCCCGATCTTGCATGCGCAATCTGATGAAGCTGGACGGTCTTCGGCATGTCGCGCGTTACCCTCCAAGAGAATATTCTGCCTGCCAGAATGCATAGTCTATAAAATCAGACACGATTACATAGCACAATAACTTTGTCTCTATCGTTGAGAATGATCGCAGGGCTTTGCATTCGCTTCAGCCCTGAAAGGCCGGGCGCAGCAGCGTCTAGCCGTGTCCGATTTTGCGTTCGTCCCGCGCATAGCGCGCAAGCGCCAGGTAGCGATAAAGACCGTGGACGAACTTGCCATATGGCATGGTCAGAAAAAGCGTGAGGACCGCGCCAAGGTGTAGCGCCAGCAGGACCCCGAGCAAAGGCGTTTCCCCAAGGACTCTCAGCAACAGCCCGGTTGCGCCGGTCAGTAGCAGTATCAGGATAAAGCCATATTCCATCCCCCGAAACTCGGGGTTTCGAAGCGCCGGAAGCCTATTTTTCTTGGCAATCAGAAGCCCCACCGGACCGATTACCAGCCCGATGCCGCCCACGATGCCCAGCAGGGCAGGAAGAGATGTCCACGCATAGGGGGCCTCCCACCCAAGCAAGTAATGATACAAAGTCGCCGTGGACGTGGAGGCGAAGCAAAGCAGAAAGCCGTAGAATGTGAAGTGATGCCAGAGTTTGCGCCGGTCATCCGGTTCATCGTCTTCGTTAAAGCACCCCTGCCCGCCACCATCCAGATAGGTGAGCCGCGCGGCATCATGGCTCGCATTTCCATGGTCGGCGACCGTCATCTCGGGTGCGCCTGCATCTTTCCAGAACGCACACGCGCCCATTAAGACCGCGAACACCATCCAGAAGAAGGCCGCGCCGAATAGCAGGACCATCGTGTTATGCGGCATCAAGGCGTAGAAACGCGCCTCGTCCCGGTGGGCCGTCCAGAGCGCGCCTGCATCGTTGAAGGCAAGAAACCCCAGCACAAAAAGGACGAACGCAGTAACGCAGCCCAAGGCGAGGACCGTCCCGTGCCGCGCGAAAATCGGTCGAGCTGCGGCAGGCCAGGCATAGTGCGCGTAGCTTTCGGTGCGGACCTGAGCGAGCACCTGCGGCACGTTCACGTTGAATTCATGCGGCGGCGCGAACTGGCAGTCGTGGTAGCACGCCCCGCAAGAATGGCACAGGTTGGCCAGGTGGTTCAGATCCCCGTCCGTAAACGAACGCTTCATCTCCATGGCCGGAAACACGGCACACAGACCTTCGCAGTACCTGCATGAATTGCAGACTGTCATGAGCCGATCGGCTTCGGTTAAAGCTGGTGTACTATGTGACAAGTCTGGCGGCCTCCGTACCCGCTATACGTCCGAAAACGGCGCCAATGGTCATGCCAATCCCCGCGGCATATCCTTGGCCCAGCACGTTGCCGGCCATGATTTCCCCTGCCGCAAAAAGGTTTTCCGAGGGTTTGCCGTCTGCCATCAACATGCGCGCATGGTCATCGACCTTCACGCCCAGGTAGGTAAAGGTGATGCCCGGTTTGACAGGGTAGGCATAATAGGGCGGCGTTTCGATCCGTTGCGCCCAGTTTGTCTTTTCTATCTCAAGACCCTGCGTGGTATTGCCGTCCTTCTCATTGGTATCGAACGGCCTGCCACCCACCACGGCAGCATTGAAGCCGCTGATGGTCTGGTCAAGCTTGTCTGCATCCAGGTCAAGCTTGCGGGCAAGATCAGGAATAGTTTGCGCTTCGATAGGTGGGAACAGCGACGGCATGAACCGTTTGATATTTGGCGCGTCAAAGATGATGTACGCCTGTTGGTCCGGCTGGTCCGCGACCAGTCTGCCCCAGATCGCATAACGCTTAGGCCAGATGTCCTCACCTTCGTCATAGAACCTTGCGGCGGTATTGTTGACCACGACGCCGAGCACGACACAGTCCAGGCGGGTAATGATCCCGCCGTCATAGCGCGGCGCGCGGGCGTCAATGGCGACGGCATGGCACTGGCTGGCATCACCGATCTGCTTGATCCCCTGATCGATGAGCATCCTTGTAACAGTCCCACGATTGTAAGGCGTACCGCGGATAAGAAAGTTGTCCGCCTTTTCGCCCCAGCCTTCCCTCAGCCAATCATAGTCAGCCTGAAATCCACCGCATGCCGCAACGAAAGCCGAGGCCGCGATATTGGTCTCGCCATTAGGCCCACGGACCTCGGCGGAATGAAAACGACCATCCCGGATAGCAAGATCGACGACCTCATGTTCGTAGAGCACCTCGACGCCCAGCTTTTCAGCCGTTCGGTATAGCTCGTTCAACATCGAGCGCCCGCCACCCAGAAAGAACGAATTGGTACGGCCCAGGCTGATCGTCCCACCCAGCGACGGCTGGAAACGAACGCCCTGCTCCTGGATCCAGTGCAGCACCGACTTGGATTCCGCGATCATCATGCGAGAGAGTTCGACATCGGTGTTCCCGTTTGTCACGCGCATCAGGTCATCGAGGAATTCGTCCTCCTTGTAGGGCCCGGTCAGGGTGCCGGTCGCGTGGTCATGTGCGCAGCGCATATTACGAGTGTGGCGCGTGTTGCCACCCCGATAAAATTTCGGCGCCGCCTCGACCACCTTGACGCGAGATCCGGCACGCGCCGCCGCAATGGCAGCGCACAGGGCAGCGTTGCCACCGCCTGCTATGAGGATATCCGGGTCTGCCATCGCTCAGACCCTGTCAGTGACGCGCGTCAGGACAGGAAAATATTCGTCGCCAAAACCGGCGGCCTTGGCCTTTTCCATCCGCGACTGAGCCAGCTCAGCGCCATGTGCGCGAAAGCCGGTGAACTTTGCCAGGTCGAGCGCGTAACTGACATCTTTCAGTGCATAATTGGTCGGAAAGGCACCCTTGGGGAAACTGTCTTTCAGCATTGCTTTCATACCGTGGTTTCGCAGCGCGAAACTGTCGGCAGACCCTTTCGACATGGTATCGAACAGCAGGTCAGGGTCGACCCCTGCCTCAGTTCCGAGGATCAGCGCCTCGGACAGCGCGACCACGGTCTCGAAGAGCACCATGTTGTTGAGAATCTTGACCACCTGCCCGCAGCCCACATCGCCGCAATGGGTGATATCGGTCGCCGCGTGGGCAAGCAGCGGACGGATCAGCGCAAAGATCGCGTCGCTGCCCCCCACCATGATAGAAAGGGTGCCGTCTTCGGCGGCCTGACGGGTCCGTGCCACCGGGGCATCCGCAAAATCGATACCTTTCTCGTTCAGCGCCGACGCGACCTCGCGGGTCAAACCGACGGGAGCGGTCGACATATCGACCACTGTAAGGCCCTTGCGCGCGCTCGCCAGCACGCCGTTTTCGCCCAAGATGACCTCTTCAACCTGAGTGCCACCGGGCAGCGACAAGAAGAGAATATCCACCGCTGCGACGAGATCGGCGATACTCGCCTCACTCACGGCCCCAAGATCGACCAGCCGGGCCACGGGCGCCGGATTGAGATCGAATATCCGCACGTCAGCGCCGGATTTTTGCAGAATATTGCGGCAGATGGGTTCGCCCATCACCCCAAGGCCGGCAAAACCGATCATAGCTTTGTTCATGTCGTTTGTCCTTTGGTAGTAGGGATCGACACGATGGACGTCCCGCATAGAGAGCCAAGATAGGCCGTGCGCCCGTCAGCCGAAAAGTCGATGCTGGCAATGTTTCCGAGGCGGCTCTTTCCCGTCTCATAGAAATGCTCACGCCCCATGCGGCCTTCGCTCAGCGCCGTTTCGACGGCATCCACCCAGTCATCATCGCTATCCTCAAGAACCAGCTGCTTTTGCCCGTCTGGCGTGACGCGCCAGAGGCGGTTTGAGACTATGCAGGTGACCCACAGGTTTCCATGGGCGTCGAAACGGATCCCATCCGGGAAATCGCCACGCCCGAACTGCACGAATGTCCGGCGGTTGCTCAGCCCATTTCTGCCAAGATCGAACCGCGTCACACGGCGCGAAAATGTCTCCGAAATGACAAGCCCGTCGCCATCCGGGGTCAGTCGGCATTCGTTCGAAAAACAGATGTCATCCGCAAGGAGCCGGGGGCCGCTGCCGTCCACCATGACGATCAGACCATCGCGGACCTTGTCGGAATAAGCGGCGAAACGCGGGCGGCTGACGGTGCTGACCGTGATCCAGGTGCGGCCCATCTCATCCGTCATGACGAAATTCGCGGCCGAGAGAGCGACGCCGTCGACGTCCATCAGGTAGCGCTCCAGATCCCCCGCCTCGGTCAGTCGCCAGACCCCGCCATCCTCGCCGATATTCGCAATAAGGAAGCTGCCATCGGGCTGCGGAGCGATGCCATTCGGTATGAATTCGTCGTCCACGGGACCACGCGTCGTGACGCTTCCATCCGGCGCAACGAAGCTGACACCCCTGCCCCGATGCGAAACAGCGAAACGTCCCTGACCCATCACATGGACCGATTCCGGCCGCATCAGATCGCGGCCGATCGGCGTCACATCGGCGAACGTCAATTCCGGTTTGTAGATGTCTGTCATGCGGCCCTCCGTGAGCATAGAATAGACCGATCATTCTGCTGGACGCAACACTTTGTGGTGTTTATTTTGCCCCCGAAAGATCGGCCCTCTGGAACAAACCTGTTGCCAAACGCCAAATCGCAATCCTATAAAAGAGAACAGAAGTTCTATTTTATGCCGTCGGGAGGAGGGCAGCATGCCAAAAACATCGCCTGTCTTTCGTCGGCTTCCGGCACTTTTCTCGGGCAACCGGCCCCTTCGCCACCGGTCGCGCCACGCAAATTTTGTCTTCCTGATCGGCGCGGGTAACGCATATTTTCGATTCATCCTATGCGACTCGTGCCTGCGGCTGGATGAAGCGACAAAGCCGATGCAGTCCTGGGATATGGCCCTGCGCGGCGACGAGAACGTGTGGGCGGATCATTGGAAAACCATGCCACCCGCCGACGCGGCTGATATTCTTGGCATGCAAAGCTACGGACGGCTCGTGATCGAGGGGAACCTTCTACCGCTCCTGCAAAATCTCCAGGTGATCAAAGATATCCTGGCACTGCCGAGGCAGCTGGCATGACTGCAACCTTCGACGCCATTACGGGCCGCTACATGCGGCTCGAGATCAGCGGCAAGGCGCAGCGGATCTATTTCGAGGAAGCCGGAACCGGCATTCCCCTGCTCTGCCTGCACACGGCTGGCGCGGATGGGCGACAGTATCGTGGCATGCTGCTCGATGAGACAATCACGAACAATTACCGGGTCATTGTCTTTGATATGCCGTGGCACGGTAAATCCAGTCCGCCTGCCGGCTGGCAGACCGACGAATACAAATTGTCGACCGCAGATTACGTCGAGATGATCCTTGCTATCAGTGCCGCGCTCGAGCTGGACCAGCCCGTCGTGCTGGGCTGCTCCATCGGCGGCCGAATCGCGCTTCAGCTTGCCGCCGATCACCCGGATCAGTTCCGCGCCATAATCGGTGCTCAGGCCGCGGCATGGCAGACGCCATGGTATGATACCGACTGGCTACACCGTGCGGACATTCATGGCGGTGAGGTGTGTGCCGCGCTGATCTCCGGCCTGATTGCGCCCGGCGGCCCCGAGGCGGACCGGCACGAAACACTGTGGCATTACATGCAAGGCGGCCCCGGGGTTTTCAAAGGCGATCTATGGTTCTACCGCGTCGATGGTGACATGCGCGAGACCATCGCACGCATCGACACCAAGCGCTGCCCCCTGTGGCTGCTGACCGGAGAATACGATTTTTCGTGCAAGCCCAGCGATACGCTGGCCACAGCAGACGCCATTCCTGGCTGCGAAGCCATCGTGATGGAGCGGCTTGGTCATTTTCCGATGAGCGAAAACCACGAACAATTCGCGGTTTACCTGCATCCGGTACTCGAACAGATCGCGGCGGGGAGGCCGCATCATTGATACGACAATTTCAATTCATCAACTGGGAGGAATAATGATGAAACATAAAACGATATTGAGTGCCGCTTCGGTGCTGGCACTGATGTCCACCGCTGCAATAGCGCAGGAGCAGACATTGAAGATCGGCGCACTCGTCACACAGTCGGGTGCCGGGGCCAGCTGGGGCAATGGCATGCTGCGCGCGGCCGAACTTGCCGCAGAAGACGCCAACGAGAACGGCGGCCTTGAGGTCGATGGCGTGCGCTACAAGGTCGAAGTCATTGCATATGACGATGCCTACAAGGCCAACGAAGCCGTGACAGCGGCCAACCGGCTCGTTTTCGAAGACAAGGTGAAATACATCATCGGCACTGTCGGATCGGCCCCGATCCTGGCGATCCAGCCGATCACCGAGGAAAACAAAGTCATCACGATGACACTTGGCTTCACCTCGCAAGCCCTGAGCCCTGAGAAGTCGTTTACCTTTCGCCCCAACCCGACCACCGGCGAGGTGGCTCAGCCACAAATCGACTGGGTGGTCGCAAACCAGAACATCAAGACGGTCGGCGCATTGTTCCCCAATGATGAAACTGGGGAAGCCATCGCAGAGGATATCAGCGAGGCCTATGCAGCCGCTGGTGCAGAGCTGACCTCGACTGAATTCTTCGAACGGGACCGGGTGGATTTCATTCCGCTTCTTACGCGCATCGTGTCGCAGGGTGTGGACGCGATCGAGCTTGACGGCAACTCTCCGGTCACCGCTGGGCAGATCGTTCAACAGGCGCGGGACATCGGCTTTGAAGGCATCATCATACGCACCGGCGGCCCCGCCACGCAGGAGATCGTCAACGTCGCGGGACAGGCGGCAACGGAAGGAATGTTCGTGCACTCGGCGTTCAACCCCAATGTCGAAGCCGCCGCTGCCTATCAACAGCGGTTCGTCGACACCTATGGCGATGAGATGAACGGGTTTTCACCGTTCTTCTACGACGGGACCAAGATGCTGCTGAAAGCGATGCAGGATGCAGGCACGGTAGAGGATACAGAAGTGGTCAAGACGGCGCTCGAGAACATCACAGATTACGAGGGTGTTCTGGGCACGCTGAACTGGACCGGCGAAGAAAGTTACGGGATCGCCCATCAGCTCGATTCCCCCTTCTACATCGCACGGGTCGAAAATGGGGCCGAAGTGATTGTTGCCACCTGCACTACAGCCGGCTGCGAATAATCAATGCCTGCCGCGCGGCGCCTGCGTCGCGCGGCCCTTCTGACGAAAGGTCAGTGTTTTGAGTTTCCTTATTGCGCAATCGCTCATCAACGGCATCATCCTAGGGACGCTGTACCTAATGATGGCCATCGGATTCACGCTTGTCTTTGGCGTGATGCGGATCGTCAACTTCGCTCACGGCGAGTTTTACATGATCGGGGCCTTCTCGGCGCTGATTGGTGTAACTTGGCTGGGCCTGCCCTATGCAGTCACCCTCGGCATGACCGTCGTTCTTGCCATCCTGCTGGGCGCGCTGATTGAAAGGGTCGTCTTTCGACCGTTCCGCAAGGACGAATTGTCCGGGATGATCGCATCCCTTGGCCTTGCCATGATCCTGCAAAACGGCGCGCTTATCATGTTCGGACCAGACCCTCAGGCGTTTCCGTCGATGGTGTCGGGTGTCTTCCGCTTGGGTGATCTTATCGTGCCGAAATCTCGCGCGCTCACGCTGGGCGTCGGGGTTGTTATCCTGCTGGGCTTCTACTTTCTACTGATGCACACACGCTTCGGGCGGGGCCTGCGCTCTTTGGTGCAGGATCAGGAAATCGCTGCGCTTTACGGTGTACGGCTTGAAATCATGTATCCTCTGGGGCTTGGACTGGGCATCGCGCTGGCTGCCGTCGCGGGTGGGCTTATGGCACCCCTCTTTGGTGTCTCTCCCTTCATTGGCGCGACGCCGCTACTCAAGGCATTCATCGTCGTCATTCTTGGCGGACTCGGCTCTATTCCCGGTGCAGCGCTGGCTGCGATGTTGCTGGGCCTAATCGAAAGCTTTGTAAGCTCTTTTGTGAGTGCATCTGCCGCCGACATCGTCACCTTTGCGCTGGTAGTCGCCGTTCTGTTGCTACGCCCGTCGGGCCTTCTGGGGCGGGGTGAAGCATGACAATCGCAAGATCTCAAAACTCCGGAAAGCTGGGCCACGTCGGCCCTTTCGCCTTCATTGCGGCAATTGCGTGCCTGGCTCTGATCCCATGGTTCACGGGAAGTACCTTTCACTTTCACATCGCCATCATGGTCTGTCTGGGTGCTATGGCTGCCGCCGGGCTGGGCACCATTGCCTGGGTCGGTCAGCTGTCCCTCGCCCACGGTGCATTTGTCGGCATTGGTGCCTATACATGCGTGCTGCTGGTGACACGGCTGGGTGTGCCGTTTATTTTGGGGCTTCCTGCGGCCGCTCTAGTGGCAGGCGCGATTGCCTACATCATCGGCACGCCCCTCCTGCGGCTGCGCGGGGTGTACTTTGTCCTGATCACCTTTGCACTGAATGAGCTTTTCCGCCTGGTAATGTTGGAATTTCCATCAGTTTCCGGCGGATCGAGCGGCATTGCCGGGGTGTCGAAAATCTCGATCTTCGGTTTCGAGCTACAGCGCCAGCAAGACGTCTACGTCTTCACTCTCTTGATGCTGGCGCTGGTGATCCTGGCACTCTGGACAATCCGCAAAGGGCCGCTAGGGCGCCGCTTTGCCGCTGTCGAAGAGAACCTCGATCTTGCCGAAGCCTCTGGCATTCCAACGGCGCGGACGCAAAACATCGCCTTTGTGCTGGGCAGTGCCATCGCGGGTTTCACAGGTGCCATCATGGCGCATTACATTGGCTTCATCTCGCCCGAAACCTTCGGTTTTCAGCTGTCGGTTTCCTACGTCATCCTGCTGGTCTGTGGCGGCCGGCTAAGTTTGGCCGGGCCCATCGTCGGGGCGGTCTTCCTGACCCCGCTCCCCGAATTCCTACGCAGCGCACATGAATACCAGCATATCATTTACGGTGTCGTACTGATCGTGGTCTTGCGGTTCATTCCAGACGGTCTGTCGGCGCTGCCGCGCAAACTGCTGTCCTATCGGGGAGAGCGCTCATGACGCCGATCCTGCAATTGGAAAATGTTGGCAAGCGCTTTGGCGGACTTGCGGCGCTGAGCGGTATCGATTTCACCGCCGAGAAGGGCAAGGTCACGGGGCTGATCGGGCCGAACGGCGCCGGCAAAACCACCTGTTTCAACCTGATCACGGGCACCCTGCCCGCCTCCTCGGGCAAGATCGTATTTCAAGGCGCGAACACCGCCGGATTGTCGCCGCACCAGATCGTGGAGCGAGGCCTTGCGCGGACATTCCAGTCCGCGACCACGTTCCCCGATGCCACCGTGCGCGAGAATATCCTGCGCAGTGCGCTATTGCGTCATCCCGTCGGGGCACTGTCGACACTGTTCGGCGGTCCAGCGGCCAGGCAAGCGGAGGCAGCCGCGGCGCGGACGGTTGACGATGTCATGGACGCGCTGGAACTGACGGAACATGCCGATCGCAAGGCTGGAACGCTGGCCTATGGCTATCAAAAGCGTCTTGGCGTCGCGATCGGTCTGGCGACCCGGCCCGTCCTGCTATTGCTCGACGAACCTGCAGCCGGCCTGAACCCGGAGGAGGTGGACCGCTTCTCCGGCATGCTGGCCACCATCAAGGACCGCTTCGACGTCTCGGTCCTGATCGTGGAGCATCATATGCGCCTGATCATGCGGGTATGCGACCACATTGTCGTGCTGGATCACGGCGAGAAAATCGCAGAGGGGAGCCCGAAGGAAGTGCAGACGAATCCCCGTGTGATCGAGGCTTATCTGGGGGCGGAAAATAATGTCGAGTGATCTGTCCATATCGGGCCTGAGCGTAAGCTATGGCCCCGTCGAGGCGCTGAACGATGTCAGTTTTGACATTCCCAGCGGCCAAATCGGAGCCTTGGTGGGATCGAATGGCGCCGGCAAAAGCACTGTGCTTAAATCGATCTGCGGACTTGTAGCGCCCAGTTCAGGCACCATCCGTGTCGGCGGCCAGGAAATCGCGCCGCGGCCGGGCGACGCCCTCAAGGCAGGTGTTGCGATGTCACCCGAGGGCCGGCGCCTTTTCCCGCGGCTCAGTGTCGCCGATAACCTGGAAATGGGAGCCTATACCGTCTCGAACGCGGCTGCACGGCGCGAGATGCTTGAGCGCGTGTACGGCTATTTTCCCAAGCTGAAGGAACGCCGCAGTCAAATGGCAGGCTCGTTGTCGGGCGGCGAACAGCAGATGGCGGCAATTGGACGTGCGATGATGGCGCAGCCCACGCTCCTGCTGCTTGATGAACCGTCGCTTGGTATCGCGCCGATCATCGTGGCGCAGCTCGGCCAGATCATAACGGAAATCAATCATGATCTGGGCATAACCGTGCTGCTGGTCGAACAGAATGCAACCATGGCCCTCTCACTCTGCACCACTGGCATCGTGCTTGAAACGGGCCGTGTCATCATGACGGGAACAGGGCGCGACCTGCTCGCAAGCCCGGAAATTCGTGCCGCATATCTTGGCACTTAGGAAAAAGGACAACCTATGCCGCTGCTCGAGTCTCCAGCGCAAATGCCCAAACCGAACCAAACCGAACTGCTACTTATCGGCGGCAAGCCAATGGCCGGAGACGGGGCGCTTCTTGACGTTGTGAACCCTGCGAATGGCAGCCTGATCGGTCGCGTCGCAACATCCACGCCGGCGCAGGTCAGCGCGACGATCGCCTCCGCGCACACGGCACTGAAGCGCACGGGATGGGGTGCCCTGCCCCCCCATGAGCGGGCGCTGATCCTTGGCCGCACAGCGGACGAGATCGAAAGGCACGCCGACCATCTCGCGCAGCTTCAGATGATGGAGAACGGCAAGACGCGCAGCGAAAGCCGCAACCAGGCGATGATGGCCGCCGGCATCTTCCGCTACTACGCCGCCGTGTGTGAATGCAGCGAAGACGCGATGCCGCCAGCGCGCGGGGATTATTTCACGATGACGGTGCATGAGCCGGTCGGGGTGGTCGCCGCACTGACGCCATGGAATTCGCCCCTCACCATGGGCGCGCAAAAAATAGCACCCGCCTTGGCCGCTGGGAATGCGGTCGTCCTCAAGGCAGCGGAAACGACATCATTCGTGACGCTTGCATTGGGCCGATGCGTTGTCGCGGCCGGACTGCCGGACGGGCTGCTGTCCGTCATCACCGGCGGCGTCGAAACTGCAGTGGCGCTGGTCGAGGACCCAGGCATAGGCCTGATCTCGTTTACCGGAGGGACTGCGACGGGCCAAAGCATCGCGCGGGGCGCGGCTGACAGGCTGGTCCCGATGATCCTCGAACTGGGAGGCAAGTCACCCCATATCGTCTTTGCGGATGCAGATCTCGAGGCAGCGGCCAAGTCGGTCGCAAGTGGGATTTTCGGCGGCACCGGACAATCATGCGTCGCGGGGTCGCGGCTCTTTGTCGAACGCCGTGTCGCGGATGAGTTCCGCGACCATCTGATCGCCGCAGCCCGCAAGATGCGCGTCGGTCCACCCTCGGAGCCGGACAGCGTTCTGGGGCCTCTGTCCTCCTTCGCGCACCGAGAACGGGTCGAAGCGTTTGTGGCGCGGGGGGTCGCGGAAGGCGGCACGATATTGCTGGGCGGCGCACGCCCGGAAGGCCCCGAATTCGAGCAAGGCGCCTATTATCTGCCAACCATCATAGGTGATGTCGCGAACGACGCCGCCATCGCGCAAGAAGAAATTTTCGGACCCGTGCTGTGCTTCCTGCCCTTCGATGACGAAGAGGATCTGATTGCTGCGGCCAACGACAGTGACTTCGGACTCGCGGCGGGCATTTGGACCAACGACTACAAGCGCGCTTGGCGTGTCGGCCGCGCACTTGAGGCGGGCACCGTCTGGATCAACACCTACAAACAGCTGTCGATCGCTGCGGCGTTCGGCGGATACAAGCTGTCGGGTCTGGGTCGGGAAAAGGGCTTGCAGGGCATGCGCGCTTATCAACAGACAAAAAGCCTCTATTGGGCGGTCTGAGGGTCATCTGTCCACGCAATCGCCACCGGGCTAAACCGGATAGCTGCTTCCCAATCCGTTCGAAATCTCCCGCACGGCCTCCATCATCTGACCTTTCATGCGGGCGATATCGGCCTCGGTGAACCGTTCTTTCGGGCCCGAGAAAGACAACGCACCGACCAGCCGCCGTGAGCCGGAGAAAACAGGCGCCGCGATGCCGGCACACAACTTGTCGCGCTCGCCAAGTGACACTGCGAAGCATTCGCCACGGATCTGGTCCATCTCGGCACCAGCTTCATGCGGCTCGCCGAAGGCGACCAAGACCTTGCCGGCAGCGCCTCTCCTGACTGGAAGGCGGTCGCCGGTATGGACCCGGTCAAGGGTCGAGTGATTGGAATTGAGGCGAAACAGGCAAAGCCTTTCGTCAGCGGTCTGGCGCATGTGAAAGGAAGGGCTTTCAGTGCCCATGTCCACCAGCTTTTCCATGACCGGCAGGATCTGATGCCGCAGGGGGTTGCTCCGCTCGTAGGCCAGACCTAGCTGCATGATCGTCGGCCCAAGGGCGTATTTGTTCTCTTCGACCCGAACTACATAGCCAGCGCCCTGAAGGGATTCCAGAAGCCGCAGGATCGTACTTTTGTAAAGCTCTGTCGAGCGCGCGATTTCCGATAGGTTAAGGGGCATCCGACCCTTCTCAAGCGCCGCGATGATCGACAGTGCGCGGTCTACGGCAGCAACTCCTCGTCCCGTTTTTTCGGTTTCTGAATCAGTATCCTTGGCCAATTGCCCATACCTCTCGGAGTTAGTCAGCTTAACGCTGATAGTATACGCTATTCTGCTGAACGAAGCGAATGTTCCGTCTGGGAATGATCCAATTTCGTGATGTTTGTCGCGTCGCCCCTTCCGAGTGGCGTTGGGACGGGTGTAGTGACGAAAGGTTGCAATCCACTGCCGCATAAACTCAAATGTGGTTGCCAACTTGTTTGCAGTGCGGCGCTTGGTTAGTCGGTGGGTATTAATATTCCCTCCCCCATGCCGTGCCTGAAAGACTATCGTTTTTCCCTTGAAACCGTTGAATACCGTCTGGGTCTACCATTGCTTCGCGCTTAGAACGGCGGATGTCGAAGACCTTCTCGCCGACCGGGATGTGATGGTCAGCCGGGAAGCGATCCGGAAATGGGTGAACCGCTTTGGCCGCCACTTTGCCGGTTGTATCACGCGCGACAGACCGGCCGCGGGCGAAAAATGGCACTTGGATGAATGCGTCATCCCGATCAACGGCAGAAAATACTGGCTTTGGCGGGCGGTCGACGCGAACGGTGACGTGTTTGATATTCTGGTTCAGCCACAGCTCAACGCCAAGGCGGCAAGACGTTTTCTGGCAAGGCTGATCGACCGGTTCGGGGAACTGGTCTGCAACGATACTCGGATATGGCGATCACCATTTGCCTGACGTTGGGCTTGGTTTACAAGCAGCCGTTGCGCCAGACACAAGGGCTGATGCGGGGCATAGTGAGACTGATGGGTTTGGATATTCCCGTGCCGGATTTCTCAACCTTGTCACGCCGTGGTCGAGGATTGAACCTTCCCGTAAAATCTCGAACCCGAAGACGTGAGCCGGTCCATCTGGTGGTCGATAGTACCGGGCTGAAGATATTCGGCGAAGGCGAGTGGTTGCGGGAAAAAGCATAAAAAAGGCCAGGTGCAAATCGTGGCGCAAGCTGCACCTCGGCCTCGACCTTTTGACCGGTGAGATCGTCTGCGCTGACCTGACGCTGGATGACGTTGGCGATCCGACAGCTTTCCCCGGGCGGCTGAATCAGATCGACGCGCCAGTTTCTCGGTTTCTGGCAGATGGTGCTTACGACGGCGCGTCGATCACCGATCTGCTCAACGCGCGTTTCGGGGACGCCGTAGAAGTCATCATTCCGCCACCGAAGAACGCAATCCCAAGCCCGCAATCGGTGCATGATCCATCGCTTCGAGACCACCACATCGCCCCGATACAAGCCCACGGCCGCATCGCCTAGCAATCCAGCAGCGGATACAATCAACTGAGCCGCGGTGAAACACAGATGACTCGATGGAAGGGCGTCATTGGGCCAAAACTGAAAGCCCGGAACTTCGAAAATCAGAAGATCGAAGTCAGGATCGGCGTCAGCGTTCTTAATGAAATGACCAATCTGGGCCGCCTCGAATTCGAGGCGGTCACGTGAGGCAATTCATGGGTAAGGGCGCGTTTCGGTTAATACTCGACCTATGCAACACGGTCGAGGAGCAACATCTTCAAAGCCAATGGCAAGCAACCTTGCCGCAATTGACGATCAGCGCGCAGACTCAAAAAGATCGAGACAATCCCAGCGTCACCACCCGCCCCTCGCCCTGCCAGCAGGAAGACGTACCGAAAGAGGTCTGGCAACTGGCGGTATAGCGCTCGTCCGTTAGGTTCGTGACGTTGAGGTTTGCAGTCCAGTCGGCGGCGAAATCCCATGTCGCGCCCGCATCGAAAAGCCAGGCGTCGCCGACGCGCAGCGTATTGGCGTTGTCGGCCCAGCTGGCCCCCTGGTAGCGAGTGCCAAGCCGCAGCTCGACCCCCGAAAGGGCCGCAGGGCTATAGGCGAATTGCAGCGAGCCGAACTCTTCCACCACCGATTGCGGCGTCTTGCCGACTATCGTCGGATCGGCCGCGAACTTGTCGATCGAAACGTCCAGATTGGTATAGGCCGCGCGCATCCGCAGGCTCGGTGCTAATTCGACATCCGCTTCGATCTCGAACCCCGTCGAGGAAAGCTGGCCCAGCGTGCGCGTGTCGAACACACCGCCATTGACGAAGGACTGCGCCACGTCCTCGCGCTCGACATCGAAGGCCGAGACGGTGACGAGCGAATAGTCGTTCGGCTGCCACTTGACGCCGATCTCGTACTGCCGCCCGGTTTCGGGATCGGCATTGGCCGATGTCGGGCTGAGCGCCTGAGGGTTGAAATAGGTGCCTGCGGTGGCATAGGGCGTGAAATCTCCGATTTGCTTCGACAGCGCCACGCGGCCCGAGAACGCATCGTCGGTGCGCGACAGGTCCGCGCCGATACGGTTGTCGAAGTTGGAATAGACCCGGTCGTAGCGGCCATTAATCGTGGCGATCCAACCGCCGCCCCACTTGATCTGGTCCTGGGCGTAAATGCCTACCTGCTCTTGAGTGCGCACCCCATCGATATAGGGCGCCCCCACGGCAGGCTGAGCCACGGTATAGTCGGGAAAGACCGGGTCGAGCGGCGTGCCGAAGGCGAATTGCTGCTGCTCATCCAGCTCGTAGCGCCGCGCGTCGACACCTAGCAGAACCGAGTGGGTGGCGCCGCCAAGCGCGAAATCCTGGCTGAAATTCAGATCGTTTTGCAGGATCGTGGCATAGCTGTCATGCGCGAAGACGAAGCGCGCGACATCCGCTCCCGGTGTGGGCACCTGCCCCGAGGTGAAGCCGTTGGGATAGGCGTAGGTCTCCTCCAGATCGGCATATCCGAAGCGGAAGGTATTCGACATGTCCCATCCGGCCAGGTCGCGGCGGTAGATCGCGGTGGCGATCAGCTGCTCGCGGTCGTAGCTGTCCACATCCGGGTTGCCGCCGTTGTAATACTGGTCGAAATAGCCGAATGGCGCGGCGGCCTCGGTACCGAAATAGGGCAGGAACTGTCCGCCGACGTGATCCTCGTCCATGTCGGTATAGCTCAGGTGCAGTGTCAGGCGGCTGCCATCGTCAAAGGCCTTGGTTATCCCGCCAAAGATCACGCCCTCGAAGCCCTGCTCGAACATGCCGTGACCGTCCTGGCGCGTGACCTTGCCACCGACGCGGTAAGACAGGCTCTCGCTCAGCTTGCCTGCCGTCTCGCCGCTGATCGAGGCGCGGCCCTCGCTGTCGAGATCGAAGCTGAGCGCGCTGCCCTCGCTGCCGTCCGGCAGGCGCGAGACGTAGTTGACGATGCCTCCGGGACTCGACGCGCCATAGAGCATCGATGACGGCCCCTTCAGAACCTCGATTCGCTCCAGCAGGAAAGGATCGACGTAGAATGTGCCAAAGCCATAGGAAAACAGCGACAAGCCATCCAGATAGGCGCCGGTATCGAACGAGTTGAAGCCGCGGATGTAGAACCAGTTGGTGTCGCTGTCATACCCGTAAAGCTGGCTTTGCACGCCCGCCACGTCTTGCAGGACCTGGTCCACCTTGCGCGGCATTTCCTGCTCGAACCGCTCGCGGCCCACCACGGTGACGGATTGCGGCACCTCGGTTATCTCGGTCGCGGTCTTCATGCCTGTCAGGGTCGAGGGGTTCACATCGTCCCCGACCGGGTTCGCGCCCTGCACGTCAAAGACAACCTCGCCCAGATCGAATTCGGCGCCAACCTGCGCGAAGGCGGGTAGCGCAAGGCTCCCGGCAAGGATGGTCGTGCCGGCCAGGGCAGCGGCCCGTGTCATGCGTGCGGTCATTTGAGTTCCTCTTGTCAACAGCAATAGCGCCGCGCGGTTGGAGCGCGGGTCTCTTTGTAGCGGTCTAGAGAGCGTGGCCCGGCCAGTCTTGACTAAAACTGTCGGGAATTGCGCATTCCTGCTCCGAAAGCATGCTTTTGCGCCATGCCCCCGGTGTCTGACCGACATGGGACCGAAAGGCGCGGGTCAGATGGGCCTGATCCGCAAAGCCGACGGCGACGGCGGTATCGGCGATCGCCTCGCCTTGCTGCAACAGCGCTTGCGCCGTTCTGACGCGCAAGGCCTGCAACGCCCGATAGGGCGAGGCGCCGCAACCTTGTCGGTAGGCATGGGCAAACCAGCTTTCCGAGAGGCCCACATGCTCGGCCATATCGGCCACGGAGAGCGCACCGTGCATCCGGTCCTGCATGAGTGCGGACACCTTTTGCAATTGCGATCGGGTCAGCCCGCCGCGCTGCGGCCGGGGCGACATCGAGGCTCCCGCACTATCCAGCACCTTGTGGATGAAGGCGGTGGACAAGGATTGAAGGACAATCTCGCTGGCCTCGCCCGATGCCAGCTCGCGCGCGATCAGAAGCGCGATCCCATGCGCGGTATTCGTCCCGGATATCAGAAACGGGCGCGCAAGCAGCTCCGGCGCATAGGACGCAAGGTCTGCGATGCTTCTGACCAACCTCTGCTTATCGAAATGCAGGTCAAGGTGTTGAAGCGGACCGGCCGATGCAAACCGGGACTGCGCAGAGACCCCTGCGGGAATATAGGCGACCGAAACTGCGTTCGCGCCGCTACCATCCTCGCAGTCCAACGCCATGGGGGTCTGCAAGGGGTCCAGAACAACAACGAAGCGCGGGTCGCGTGCGACATAGCGCCCCCGCGCCCCGGCAGCGATATCGACACTCCAAAGATCCAGCGTCGCCCCCTGCCACGACCGGGTTGTCAACGGCGATACAGGCCGAATACGCGAGGTAAAACTCGTCATGCTGGGGCGAAAGCTCATACTGGACCCCGAATCCTTACAAATACTATCAAGTTTTAGTCCTCGCTTTCTACCCATGCCTTCCGCGCAAAGCAATTGCCGGGTAGCACATTTCCGATAAATTCACTTAGGTATTGAATTGAGACCTTGGTTGTGGTGACTACGCCGCCATGACAGGTTCCTGATCTACGCCCGCCGCACAGCGCTTCGGCAGGTATCCGGGCGCACCCTTCGATAAGGCATCACTATGAAATTCCGATCTTTTTCCCTGTTCATCGCAACCGCCTTGGCAGGCTTCAGCGGCCCGCCCACTCTTGCCCAAGACAAGATCGGC
Source organism: Roseovarius roseus (assembly GCF_043355935.2). Classification (NCBI taxonomy): domain Bacteria; kingdom Pseudomonadati; phylum Pseudomonadota; class Alphaproteobacteria; order Rhodobacterales; family Roseobacteraceae; genus Roseovarius; species Roseovarius roseus. Next base: position 47,243 of record NZ_JBHFPE020000015.1, on the reverse strand, counting down.
GAGCACCTGTTGATCGAATTGAACGCCGTCGAATCGCAGGAAAGCGGGTGCAAGCTGTCGTTCCTGGCGCTGAACGGACACCCCGCGGACTTATCGCAAGCGGTTTTTGAGACGGTGGTTTTCGATGCAGACGGTCAGGTCGATCGGCTGACGCTGCTCGATTTCGCGGATCTGCCTGCTGCACGGCCGCGTGTGCGCCAGTTCATGATCAAAGGCATGGCATGCGGTGACATCGGCCAGATCCTCTTCAATGGCGCGAGCACGTGCGGGTCGGCTGACCTCGGCGCTGCCGCCTGCGAGGCTGGCCTGATGCTTGAGAGCAAAGTCGATATCGAGGTGGCGGGATGAATAGTATGATAGGCACCTTCAACGAGATCGCGACCCTTGGCGGCCCTGTCGTCGTCCTTCTGATCGCCGTCTCCATCGTAACTACGGCTGTCATCCTCTACAAACTCTGGCAATTCTCCCGCTCGGGCGTCGGCCGGCACAAGGCACTGTCCGAGGCCGTCGCAGCATGGGATGGCGGGAACAGGGCCGAGGCCCGTGCGGCACTTGACCGCTCGACCAGCTATCTTGCGCCGGTCATCTCAATGACCTTTGACGCCGCCCCGGATGCCGTCAAGCGGCTGGAGGCCGAGGCCGAAACCCGTTTCGCACGGCTCGAGCGCGGCTTCAGGCTGCTGGACTCGGTGGCGCAGCTTGCGCCCCTCTTGGGGCTTTTCGGAACGGTTCTGGGTATGATTGCAGCCTTTCAGGCGCTGCAAGACGCCGGAAGCCAGGTCGATCCTTCGATCCTTGCGGGCGGTATCTGGGTCGCGCTTCTGACGACGGCCGTTGGCCTCGTCGTCGCGATGCCCACGGCGCTGGTGCTTAGCTGGTTTGAGGGGCGCATGGATGCCGAGCGCGTGACCGCGGAGCGCGCGATCCACACGATCCTCGCGCCACGCGGCCACCGCGCCGCGGCCCATGAGCCGGCGCAGGCGCATGCCGCCGCCCATGCGTGAGCGAGCGCACCGCCGCAAACGCCTGTCGATGACGTCGCTGATCGATGTCATCTTTCTTCTGCTGCTCTTCTTCATGCTCTCCTCGACCTTCTCGAAGTTCTCCGAAATCGAGCTGACGGCAGGCGGCACCGGGCCTGCAGCCACGTCCGATACGCCGCCCCTCTTCCTGCAACTTTCGCCGGACGATCTGCGTCTTAACGGCCAGGGCCTTGCGCTGGACGCACTCCCGCCCGCCTTGGCGCAGCGCGAGGTCGCCCAGCCGCCCCGTACCCTGCTGATTTCGCTCTCGAGCGATGTCACGTCGCAGCGCCTGACCGACCTGCTCGCGGTTCTGCGCGGCGCCAAGGGCATCAGACCCGTGATCCTCGGAGGTGCGGCAGGATGAGACGCAAACCGCGCAGCACCAAGGGCGAGCCGACGATTGCGCTCATCAATATCGTTTTCCTGATGCTGATCTTTTTCATGGTGTCCGGCACGCTGGCCCGTCCCCTTGATGAATCGCTCAGCCTTGTGCGCACTGGCGATCTGGACGGGCGCGCGCCGCCCGATGCGCTCGTGGTCCATGCGGATGGCCGGCTCAGCTATCAAGGCAGGGATATCGCCGCAGCGGCGGACTACCTTGCCAGCCCGCACAAGGCCGGGCGCACGGATGCGGTCCGGCTTGTGCCGGATCGCGACTTGCCCGCTGCCAAGCTGATCAGCATCGCCGCCGAGCTGCGCGCCGCTGGGGCCGGGCGCGTCATGGTCGTTACGGAAAGGGGCCTCGAATGATCGCATCTTCCGCAAGGATCAAGCTGCTGGCCACCGGGGCGGCCGTGCTGGCACATGCCGCGTTCGCCGTCGGTATAAACCCGGACCCCGTGGCCGAAATCGAAGGCGGCGCAGGCGCCCCCGAGGCGCGCATAGGCACAAGCTTTGCCGATATGGTTTCGGGCACACTGACGAGCCAGACGACGAAGGACACTCTGGCCCCGGTTAAAGCCCCTGCACCTGAACGGGCAGCCCAGCCGGACACGGCACCTGCGCCGAGGCCCGAAACTGCGCAGCCTACTACACCGACGCCCAAACCCGAGGTCGCACCGGCACCCGCGCCGGAGGCACTGGCAGCCTTGGCGCCGTCTCCTGCAGCCAAAACCGCAACGCCCGACACATCCGCCGCGCCAAAGCCGCCCGAGGCGCAGCGCCCCATGACGGACGCGCCCGAAGCGGTCAGCCGATCCCTGCGTCCCGCGCAGCGCAGCAAAGAGTTCGAGGCAAAGAATAAGTCCAAGACTGCAAAGGCGCAGCGCACGCCAGTCGAGACGCCTAAGCCACGCGCACAGCCCGCACCGCGCGGCAATGCCCAGGCAAACGCGACAGCCGGAGCGACGCGGGGCAGCGAGGCCGCAACCGCCAAGTCCCAAGGTACCGAGCGGGATCAGAGCACGGCTGCTGGCACCGCCGCCGCCAGCAATTATCCGGGCCTCGTCATGCGCAAGATCTCGAACGTGCGCAAACCGAGGATGAGCAGGGCGGGCAGCGCGCGGGTCAGCTTCTCGGTCGCGCAATCGGGCGCGCTGGCGGGCGTGAGCATCGCGCGCAGCTCTGGCCGCGCGGATCTGGACCGCGAGGCGCTGCGCCTCATTCAGCGGGCCGCGCCCTTTCCCGCGCCGCCTGCCTCAGCGCAGCGCACATTCGCAATCGACATCCAGTTCCGGTGATCGCCGCAAATAGATAGCCGCCCAAAGAAAATGGCCGGCACCCTTCGTCGCCGGCCATAATACATTCGCTCAATCAGCTCAGAACGTCTTGGTCACCGAGACCTTGAACGTCCGCCCCGGCGCCTGCCTCGTTGGCGAGGAGAGGTGCCCGACATAGGCCTCATCCAGCAGGTTCTCGACGCCGAAGCGCACCGCGGTGCCGTCGAGCCAGCCTTGGTCCGGCTGCCATGTGGCGCGCAGATTGTGCAGCGTGGTGTCGGGTAGATCCGCGCCCAACGCATCGCGGCGATCGACCGCGTGAACAACCTCCCAGCTCAGGTCCAGATCATCATTCCACCGCTTGCCCAGCGTCAGCTGCACACGGTCCGACGGGCTGATGCGCCAGGCGGTGCTGGTGCCGTCCGGATTATACTCGCGGCCCTCGCCGACATGCCCAGCAAGATCGAAATAGAACCCGCTTTGCATCCCGTAGGAAGCTTCAAGCTCAAAGCCCTCTGATCTCACATGATCCAGATCGGTCGTTGTCGAACCGGACACCGTGTAGCTTGTGATATCCCACAGCTTGGTCTGATAGAAATTGCCCCGAACGGTCAGGCTGTCACCTGTGGCAAGGACATCAAGGCCGGTGTATTCGGCGCCAACCTCCAGTGTCTGCGATTTCTCGGTCATGCCGATGCGCCGCTGCGCGGTGGCCGAACTGCCCAGATCATCGATGATCGGCAGGCCCTCGGTATAGGCCGCACTACCAAAGACCGAAAGGCCGTTGCCAAAGTCATAGGCTAGCGCAAGCCCGCCCATCAGCGCATCGTTGTTATAGCTGTCGGGCACACCCGCCAGCGGCACCGAACTCTCAACGCGCGAATGCTCATAGCGCAGCGCGGGGGTCACGCTGAACTGCCCAATGGTCATCTCATCGACCACGAAAACGGCAAGGCGCCGATCCTCGCCGCCAGGCGAGCTGGCCGCATCGAGGCGCTCCTTGCGGACTACCTCTGCCCCCGCCAGCATGTCATGCGCGACCGCGCCGGTGTTGAACAGCGCGCGGTTCGACACGGCCAGTTTCGTCGTCTGATAGCGGTTGTCGGCGCAGATCACGCCCGTCATCGGACTTGCGCAAAAGGCCGCGACGCTCTGGCCCCCCTGAAAGGGTGAGCTGCCGTCGATGTAATCCACGTCGATCGTCTGATCGGCATAGCTGAGGTTCGCGCGCAGGTCGATCAGATCACTTGCCGGATTGTAGCGGTATTCCAGCACCGCCTGGCTGGTATCGGTGCGCCGGTCCACGCGGCCAAAGCTGCCCGCTGTCGTCTCGAACTGGTCGTAGGGCACATCCTTGTCGTCGGCCACCGTCTCGGAATAGCTGAGCGTCAGGGACTGGGCATCGTTTTCGCCGAAGGTAATCTTGCCCTTGGCCAGCCAAGAGGGCGTGCGGAAGGATGAATTGCCGATGGTGGTGCCGTCACCCGCCGTCAAATTGCCTTGGTCTCGCAGCGTGTAATTCAGCAGGAACTCCAGGCCCTCGGTCGGCATCCACGCCAGATTGGTGGAGGTGGCCCAGCCATCTCCATTGCTGCTGTATTCCAGCGTCTGCGAGCCGCCGAAGCCGACCTCGCCACCCGTAAAATCAGACGCATCCTTGGTCTCAAGTTTGACCACCCCGCCCACGATCCCCGATCCATAGGCGAAGCTGCCGATTGTGCCGCGCAGAACCTCGATCTCCTTGTAAAGCAGTGGATCGGTGAACAGCTGCGTGCCGATACGGTACAGCTCCTCCGAGCCAACGCTGGCGCCGTCGATCTGCACCGCGATCTTCTGGTCACTGCCGAAGGTCGTGTTGGCGCCGAAGCCGCGAATGTTGATGCCCGAGCCCTGCGGCGTGGTGCCATTGACCAGCGTCACGCCGGGAACGGAATCGATCAGCTGCGCGACGGTGCTGGCTTGACGATCCTGTATTTCTTCCTCGCCGACGACCGTGCGCGACAGCGCGGTGCCGTAGCTGAGGTCTCGTTTGCCCCCCGTCAGAATCAAGGTGCCCAGATATCCGGGCGTGCCCCCGTCCTGGCCAGCGGCGGGGGCCGCCAGCGACAAGCAGGCAAGCGCGGCCGAGCCGCGCAATAGAGGTCTGTGCATTTTGCGCCATCCTTCATGTGTCTTTGGGCCGAAGCTCGCGAAGGGCTGGCGCGGCGATTTTTGGTGATCTGGCGATAATCATTACCGCAACGGGTTGCAGCCTTAATGGTATCCAACTAAAACAGTCAAGTAATTTGAAAGAGCCACGTACCGGACCCATCGGGCGCAGCCATCGGATACTTAAAATCCCGAGGAAGCCCCTATGACCGACACGACCACCCCAACTCCCCAAGATATTCGCGCGTTCATCGCGGATAATCCCAAGCTGCGCGCCCGCGACCTTGCCGAAAAGCTGGGTGTTTCCGAGGCGCAGCTTGTCGCCGCCCGCATTGGCCAAGGCGCCACGCGCATCGCAGCGCACCCCGATCGACTTATTCCCGCCGCCGAGAAGCTGGGCGAGGTCATGGCCCTGACGCGCGTGGATGCCTGCGTGCATGAAAAGGTCGGCACCTATGGCAATTACCATCCGGGCGAACATGCCGCGATGACCCTTACCGAAGAGATCGACCTACGCATTTTCCCCTCGCACTGGGTCCATGCCTTCGCGGTTGAGACGGCTACGGAGGATGGCTCGCGCCGGTCTCTGCAAATCTTCGATGCGGCGGGCGATGCGGTCCACAAGGTCCATTTGCGGGGTGCATCGGATCACGCGGCATGGCCCGGCATCGTTGCCGGCCTGGCGCTGGAGGATCAGTCCGAAGGGCAACCAGTGGAGCTGCGCAAACCCACCGAGGCAGCCAAGTCGCGCGAGGACAAGGCCGAGCTTCTGCGCGAGGAATGGTCCAAGCTGACGGACACGCACCAGTTCCTGCGGCTTTGCTCCAAGCTCAAGATGAACCGCCTTGGCGCCTACCGCATCGCAGGCGCGCCTTTCGTGCGCCCGCTCGATCCCAAGGCCGCCGATAATATCCTGAACGCGGTGCGGGACGCTAGCATTGAGGTGATGATCTTTGTCGGCAATCGCGGCTGCATCCAGATCCATACCGGCCCCGTGCGCGAATTGCGCCCGATGGGGCCGTGGCAGAATGTGATGGATCCGGGCTTCAACTTGCATCTGCGGCTCGACAAGGTCGCTGAGGTTTGGGCCGTTGAAAAGCCCACGCAACGCGGCCCTGCCGTGTCGGTTGAGGCGTTCGATGCAGAGGGTGGGATCATCTTTCAGGTCTTCGGCGTCGGAAAGGAAGGCCGGGACTCCCGTGCCGACTGGGCCCGCGTTGTCGCCGCGCTGCCCACGCTGGAAGAGGTGCCGGCATGATCCGCTTGCATAGGCGCGCGGCCGTTTTCAGCCTTGCCGCGGCACTGCTGACACCGTCCCTTGCTGTGGCCGAGGACAAGGCCGATGTGCTGTCCATCGGCGGCTCGGTGACTGAGATCATCGCCGCCCTCGGTCAGCAAGACCGGCTCAAGGCGCGCGACACGACATCAAGCTATCCGCCAGCCGTGATGGACCTGCCGGATGTGGGCTACATGCGCGCCCTCTCGCCCGAGGGGGTGCTGTCGGTCGGCCCGTCCCTGATCATCTCTGAAGAGGATGCAGGCCCGCCCGAGGCGCTGGAGGTGATCCGCGCCGCGGATGTCGCATTCGTCGAAGTGCCGGACGCGCGGGACGCGGCCGGCATCCTGCAAAAGATCGAAGTGATCGGCAATGCCTTGAGCGTGCCCGAGCGCGCAGATAGGCTCGCGGGTGAAGTGGGCGCATCGCTGTCGCAGGCGATCAAGAAGGCGGAGCGACCCGAGGCAGTCAAGAAACGCGTGCTCTTCGTGCTGTCCACGCAAGGGAGCAGGATCAATGCCTCCGGCACCGGGACCGAGGCGGATGCGATCATTCGCATGGCGGGCGGCATCAACGCGGTCACGGAGTTCGAAGGCTATCGCCAGATGACAGACGAGGCCGTGGGCTTGGCCGCGCCTGATGTCATCCTGATGATGGATCGCGGCGGCGATCACGGTATTGCCGATGACGAGCTTTTCGCCATGCCCGCGGTCAAGCTGAGTCCGGCCGCGCAAACCCGTTCAGTCGTTCGGATGGACGGGCTTCTGATGCTTGGCTTCGGCCCGCGCACCGCCGAGGCGGTCACAAAGCTGAGTGCGGCGATCTACGCCGACGGGGCCTGAATGTCTGCCGCGACCGACACGAACGCCCCAAGCGCTCCCCGCGACAGGATGTCAAGAGCCCGAAGACTGCATTGGCTGCTGGCCAGTGCGCTGATCCTCGCATGCCTCGCCAGCCTCGAGATGGGCGCGACCGATGTGAGGATCACGGGCCTCTTGGCGTCCCTCCTGCGGGGCGAAGCGCTGAGCCAGATGGAGCGCGTCGTTCTGTGGGACATCCGCCTGCCGCGTCTTGCCATGGGCGCATTGGTGGGCGCCGCTCTGGCGGTGTCGGGCGCGGCGATGCAGGGGCTTTTCCGCAATCCCCTGGCGGATCCGGGCATTGTCGGCGTCGGCGCGGGCGCGGGGCTGGGCGCGATCTTGGCCATCGTGCTGGGCGCGCTGCTGCCCGGCTGGCTGATCGACATCACGGGCAATCAGTTGGTTCCCTTCGCGGCCTTTCTCGGCGGCTGGGGCTCCACCATCTTGCTCTACCGGGTGTCGACCAGCGAGGGGCGCACCTCGGTCGCCACCATGCTGTTGGCGGGCATTGCGCTGGGTGCTCTGGCGGGCGCGCTGTCCGGGATCCTCGTCTATATCGCAGATGACCAGCAGCTGCGCGACCTCACCTTTTGGGGCCTCGGATCGCTGGCCGGGGCCAGCTGGGCCAAGGTGCTGGCCGCCGGGCCGATGATCCTCGCCGCGATTGCCGCTGCGCTGATGCTGGGCCGCGGCCTCAACGGGCTGGCCTTGGGCGAGGCGACGGCGGCGCATATCGGCATCGACGTCCAGCGCATGAAATCCATCGCCATCCTCGCGGTGGCGGCGGCGACCGGCGCGGCGGTGGCCGTCTCGGGCGGGATCGGCTTTGTCGGGATCGTGGTGCCGCACCTTCTGCGGCTGGCATGCGGCCCGGATCACCGCACGCTTCTACTCAATTCCGGGCTTCTGGGCGCGACGCTGTTGATCCTTGCTGACGTGATCGCCCGGACAGTCATCGCACCCGCCGAACTGCCCATCGGCATAGTGACGGCGGTTCTGGGCGCGCCGGTCTTTCTGTGGATTCTGCTCAAGCGTCGGAGGCTCGTCCTATCATGAGCCTGACTGCCAAGAATATCCGCGTCAGCTATGGCAAGCGCGAGGTGCTGGCGGGCGTCAGCCTCGGCGCCGAGGCCGGAGAGGTGACCGCCATTGTCGGGCCGAACGGGTCCGGCAAATCGACGCTGCTGGGGGCGATCACCGCCAGCCTGCCCTACGAAGGCAGCGTCGAGCTGAACGGGCAGAACATTGCGGCGCTCCGGCCATGGCAATTGGCGGCGCAGCGCGCAGTCCTGCCGCAGGCCTCGCAACTGGCCTTTCCCTTTACAGTGATCGAGGTGGTCCGCCTTGGCCTGCAATCGGGCACAGCCGGGGACCGCCCCGATGTGCCGCTGCGCGCGCTGAGCCGCGTGGGCCTTGCGCATTACGCCGAACGCAGCTTTCAGGAGCTGTCGGGTGGTGAGGCACAGCGCGTGATGCTGGCGCGCGTGCTGGCGCAGGTCTGGGCCCCGACCGAGAACGGCACGCCCCGCTGGCTGCTGCTGGACGAGCCTGTGTCGAGCCTCGACATCGCGCATCAATTGCAGGTGATGCAGATCGCCCGCGACTTTGCAGAGGGCGGTGGGGGCGTGATCGCCGTCATGCATGATCTGAACCTCACCGCGCTTTACGCCGACAAGGTCGCGGTGCTGGCGGGCGGCGAATGTCTGGCCGTCGGTAGCCCGCGGGACGTGCTGACCGACGCAATCCTGTCGGAGGCCTATGGGTGCGCTCTCCGTGTTTCGGCCCCGCCGCCGTCCGGCGTGCCCTATATCCTGCCTCATGCGGCCTCTGCCTGAAAGGAATCCCCATGCGCCGCGCCCTTCTTTTGACCTGCCTCGCCATGCCAGCGATGGCCCAGCCTGCCGCCGATGTCGTCATCCTGGGCGAGGTTCACGATAACCCCGAAGCACATCTCGGCCAAGCCGAGATGCTGCGCGCGCTTCAGCCCACTGCGGTCGTCTTTGAAATGCTGACCGCCGCCGAGGCCGAGCGCGCCGATGCCGACCGCAGCGCGATTGCAGCGGCGTGGGAGGCCAGCGGCTGGGACGATTTCGAGATCTACGCGCCGATCTTCGACGCGCTGGGGGCAGCGCGCATTATCGGCGCCGCCGCCCCGCGCGCGCAGGTGCGCGCCGTCTATACGGATGGCCCTGCCGCCCTCTTTGGCGAGGTTGCGCCAATTTACCGGCTGGATGCTCCGCTGCCCGACGATCAGCAGGCACAGCGCGAGACCGAGCAGTTCGAGGCGCATTGTGAGGCCATGCCAATCGAGGCGATGGTCGGCATGGTCGCCGTGCAGCGCTACCGAGATGCAGTCTTCGCCCGCGCGGCGCTCGAGGCGCTAGAGATCTATGGCGCGCCCGTTGCGGTGATCGCCGGCAACGGGCACGCGCGCACCGATTGGGGCATCCCCGCGATGATCGCGCTCGCCGCGCCAGGCGTGCGGACTCACGCCATCGGCTTTGTCGAGAAAGAGACGGACATGCCCTTTGACGAGACCCTGACCGTTCCGGTCGCCGACCGGGACGATCCCTGCAAATCACTCAAATCCAACTAAGGAGCCTTCCACATGTACCTTGCCATGAACCGCTTTACCGTTCCCTTGGAAAACGCCGCCGAATTCGAAGAAGTATGGCTGAGCCGCGAAAGCCGTCTGCATGAGATGGAAGGTTTCGTGTCCTTCAACATGCTGAAAGGCCCCGAGGAGGACGGCCGTATCCTCTTTGCGTCGCACACCATCTGGCAGACCGAGGCGCATTTCCGCGCTTGGACCACGAGCGCCGAATTCCGCGCATCCCATGCAAAGGCGGGCCAGAACCGCAAACTGCATGAAGGCGCGCCGCGCTTCGAAGGCTTCGGCTCGATCCAGTCGCTGGGCGCTGTCCAGCCTGCCTGAGCGTGCGGCGCATTCGGCAGATTTGCCTCTGCCACGCAAGGCAGGAGGCGAGGAGCAATAGAGGCCCACAGCCCGACCGACGTCGCGCGGTGCAAGCTCGCGTGGCTGGTGCCACGTCTGGCGGCGTGGTAGGAGCGGGCGCGCCTTTTGCCGAAGCCATCGAAAGACCCGCCCCACATGATCCGCGAATTCTGGACCTATTACCGTCCTTGGAAGGGCCTTTTCTGGCTGGATTTTGGCAGCGCCGTTCTGTCGGGTCTTCTCGAGCTCGTCTTCCCCTTCGCGGTCAAGCTCTTCATCGATGTGCTCTTGCCGCACGGCGACCTGAACCTGACGATCCTCGCCGCCCTCGGTCTTGTCGGGGTCTACGCCCTAAACAGCGGCTTGATGGCGATCGTCGTGTATTGGGGTCACAAGCTGGGCATCAATATCGAGACCGAGATGCGCCGCCGCGCGTTCGATCAGCTCCAGCGGCTGTCGTTCTCCTATTTCGACAAGGTGCGCACAGGCAAGTTGGTGGCGCGCGTGACCCGCGATCTTGAAGAGATCGGAGAGGTCGCGCATCACGGGCCCGAGGATCTTTTCGTCGCCGTCATGACCTTTGTCGGCGCTTTCATCATGATGACGATGATCAACCTCGAGCTGGCGATGATCACGGCAGCCATCGTTCCCGTCTGCGTCGTGATCGTTGCTGTCTTTGGCGGGCGCATGACACGCACATGGCGCGACATCTATGCCCGCGTCGCGGATTTCAACGTGCGGCTCGAAGAGAATGTCGGAGGTATCCGCATCGTTCAGGCCTTCGCCAATGAAGAGCATGAAAAGACCCTCTTCGCGCGCGACAATGCCCGCTATCGCGACACCAAGCTTCAGGCCTACAAGGTCATGGCCGCCACGACGACGCTGAATTACATGGGCATGCGTTTCGTGCAGGTGGCGGTCATGGTGGCGGGTGCGCTATATGTGCTGCGCGGCGATCTGACGACGGGTGGCTATGTAGCGTTCCTCTTGCTGGTCAGCCTCTTTTTCCGCCCTCTGGAGAAAATCGCGGCGGTGATCGAGCTCTACCCACGCGGCATCGCCGGGTTTCGCCGCTACCTCGAGTTGATGAAGACGCGGCCCGATGTCGAGGACCGGCCGGATGCGCGGCAGGCGCCCGCCTTCGCGGGTGATATCGGCTTCGAGAATGTGGGTTTCGGCTATGACGCAGGGCGGCCCGTGTTGGGCGAGGTCAGCTTGCGCGTCAGCGCGGGCGAGACTGTCGCCTTTGTCGGCCCGTCCGGCGCGGGCAAGACTTCGCTTCTGGCGCTCGTGCCGCGCTTTTACGAGCCGCAATCGGGCCGCATCACGATAGACGGCACGGATATCGCGGATCTGACCTTGCGTAGCTTGCGCCAGCAGATTGGCATCGTCAGCCAGGACGTTTTCCTCTTCGGCGGGACACTGCGTGAGAACATCGCCTATGGCCGCCTCGATGCGACTGAGGCGGAGATCATTGAGGCCGCCGCCAAGGCGCGGCTGACCGACATGATCGCGGGCCTGCCGCAGGGTCTCGATACCATCGTGGGTGAGCGCGGCGTCACCCTCTCGGGCGGGCAGAAACAGCGCGTTGCCATCGCGCGTATCTTCCTGCGCAATCCGCCGATCCTGATCCTCGACGAGGCCACATCGGCCCTCGATACCGACACAGAACGCCGGATCCAGCGCGCCCTGCACGACCTCAGCCAAGGGCGCACGACGCTGGTCATCGCGCATCGCCTCGGCACGATCCGCGACGCGGACCGCATCGCCGTGATGTCCGAAGGACGCATTGTCGAAATGGGAACTCATGAGCAACTCATCGCCAAGAATGGCCATTACGCGCGGCTGAGCGCCGCCTGAAACCTGCCGGTAGGCCCCTTGCGAAGCGTCGCGCATTTTGGCATAGGCTAATCCCGACAAACTTACTCGGATATTTGAGCCGTCCATGACAATCGCCGCGCAGAAGCCCGCCGCCGCCTCGCGCGGCACAATCGGCATCGCAGGGCTTACGGTCAAGCGCGCCGGGCGCACTATCCTCGAAGATATCAACTTCGAAATCGCGGCGGGCGGCATCACGGCGCTTGTCGGCCCCAATGGCTGCGGCAAGTCGACCCTGATGAAAGCCGTGGCGCAGATCCTGCCGGCGACGGCAGGCCAGATTGCCGTGGACGGCGTCCCGCTGGCCCATCTGTCGGCGCCGGACGTCGCCCGGCGTCTTGCCATGCTGCCGCAATCACCGCTCTTGCCCGAGGGCATGCGTGTGCGCGATCTGGTCGCGCAGGGCCGTCACCCCTATCGCGGCCTGTTGCGCCAATGGTCGCCCCGCGACGACGACGCCATCGCGCGGGCAATGGCCGATACGAATATTGAGGATCTGGCAGAGCGTCCCCTCGCCGCGCTGTCGGGCGGGCAGCGGCAGCGCTGCTGGATCGCGATGACCCTCGCGCAGGAGACCGGCATCATCCTGCTGGACGAGCCCACGACCTACCTCGACCTTGCCGTGCAGATCGACATCATGCGCCTTCTGAAGCGGCTCGCCGCTGAGGGGCGCACCATCGTCGCCGTTCTGCACGAGCTGAACCTCGCCGCCGCCTTCGCGGACCGGATCGTCATGATGAAAGCGGGACGGATCGTGGCCGATGGCGTCCCGCGCGACGCCATGACCGAAGGGCAACTCGCCGCCGTCTTCGGTGTCGATGCGAAAGTGATTGCCGATCCCGAGACGGGCCACCCAGTCTGCCTGCCCCGCAGCACCGCCCGCCCGGCATGATTGAGATGTTCCGTCCCTTGCCCGTGGCGCTGGCCTGCGCGCTTCTGGCCGCGCTGGCATGGCATCTGGCGGCGGGCGCCCATTCGGTGCCGTTGCCCACCGTGCTCCAAGCACTGATATCGGGCGTAGCCGACAGCTATGACTCGGCCGTCATCTTGCAGATTCGCCTGCCCCGCGCGCTGGGGGCCATGCTGGCCGGAGCGTGCCTCGCGGCGGCGGGCGCGCTCATGCAGGGGGCGACGCGCAATCCGCTCGCTGACCCAGGCCTCTTCGGATTGCTGGCGGGCGCAGCGCTGGCCGTCGTGCTGGGCCAGGGCCATCTGGGCCTGACCGGCCCGCTGGCGGTGCCGCTGCTGGCCGCGATCGGCGCGCTGGCAGGCGCGCTGATGGTCTGGGCGCTCAGCGCCGCCGCGCCGGCGGGCGGCACTCTGACCCCGGTTCTGGCGGGCGCCGCGGTGACGGCGTTCCTCGGTGCTATCACGCTGCTACTGAACCTCATGGACGAAGCGCAGTACGATGCGCTGCGCATCTGGCTCTCGGGCGCGCTGTCGGGCCTTCGCATGCCTGTCATGATGCTCGCAGCGCCCGCAGGCACCGCCGCGATGATCGCCGCGCTGGTCATCGCACCGCGCCTTACCGCGCTCGAGATGGGCGACGAGGCGGCACAAGGCGTGGGGCTGAACCTCGCCCGCCTGCGCGCGGCGACGCTGGTCACGGTGGTGATCCTGACCGCCTGCGCCGTTGCGCTGGCCGGGCCGCTCGGCTTTGTCGGGCTGACAGTGCCGCATGTCGCGCGGATGATCGCGGGTGCGGATTATGGCCGCCTCATGCCCGTTTCGATCGTGCTGGGCGCGATCTACCTGCTGGGGATGGACACAGCGGCGCGCGTCGCCCTAGCCCCGGCTGAAATCTCGGTGGGCATCCTGACCGCCCTCATAGGTGCCCCGATTTTCATCCTGCTGGTGCGGGCGCGGGTATGAGGATGTGGCGTCTCTCTGCCCTTGGCGGGCGTCTTGCGCTGGCCCTGCCCGTGGGCGGGACGCTGCTGCTGATGATATTGCTCGCCGGGTTGACCGCGCTAATCACGGCGAGTGTCGCCACCGGCACAGTGCGCCTTGGCCTTGGCGAAGCCCTCGGCACGGTCATCGGCAACGGCGGCGAACGTGCGGCCATGATCGCCGGCGAATTGCGCCTGCCCCGAGCGCTGACCTCGCTCATGGCCGGGGGGCTGCTAGCCATCGCCGGCACGCTCCTGCAGGGCGCGACGCGGAACCCGCTGGCGGATCCGGCCCTTGTCGGCATCAGCCAGGGCGCGGGGCTGGCCGTGATCGGCGCGGCGATCCTGGCGCCGGAACTGGCCGACGCATGGCGCCTGCCTGCAGCCTTCGGCGGCGGCGTAGGCACGGCGGGCGTGATCCTCTTGCTTTCCGAGCGTGGCGGCGGCGCCGAGCCGCTTCGGTTCCTGCTGATCGGCCTCGGGCTGGCCGCCTTTCTCGCCGCCGCAACGACGGCCCTGCTGACCTATGGCGGGATCAGCGATGCGCATGCGGCTCTGGCCTGGCTTTCGGGGTCGGTGCGCGCCGCAGGCTGGGACGAGGTTCGGCTGCTGGCGCTTGCCACGCTGGGCGCTGTTGCCATCATCCTTGCCTCGGCCCGGCCCCTGGCAGCGCTGCGCCTTGGGGATGACCTCGCGGCGACGCTGGGCCACAGGCCTGCCCGCGATCGGGCGATGCTGCTTATCGGCGCTGTCGCGCTCGCATCGGCCTCGGTGGCGGTGGTCGGGCCGATCGCTTTCGTCGGCCTTCTGGCGCCCCACGCCGCGCGGCTGCTGACCCGGGGCACGCCGGGCCTGCATCTGGCGCTGGCATGGGCCATCGGCGCCAGCTTGACCACAAGCGCTGATCTGGCTGGTCGGACCGCCTTCGATCCGGTCCAGATCCCCTCAGGCCTTGTCACCGCGCTGGTCGGCGCACCACTATTCGCGTTCCTGATGCTGCGCATGATGCGAACCGGGGCGGAATGATACGACTGATCCTGACATGCGCAGCCTTGCTGCTGCCGGGCCTTGCGGCAGCGCAAGCCTATCCGCTGACCATTGCGCATAAATTCGGCGAGACCGTCATCGAGACAAGGCCCCACAGCATCGCGACCGTCGACTTCGCCGGGGCAGACGATCTTCTGGCGCTCGGCGTGCAGCCCGTGGTCATCCGCCACTGGTATGGCTCCCAAGACGGCGCGCTCTGGCCCTGGGCCGCGCCCCTCCTGCGCAGCAGCCCTGAGATCCTGCGCGGTGAGATTAATTACGAGCAGATCGCCCGCGCCGAGCCGGATGTCATCCTCGCACTCTGGTCCGGGATCACCGCCGGGGATTACGAGCAACTCAGCCGTATCGCACCTGTCGTCGCCGTGCCCGCCGGGATGGGCGATTTTGAGCTGCCCTGGGACAGGCGCGCGCGGATCGCAGGCCGCGTAATCGGGCGCGAAGCCGATGCGGACGCGCAGATCACCGCCATCGAGGGCAGGCTTGATGCAATTGCCGCCGCCCATCCCGAATGGGCCACCAAGACCGCCGCCGCCGCCTTTGCAATGCGCGGCAGTCCGGGGGCGTATACGCCGCGCGATATTCGCGTGCAGATCCTTGCGCAAATGGGCTTTTCCCAGCCCGCTGCCCTGCTTGACGCGGGAACGCGCGAAGCTTCCTTTGCACTCACGCTCAGCGAAGAGGCGTTGAAGGTGATCGACAGCGACGTGATCCTGTGGATCTCCGCGACGGGGGATTTCACCGCCATTGACGCGCTGGTAACGCGCCCCTACCTTGCTGCGGCCACCCAGGGCCGCGAGGTGCTGGCCGGAAAGATCATGACGGGCGCGCTCTCGCACGCGTCGCTGCTCAGCCTGCCCTTCGCGCTCGATGCGCTGGTCCCCGCGCTCGAGGCCGCGCTGGCCGGAAAAGGCCCGGTGAGACTGCCATGAGCGCGGCTTTCACGCTCGACAGGACGGCGGATGTCGTCGATGTGCTGATGCGGATGAATGCCAAGGTACTGCCCGGGATGATGCGGCGGGATCACGCGGCGTGGATCATGAACGTACTCGCCCACGAGGTCGGCCCATGGCTCTGCCGCGCGGATGAGGCCGGGCGCGCCCTCGCGGCGGCCCAAGGGAAGCAGATCCATATTGCAGCGCGCATTGCGCCCAAAGGATATTTGGAATGCGCGGTGGACGGCCCTGGCCTGCCAGCAGGCCGCACCAGCGCGCCCGCCGCCGCCATCGCCATCGCGCGCCTCTTCGGCCCCACGGTCCATGCGCTGGCCTATGCCGGACCCCTTGCACCGAAGGCACTCTGGCGCATCGCCGCGGATGGCATGGCCTGGGGTTGGACGCAAGCCGGGCAAACCGAGAGGGCCGAAGCGGTATTGACCACCTACGGGGCACCTTATGCCAACTCCCAATTGGCGTGTTCGAACGGCGTGCTCGTGCGGCGCGGCGGATGCTGTAGATATCTCAGCGTCTCGGGCGCGCCTTGCACCGCATGCCCGTTGAGAAAGAAGTCGTAGGTAGATCAAAATGCGGCCTTGACGAAAATCTTAAGCTGTCGAACGGTTGAGCGTGGAATCCGTCCCATACACCGACCCAGTATTTCGGTTTCATAAACCATGTCGATCTGAGCTGCTGCCAGTTTCGTGGACACATAGACTAGATCCTGACCATGGAACCAGAACTGACCCAGCATGGGACTGTTGCGTTAACTTTCGGCGCAGATAGTTTTTCGCAGCCTTGATTTCAGGCGGCCAAGCCGAAGAGGTCGTGTACGAAGCTGATCTCACCTCGGACGCCTGGCTGCCTTGTTTGTATGTGTCCGTTCTTGATCGTTCTGATTGCTTCCATCCCCAGTAGTGTCGCCTTTGCACATTGCAACGATCGGATGCTTTGGCGGTATCCTATGGCGAGGATACGGGTTTGGTAGCCGCTCAGGGCGGGATAGTCCGCGATGCGGCGCAGGTTGCACTTGAAGAGGCCGTGATAGGCCACGTCGAAGCGCACCAGGGTCACGAAGAGCCGCACGTCGGCCTCGGTGAAGCGATCGCCCAAAAGGAACGCGCGACCGTCGGCGAGGCGCTCCTCGAGGTCATGGAGCATCCCGAAGACGTCGTGGAATGCCTCCTCGTATGAGACCTGCGTAGTGGCGAAGCCCGCGCGGTAAACGCCATTGTTCAAGCGCGGATAGATGCGGTCATTGAGCGCGACGATGTCCTCGCGGAGGTCCGCCGGATAGAGATCAATACTGTCGTCCGCAAGCTCTCCGAAGCCGGAGTTCAGCATCCGCAGGATGTCGGCGGACTCGTTGTTCACGATGGTCCCGCGCGCCTTGTCCCAGAGCACCGGCACCGTGGCCCGGCCCGAGATCGACGGATCGGCCCGGGTGTAGATCTCGTGCATGTAGGAAGCGCCCTCGGCCTCGGCCGGATCGCCGAACCGCCAGCCCTGGTCGGAAAGTTCCGGCTCGACCACGGAGACCGAGATCGCATTCGCCAGCCCCTTCAGACTACGCGCGATCAGTGTGCGCGACGCCCATGGGCAGATCAGCGCGGCATAGAGGTGGTAGCGCCCCGCCTCGGCTCTAAAACCGCCCTCTCCGGTCGGCCCGGCGCTGCCGTCGGGAGTAATCCAGTTGCGGAAGCTCGATGTCTGGCGGACGAAGCCGCCCTTGTCATCCTTGCCCTGGACCGGCTGCCAATCGGCAACCCATTTTCCGTCTTGTAGCATGGTGTCTCTCCTCAGGTTCTGAGCGTGATGGCGGTGCCCCAGGGGTCGTGCAGGGTCAGGCTATCTATGTGCGTGTTGCCCGCGATACCGGCTCGTTCTGCGCGCGTGGCAATGGCATCGATGTCTTGCGGGTTACGGGCAACAATCTCGACGGCATCGAGACCGGCCATACCCTCGGGGCGTTTGCCGGCCCGGCGGCTGTTCCAGATATTGCCGGCAAGCTGGTGGTGGTAGCCACCGCTGCCGTAGAAGCTGGCGCCCGGATAGCGCGCTGCGACATCCAGGCCGAGCACGTCACGGTAGAAGCGGTCGGCCTCACCCGTGTCGCCCACTTGCAGGTGGACATGGCCGATGTAGCCGTTCTCGGGGAAGCCCGACCATTCGGTGCCTTCGGCGCTTTGCAGCAAGTCCTGCAGGCCCAGTGGGTCAGTGCTCATCCGGATCTCGCCGCCCTCGCCGTGCCAGGCCGAGACCGGGCGGTCCGCATAGACCTCGATGCCGTTGCCCTCGGGATCGGCGAGATAGAGCGCCTCGCTGACGATATGATCCGAGGCACCCTGAAGCGGCACACCCGCCTCGGCGACATGGGCGACCCAGCGGGCCAGATCGGATCGGGTCGGCATCAGGAAGGCGGTATGAAAAAGCCCGGCCTGCCGCGGATCGAGCGGAGAAAAGCCCGGGTCGCCTGCAAGTTCCAGAAGTGGGATGCTGCCGACGCCAAGGGTGACGCGATGCTCGCTGGTTGCGACCGGGCTGAGCCCCAGCACTCTTTGGTAGAAGGTAGAAACTACATCGAGATCACGCACCTTGAGCCGGACCGTCCCGATGCGCAGCGGCGCCGCATGCATGTCGAAGTCGTCGTTGGCAGTGGTCATGGCAGGTCTCCATGGGAAAGAGTGTGGCCGCGGGAGGGTTTCCGCGGCCTGCAACTGAGGTCAGGCGAACTGGCCGAGGCGACGGTCGAGCTCCGAGATACGTAGCGCGAAGGCTCCGCGCCCCAGAACGGCAACGACGCCCTGCACCAAGGCCCAGAACAACGGGTATTCCCAGCCGCCGCCTTCGTTTGAGAAGCTCCAGCCGAAGCCGGAATGCGCCCAGGTTGCGCCCAGGAGGACCGGGATCAGCGCGATCGAGACGAGGCGGGTGCCGAGACCGAGGATCAGGGCGATACCGCCCGCCAGCTCTGCAAATATGGTGAAGTAGGCGAGCACGCCGGGCAAGCCAAGGCTTTCGAAGAAGGCGACGGTGCCCGGGATGGTGAAGGCGCTCACCTTCATCCAGCCATGGGCGAGGAACAGGACGCCGGTCGAGATGCGAAGGGCGGCGGCGGCATAATCGGTATTGGTTTGCGTAGTCATGTCAGATGCTCCGTGGGGTTGGGGGTGTCAGGAAAACTGCCAGCGCGGCGCGATCCCGGTGCCGTGACCGAAGACGTAGCCGAACTGGATATTGAGGAAGCCGATGGGCTCAAGGTAGCGAGCGTTGGCGAGCGGGCCGGCATCGACCGGCTCAAAGCCGATCTCGGCGGCGAGCGCCTTTACGCTCTCGCGCGCGGCCTCGTCATCGGCGGCAACGAAGGTCTGGATCGGCTGGCCATTCACCTTGAGGCCCGTCCCGTAGTGCTGCGCGAAGATCGTGTTGAACGCCTTCACCACCGTCGCGCCGGACAGTTGGGATGCGATCTCCTCGGCCGCCGAGGTATTGTGCCCGACCTGGAGACCCGAGAAGTCCTCGGTCACCGGGTTCGAGACATCGACGACGGTCTTGCCAGTGAAGTCAGCCTTGCCGGCAAGATCCGCCACGGCGCCGTATGGCGTGGCCAGGACCACCAACTCCGCCCAGGAGATGGCGGCAGAGAGATCGTCGTTGCGGCCGATGGCGGACACCTCGTGACCGGCCTGGCCCAGCACTTGGGCGAGCCCGGAGCCGACGTTGCCGTTTCCGATAATTGCGATACGCATTTCATTTCTCCTTCGGTTGGCAACCCCTCGGGGCGGCCTGTTGTCCACTGAAGCGAAGGTAAGACTTCCCAATCTTCTATAAAATGGCGATGTTATAGAATGACTATCGCCATTTTGTTCCTAAAAGGGTGCCCATGGACATCGTCGACGAACTCAAGGCTTTCGTGGCCACCGCTCGAACCGGCTCCTTCACCGCAGGTGCAGAGCAACTGGGGGTTTCGAACCGCCTGACCTCGAAATATGTGGCCGAACTGGAGGCGCGCCTCGGCACGCGGTTGCTCCAGCGGACCACCCGCAAGGTCGGCTTGACGCCGGCGGGCGAGGATCTTCTTGCGCGGGCGCCAGCCGTCCTCGGCGAGCTCGATGCTCTCCTGGGGTCTGTGTCGGAGGGGTCGCGCGGCCTGAGCGGGATCATCCGGGTCTCGGCACCCGTGACCTTCGGCGAAGTCTACGTGGCCGGCATGCTGGCCCGCTTCGCCAAAGCGCACCCAGGTTTGACTTTCGACCTGAGGCTTGATGATCGCTACGTCGACCTGGCCGCCGACGGCATCGACCTGGCGTTCCGGATGGGCGTGTCGGAGACGCTGTCACTGAAGACGCGCAAGCTCGGCACGTTTCAAAACTCACTTGTGGCACATCCGGACTATGTGAATGAGCATGGCCGGCCGCGAATACCAGATGACCTCTCTGGACACGCCTGCATCGTTGACACCAACCGACGCCAGTCGCATCGGTGGACGTTCAAAAAAGACGGCACCGAGTTCGTCACTCAGGTGCGGGGCCGGTTCCATGTCAACTCTGCCCGGGCGGCAATTGAGCTGGCCGCGGCTGGCATGGGGATCGCCTATGCGCCCCGGTTCGCGATTGCGGACATGCTCGAGACGGGACGCCTCGTTCCCCTGCTGGAGGAGTTCGAAATGGATGGGGGGCCGATTGCGGCTGTCTACCTCGAAGGCCGCACGCTTCCGCGAAAGATCCGGGCCCTGATCGATTTCGCGGCCGATGATGTGCACGTCTTGCCGGAATGAGCCGCGAAAAGGCTAATCCAGATGGGGTCAACGGCACCAACACGAATGGAAGCGTCGGGTTCGCCGCCAGAGTCTGACGGCCCAAATTGTCATCATGGATCTTGCGGTAATACGACAAAGGCGCGTGCGTAACCCCATCAAGGCGACGGCCCGCGAGCCGATCAACAGGCCGGATACACATGAGCGATTTCCGAAATCGTGCCAAATTCTCGATTGCGAATAGCAGCCGACACATACATTGGGCCGGTAACAACGTGCTCCCTAGGCGAAAAGGTGCGACCTCCACGATGTCACACTCGGCGAGCAGATCCTCAACATCCCGCAGGCTCAAGGCAAAGCGATGATAGATTCACACGGCATAGGAGATGACCTCGCGAGGGAAGCAATGGCCTTTCAAACGAGGCTGCGAAAACTGTTCGATCAACGACACGGCCTCTGGACAGACGATAGCGTGGTCAACAACTTGACGATGCCCGGAAAAGGGGCGCGCCAGCTGCCAATGGCTATCCAGTGCAAACAACGCGCCGTCATTTGGACAAAAATACTGTGCCGCAGCTGTCCTGAAACGCTATCCACTCTGAGCCCGAGCTGCGTCCAACTCGTTTTGCAGGCGCGCTTCTTCCTGCGCCTTGGGCGCTGAAAAGCGCGCCAGAAGCAGATAGGCGACCGGCGTCAGGTAAAGTGTGGAAAGAGTAGCCAGCCCCAGCCCGCCGACGATCACCCAGCCCAGGGCTTCGCGAGCCTCGGCACCTGCTCCCGCGGACATGACCAGTGGCACGCCGCCCAAAACCGTTGAAGTCATCGTCATCATCACCGGGCGAAGACGGATCGTGGATGCATCAAGTATGGCATCATGGACGGTTTGGCCCTTGTCGCGTAACTGGTTGGCAAACT
This sequence comes from Roseovarius roseus, assembly GCF_043355935.2. NCBI lineage: Bacteria > Pseudomonadati > Pseudomonadota > Alphaproteobacteria > Rhodobacterales > Roseobacteraceae > Roseovarius > Roseovarius roseus. The sequence continues at coordinate 25,903 of NZ_JBHFPE020000015.1, read as the reverse complement.
CGACAATCAGAATCCCGTTCTTGGCCATGATCCCGATGAGCATGACCAGACCGATCTGGCTGTAGACATTCAGGCTCTGGCCAGTCAGCAGCAACGCGAATACCGCGCAGGCCAGGCCGAGCGGCACGGTGGCCATCACCACGACGGCGGAGACGAAGCTCTCAAACTGGGCACTCAGCACCAAGAACACCACTAGGATCGCGAAGCCGAACGTGATGAAAAGACCAGACGTGGTTTGGTCAAGGGTCGCGGCTTCGGCCAGCGGCACGATACGGTTTTCATCTGCCAGAACCTCGTCCCCGATCGCCCTGACCTGGCTCATCGCATCGCCCAGGGACAGCTCGGGCGTGAGACCCGCAGTCAACTCGACCGACCGGTTCTGTCCCTCGCGGTCAAGTTCGGGGGCGATCGCGCGCTCCTCGAGCGTGACAAAGCTGGCCATCGGGACCATCAGGCCACTGCCGGTCTGGACAAAGATATTTTCAAGATCGCCCGGATCGTTGATCGGATTGGACGTGGACAGCATCTGCACGTCATAGCTTTTGTCCTCGATGAAGACCGAGCTTACCGTGCGCCCGTCCAGCATGGCCTGCAAAGCCCGACCAAGGCCGGTGATGTCGATGTCCAGATCCGCGGCCAAAGCCCTGTCGATCTGCACAAAAAGCTGCGGCTGTGTGCGCTCATACTCCAGTTGCACCTTTCCCATGCCGGGAATTTGGCGCATCCGGTCAACCATGCTTTCAGACACGTCCGCCAGCTGATCGTAACTGGTGCCGGTAATAGCAAAGGCAAGGCCCCGGCCAGCGCCCCGGATGCCAAGGGAGTTGGGCTGGATAACAAAGGCACGCACACCAATGACACCGGACAGCTTCTCGTTAATATCGCTCACGATGTCTTGCTGGCCGCGGGTTCGGTCATCCCACTGTGCGAGCGTGAAGACCATGAACCCGCGGTTGTCGGCGCTATAACCGCTGAAGGCAAAGGTATAGGAAATTTCGCCCTCGTCGATCAGCGGCGCCACCGCATCCTCGATCTCGTTCATCTTGGACTGGGTGTAGTCCAAAGACACCCCCTGCGGCGCCGTAATGCTGAGCAGCACGACGGCGCGGTCCTCGGATGGTGTGAGCTCCTGCCGGATACTGCCAGCCATCATGGCGGCTGTCACCGCCACAAAAACAGCGACCAGCACGATCACCGCCGGCATTGCCAACGCTCCGCGCAAAGTTGCCTCATAAAACCGCATCAGCTGGTTGCCCAGCCAGATCATCGGGCCGCTCTGGTCCTCCTTTTGCGGCTTGGTCAGTAGGCGACTGGCCAAAACCGGGCAAAGGCTGAGTGCGACGATGGAGGACAGCAGAACCGCCATGGCAAGCGTGAACCCGAACTCCCGGAAGAGCCCGCCTGCCTGCCCGGGCAGAAATGACAGTGGCACGAACACGGCGGCGAGAGTGGCCGTCGTTGTAACGACGGCGAAGAAAACCTGAGATGTTCCATGAACGGCTGCGGCCCGTGGTCCCATCCCCGCGGCGCGTTGCCGAACGATGTTCTCCAGCACAACAATGGCATCATCCACCACCATGCCAGTGGCCAGGACCAGAGCCAGAAGCGTGAGAATGTTGACAGAGAACCCGACCAGGTAGATCGCAGCCAGGGTGCCGATCAAGGCCACAGGCAACGTCAGCGCGGGGATGAGCGTGGCACGCACGTCGCGCAGGAACAGGAAGATGACCGCCACGACGATGGCGATGGCAAAGCCAAGCGTTTTCAGCACTTCGGCGATCGCCCCCGAGATGAAAATCGCGTCATCGGAGGTGACGATGACATCTACATCTTCGGGCAGGGTCCGGTTCAGCTCGGCAACAACCTCATGCACACTGGCGGAGATTTCCAGCGTGTTGGACGTCGACTGACGAATGATACCGATGCCCACGCCTTGCTCGCCATTGGCGCGCAGGATGGTCTCTCCGGGGGCGGGGCCCAGCGTCACCTTTGCGACATCGCCGATCGTGACGTCCTTCTTGAGCTCGAGCGCGGCAAAAGCATCGGCGGTTGCCACATTCGCTGTCGTGCGCACATTTATGGACTGACGGTCACCGGCTAAATCGCCGGCTGGTGTATCAAGCGCGACGTCGGACAAGGTCCGCTCCATGTCGGCCAATGTCAGGCCTCTGCTGGCCAACTCAAGTTGATTGATATCGACCCGAAAGATCGGCTCGCGGTCACCGTAGATCTGAAGATCAGCAACACCTTCGACCGAGACCAGCCGATCCTCAATGCGGTCCTGGACGATCGCAGTAAGCTCCTGTGGCGAACGTCCGCCCGATATGACGGCAATCCGCATGACGGGTTGCGCATTCGCATCGGCCTTGACGATTTCGGGTCGGTCGGACTCTTCGGGGAGGTCATTGACAATCCTCGCCACCGCATCGCGCACATCCGTCGCAGCCACATCGACATCGACGCTGTCATTGAATTCGACGGTGACGCGGCTGCGCCCAAACCGCGAATTGGAGGAAATGCTGCGCACCCCGGACACGCGCCCGACCGCGCCCTCGATCCGCCCGGTCAGTTCCTGGTCGACGGATTCCGGTGACGCACCCGGAAAGGGAGTCGTGATCGTGACCACGGGCCGATCCACATTCGGCAACTCGCGAATTTCAGCACCCACTAGCCCCGCCACACCGGCGAGAATGATAAGCGCGTTCAAGACAAAGGCCAGAATGGGCCGGCGAACGAACAGCGCCGTGCCGGGCGCGTCCGATTTCGACGGCGCACTCAAAGCTGAGCCGCCTGCTTCGTGGACAGCCCGGCAGAAGCGGCCTCTTCCGCTTGCGCAAGCGGGATTACTTCTGCGCCTTCGCGCAGGGTCTGGACGCCTTCGGTCACGATCGTTTCACCTGTCCTTAGATCATCCGATGTGACGAGGACGGCATCGGTGTTGCGCTGCACGATAGCCACCGGCACCTCAGTCGCCTTGCCGTCGTGAACCGCCCAGACGTAAGGGCCGGCACTGGACCATCGCAGCGCGAGAGGCGCGACCGACAACAGCGTGTCACCGGCAAAAGACAGGTTCACCGAGAAAGCCATTCCGTCCCGCAGCAGATCCTGCTCGTTCGAAACCCGGCCTTGGACCAGCAACGTCCGGCTTGCTCGGTCCACGACCGCATCGATCGCCGCGACTTCCCCGATCAGAACCCGATTGGGCGATCCAAGAGGGATCACGTCAATGGGCTGACCGATCTCGATCTTCCCGACGACCCTCTCTGGCACGCGGAAGTCGATCAGGATGTCTGATCGATCTGTTATCGTGACCAGGATATCCTGCTCACTGACACGATCGCCTATCTCGACATCCAAGATCCCCACCCAGCCGGAGATAGGCGCTTTGATTTGACGCTCGGACAGATCGAATTCTGCTTGCCGCACCGCCAGTTCCGCGCTGCGCAGCGCCAGCTCGGTTTCAAGCAGACGCACCTCTGTCACGGCGCCGGTTGTGGCCAGTTGCCTGATCCGTTCGGCGTCGGCAAGACTGTTCTGCAACTCGATCTGCGCTCTCTCCAGTGCGATCTGCTCGGCTTGATCCTGGAGGCGCGCGATGACGCTGCCACTTTCCACATGTTGACCGGCTTCCAGCAAGAGGTTGGTTATGGTGCCTTCGGCGTTCGCCCGCACACTGACCGACCTACGTGCGCGGCCATTGCCTATGGCGGTGATGTCATCCGCTAGGGCGCGCTCCTCCACCTGCTCCGTGACCACCCGCACCGCGCCTTCGGGGCTCGACGCGCTCTGCGGGCCTGCTTCTGGCGCCTGCAATGTTTCGATGCCGAGTAACTCCAGCAGTCCGATCCGGTTCAAGAGCGGTTGCGCCGCAGGCACATACGCAATCCAGACGTAAAGCCCTGCCGCAAGCGCTGCGAACGTGAGGACGGCTTGCCGCAGCGTTTTCATTTAATGGGCCTTCGTCTGTTGGATTGAGAACCGAAGCGTAGCATTTAGCGCAGCAATCGGAAAAGCAATTGTCATGGATGTGGGATCAGGTCTCTGTGTTCGAAGGTGCGACCCTTGAACACACGTTTATACGGTGTTGTCACCTTAACTGCGTGGGTTCCGAAGCGAGCGACTTCTTGGTTGCTCAGGCGATATTCGCCGCTGAGGAGTTGAAGGCTTACCTCATTGCCTGCTATGGTATTGGCCCCTTAAATGACGCAGTGCCACGTCTGCGGAAGGCCAATGAAATTGCGAAAAAGAAAAATCGAGATGCGGGAAGAAACACATCGCCTCTATTCGAGCGTCGCATCGAAGGTGACAACCTTTTGACCACTGGCGTTGGCTGTCCCCGCTGAGATCTTTGCATTCTGGATGGTGTGGCCGGAAAACTCGATCACACTTTCATCCAGTTCGGTCTCTTGCGGCAGGATATCATAACCGCTGCCTTCGAGTGCATCGGACCAGTCTGCAAGCAACGCATCCACATCGGCCGCGGTGCTGAAAGAAAACAATCGCACGCTTGATCCGATCGCGCGCTCCATTTGCACCTTGGCGTCGGTCGGCAAGATGATGACTTCAGGGAGCCAGTCGTGTGGGACCTCATCGGCATATACACTCGCAGCCGCAAAGAGCGCCAGCATCAGGCTGAACAGCATATCCCCTACGTTCTGAGGCATGCGGCGAAGAGACAATCCACTCACGACAATTCGCGGAGCAGCAGCAACGCCAAAGGCGTCAACTCGGGATGATGAAATGTTCATGCTCGGAAGCTATACTACCGCCGTATAGGGTCAACGCGGATTCACGTCCTCGTGGAGGCGTTGGCGGATTTGTGCATCTTTGATATTCGCCCGAAATGAACCGTGAAACTTTGCGCAGAGACGACCGCTTGCTTAGTCGGCTCGCTCTAGTCACGCCAAAACGCCGGTACGAAGAGCACAAAGGCCGATAGCACTTCCAACCGACCGATGATCATACCCGCAATCATCAGCCACTTTGCAGCGGTCGGAAACGCGTCCATGGCGCCCGTGGGGCCGACCGGTCCGCCCCAAGCTGGGCCGACATTGGCAATTGCCGTCCAGGCCGCTGTCAGTGCCGTCAGGAAGATACTGCCGATTGCAGCTCTGACGGCGTGCGTGGTCGCGATGCTCCCGTGACGACCTTGTCCATAATGCTTTCTCCCATTCCAACGAAAGGATCACACCATCAAACCTTGATTTTTCCCTCTGACAGAACCGGTTGAGTTTTGACCGCCAAACGCACCCGCAGCGGACCTTCACCGAAGAGCTGGTCACTGTCCGCTATGCGGGGCAAGGACGAAACCGCTCTCGCGGTAGGGGCGCTTGCGGCGGGCGGGGCGCTCTGATCGGGCGGTGCGATTTGGTGGATGGGCCTGCCTGTCGGACGATTGGGACCTTCTCAATCCAATAGACAAGGCTTCCATGGCCGATCACCATGTCCCCGCTCTGCGCCGGCGGTTTCTCGAAGATATGCGCATCAACGGTCTGCAGCCGAAGACGCAGACCATGTACCTGCGGGCGATGCGCGACTTCACGCGGTTCCTGGGCCGCTCGCCCGACACGGCGACGCCAGAGGACCTGCGGGCGTTTCAACTGGATATGTCCGAGAAGGGCACCGGCTCGGCGACGTTCAACAACCGGCTGAGTGTCCTCGGCTTCTTCTTTTCGGTGACTTCCGCCCGACCCGAGATGAAGCGGCATATGCGCTATCAGCGTCTGGCGAAGAAGATCCCGGTCGTGCTCAGCGCCGAGGAAGTCACGCGCATTCTCGACGTCGCCCCGGGCCCCGGGCCTCAAGTACCGGGCCGCGTTCAGCGTCGCCTATGGCGGCGGGCTGCGGGCGAGTGAGGTAACCCATCTGCGTGTGCCCGATATCGATAGCGACAGGATGCTGATCCGCGTCGACCAAGGCAAGGGCCGCAAGGACCGGCACGTCATGCTGTCGCCAAGCCTGCTTGAACTCTTGCGCGACTATTATCGCGAGGCCCGTCCCACGGGCTGGCTCTTTCCCGCTCGCAACCGGGTCGACCCGGTCTCGACCCGGCAGTTCAACCGGGCCTTCGGGGCGGCCTGTGACTTCGCCGAGATCAAGAAGAAGGCGTCACCGCACACCCTGCGGCACAGCTTTGCCACCCATCTTCTGGAGGGCGGGACCGACATCCGCGTCATCCAGGTTCTGCTGGGCCATGCCAAGCTTGAGACCACAACGATCTACACCAAGGTGGCCACCAAGACGATCAGAGTGTGACGAGCCCGCTCGATCTGCTGGTGCGACGGGAGGCTGGTCCCGGTTAAGCGCGGCTTACGTGTCTCGTCCCAGACTGGAGGTCGCGGATATCTTCCGCGCTCATGGCCCTGCCTATCGCCGTGAACAGGCAGGGCATCTGAACCTGCCGCAGCTGAGGGTGATGTCCGCGATCGAGAGCTGTCGGACCGCTGCGCTCGGCGGTCACGTGGCCGACGGCACCCGGTGGATCGGCTGCCGCCCGGGGTTCTTCCTGCCCGTGAAGGTCCTGTCGAGGCTGTTCCGGCGTCTGTTCCTTGAAGGGCTGGCCAGATTGCACAAAGCCGGGAAGCTGGCCTTCTTCGGCAATCTGTCGGAACTGGCCAACCCCGACATCTTCGCGGCCCGTCTCGCGCCCCGGCGCAAGACCGACTGGGTCGTCTATGCCAAGCCGCCCTTCGGCGGACCGGAGGCGGTCCTGGCCTATCTGAGCCGATACACCCACCGGGTGGCGATCTCGAACCACCGCCTCGTCAGTGCGGACGCCGACACCGTTGCCTTCCGATGGAAAGATTATCGCATCAAGCGCGGGGATCGAATGAAGGTCATGCGCCTGCCCGTGGCCGAGTTCATTCGCCGCTTCCTCGTCCACGTCCTCCCCTCCGGCTTCCATCGGATCCGGCATGCAGGCTTTCTGGCCAACGGAATCCGACGTGACAGGATCGAGAAGATCCGGCGTCTGATCGATATGAAGCCAGAGCCGGATCACACGACCGGCGAAGATGGGCACGCCGATGCTGCTGAGCGCGACCCGAGCCAGACATGCCCCAAATGCGGTGGCGCGATGATCGTCATCGAGACCTTCACCCGCGGCCAGACCCCGAGATCCCGCGCCCCACCATGGGAGGATGCCGCATGATTTATCCGTCACTCGCCCTACGATCCCGAGGCGTCGGACCCATCACTGCGGCCATTCCACCAGAACCTGCGTCGCAACGAGCCCAAGACGACGAAACGAGACACCGAGCCGCGACATCGGGCTGCAAAAATCGATTGGCCGGGGCTGCTCAGCACCACGGGTCCCTCAGTTCAGCGCATCGACCGCCAAAGCCCTGAACCACAATCCCCATAGCACCGACTTCCGCCCGCGCTTTCCTCCTTGTCAGGTTTATCGCCGCTGGATGGCGAGCATCCAGCAGCCACAAACGTTAGACAAAACAGACATTGACTGACTTGCAAAACAAAACCAAATAGTTGCGTTCGAAAACAGACATTTTGCGGGAGAAAACTGTGCAGAAAATTATAACTACCAATCCAGATTTTATGCTTCAACATGCTTCTCCGGATGACTCGGAAGTCGTCGTCCATTACATGAAAAAGCTTGGTGCCTATCAAAAGATGGCCGACAAGATCACTGCCACCGAGCCGCAGATCAGGCGGCTTCTGGATGAAAAATTGGGTGAGGCGCTGTTTGGATATTACAAAGGAGATATTGTAGGCTTTGCCTACTTTTGCCAGAAGTCGTCTGCATTCACCGGGCGTTCCGGACTCTACATTGATGGGTTTCTTGTGGATTCGGAAGTTCGTCACCAAGGCTTTGGAAAGATCATTATGGGGTATCTTTGCTCTCTCGCCTTGCAGCGAAACTGTCAGATGATGGAATGGGGGGTTCTGGACTGGAACACTCCAACGATTGAATTTTACAGGAGCCTTGGGGCCTACAGTGTAGACGAGATGACGATTTTCAGATTCGCACCGCACGAACTCGAAACAAATGCTCTCACATTCAAGGGTCATGCATAACTCTCTGTGACTGAGGAACTGGGCTCAAAGCCGTCGATCGCTGCGCATCGTTTGAACGACCGCTCGTGGACTTACCGCCATTCGCCGCTCGGAAGCGAAGGCATTCATGGTTTTCCCCAGTGTCGATCTCAGCGATGGTTGGCTGGTGCTTTTGGCCAAGCAAACCAGGGAACGCAAATGACAGCTTCTGTCGAAATACACGCCGCCTACCATCGCGAAGCCGCCGCGGCTCACATGGTGACTAACATTCCTCGCGCAAAATTCGACACGCCCGTGGATCGGGTGATCGAGGCCCTTCGGGGGCATCTCTACGATTGCGCTGATACGGTCTTTGTCACAGATGGCGCGGACAAACTGATGGGCATTGTTCGGATCAACGACCTGTTTGGAGCCGGGGCCAAGCGGATTGGCGACATCATGAAGGAGCGGCACGAGGCCGTGCGTCCCGGCGACGATCAGGAAGACATCGCTCAACTCGCGATACAGCTCAACATGATTGCGGTTCCCGTAGTCGACGATCTCGGCCAACTAATCGGCGCTGTCCCGCCGGAGGCGCTCTTTCGTATCCTACGCGAAGAACACATGGAGGACCTGCAGCGCCTCGCAGGCATTACCACCCATGAATACGGCGCAGAGGCGGCGCTTGACGCCTCGATCATGAATCGGTTTGCGCGTCGGATGCCTTGGCTGATCTTTGGCCTCTTTGCCTCGTCGCTTATCACTCTGGTTATGATCGGATTTGAGCATACGCTTTCGCAAAACGTCGTGGCTGCGTTCTTTGTCCCCGCGCTGGTCTACATCGCGGGCGCAATCGGCACTCAGGCCGTGTCGGTTTCGGTCCGCAGCCTTTCCATGCAAGAAATCGCCATTGGTCCACTCTTGCGAGGTGAATTGGTCATCGGCCTCGGCATCGGAGCCGTTCTGGGTCTTTTGGCGGCGGCCGCGGTTCTGGCGTTCTTCGGCCAACTGCCTCTGGCGATTGCTGTCGGGCTATCTGTCCTGGGTGGCGGGGCGGTTTCTGCCCTCACGGGCTTCACTCTTCCATGGGCTTTCATGCGGCTGGGGTTTGATCCCGCGCTTGGCTCAGGGCCAATCTGTACGATCATACAGGATGCCGCCAGCCTAGCCCTGTACTTCGTACTGGTGACTGCTCTGGTCCTTTGAGCTCGACGGGATGGCAAGCGCGAGCCGGCTCTAACTACTATATAATGTGGCAAGTTTGAGCTCGGAGTTGTCGTCGCTGCAGTCATTGGTACGATTTGCCGCATCGGTCATTTTGGGCTCGGAGCAAGATTTCGCCGCGCTGTACCCGAACGTCTGCTGTTGGACAAAAACACTTGGTCACAACGTGTGTGGATTCTGTCTTTTTCTGCACTGGCCCCCTACTCGTAACCGCGCTTCGCCTTCTGCATCTGTAGCGCGAAGCGTACGTCCTTCGCCTCGACTTCCGTGTCGAACCAGTCGACCCGGACCTGCCCGGACTGGCCGATCCGACCCCATTCACGAACCAGGGACCAGTCACCGAACAGACCGGGTACAATTTCCATCCGGTAGAACCGGCGCGCGTTGCTCGGAGGATCGATCCGCGTCAGGTCCACCTTGAACCCCACATCCTTGCCGCGATATCGAATCTGCTCGTTCCTGCCGCTGGCGGGGTTGCTGACCTGGTTCCTGCCACGGATCAACGACCGCGATGGAACGTGAGTGTGGAGAGAGCCTACTCAGTGGAAGATCCGCAGCCCGGCACCCTGATCTGCTCTACGATACCCGCTTTTGCTCGTCACCGATGCCAGGCGAGTAGACGACATACGAGAGGTCATGGCCTGATCACCGGACTGGTGGTGAAAGATGCTTGTAGTGAGGCGCTCAGGGACACCGGTACGTTCACGCCCAGCCACTAACCACTTGCGGGTGGCGTGACTCACTACCGCCGAAGTCGCGTCGAGACGAAGATGCTCTGTATGAAACTGCTGGGCAGCGGCTCATGGCGCGAGACTTCAACCGTCAGGTCGCGGAAGTCCAGGTTAGCATTGCCGTCATGAACGGCTACACCGCGCTCTGCATACCCATCACGGCGGCCGTGGGATAACTATGTCCAGAAGAAGGGGAACCTCGTCCATCGGCCAGTTTGTTCAACAAAGTCGCGCAAAAGAAAAAGAGCCGCAAGCGCGAAGATGGCGGCCCGCTTAATCTCGATCTCGCCCTTCATGTTTACCTCCTATGATTTCGGCGCCAGCGCCTTGCGCAGCCACGCCGCCTCATCGGCGATGATACCGTGACCGGCGCCCGGAATGACGATCGTCTGGGGCGCCGCGCCCATCGCCTGCAAAACTGCCGCGCTCCGGCGCACGCGTGCAAGGGGGATGTGCGGATCCTCTTCGTGGCAGCTGATCAGGATGGGCACGCCGTCCAACCGCCCCTCATATTCGAACGCCTTTTCCGGGCGGCCATATAGGGCGTCCTGCGGCGGGCCAGCCGCCTCGCCCGTGCCCAGCAGACCGCCCGACAGGGCAGCAACCGCGCGGAACGGGCGGGCCAGCCGCGCGGTTGCCTCGAGCGCGAGGCACGCGCCCTGGCTGAAGCCGACAAGCGCGATGCGATCCGGCCCGAACCCCTGCGCGCTCAGATCATCCAAAAGCGCGCCGATTACGCCAAGGCCACTGCCCAGACCCGGCTCATTCGCATCAAGCGGCGCCAGGAACGAGTCCGGCCACCACGACCGACCCGCCGCCGCGGGCGCGAGAACCGCGATATCGGGCGGGGCCAGATGATCCCCGAGGGCGATCATGTCCTCGGGCGCGCCGCCCCGTCCATGCATCATGATGACGGCCAGCCGGGCGGTCTCAAGCGGCGCGCCGGCCACGGCGATCCGCTGGCCCGCATGCGGCCCGGTGCCGCCGCTGCGCCCGGTTTGATTGGTCGAGACGTAAGACATGTCATCCTCCATGATGAGGCCAAAGGGGGCCGGCGCCATGCGGCGCGCAGCTTGGTTACGGTGATAAAGGCGGCCCCGCCCGAACGTGTCGCAGGCAGGGCCGGGTCGCGCTTACGCCAGTTTGCCTGCCACCTCGACAAGGCGGCGGGTCTGGTGCGCGATGGCGGCGCGGGCATCGTCCGAAAAATCCTCGCCCGCGGTATGGCTGTAGTCATAGGAGTTGCCGCCGGTCTTGAAGAGGTTCTCATCGGCATAGCCCGGCGCCACGACAAAACCGCCCCAATGCATCACGGTGGTATAAAGCGATTGCAGCGTCGTCTCCTGCCCGCCATGCACGTTCTGGGCCGAGGTCACGGCCGTGACCGGCTTGTTAGCCAGCCCGCCCTTCGACCAGATACCGCCCAGCGTGTCGATGAAGGCGCGCATCTGGCTGGCCATCACGCCAAAGCGGGTCGGCGCCGAGATGAGATAGGCATTGGCCTATTCCATATCGTCCACAGTGGCCTCGGCGATGTCGGCGGTTTTCTCGGCCTGCGCCTTCCAGGCATCCTGGCCGTTGACCACCGATTGAGGCGCGGTCTCGGGCGCCTTCAGTACGCGGACCTCGGCGCCCGCCGCGCCGGCGGGCTCGGCGGCGATTTCGGCCATCTGGTGGTTGGTGCCGTAGGTGGAATAGTAGAGGATTGCGAGTTTGACGCACATTTTCAGTCTCCTTTTGGTGAGTGTTTGACAGGTCTGGAAAGCTCAATCCGCCAGGGTCGGCAATGTTTGCTCAAGGCGGCTGCGCAGATGCGCGTGCTGCTTCGGCAATTTCAGGACCTCGCCCAGATTGGCGGGGTCTTCGTCCCGGTCGAAACCGGGCTCGTTCGTAGCGATCTCGAACAGCACCCCGCCGGGGGTGCGGAAATAGATTGCCCAGAAATAATCGCGGTCGATGACCGGCGTGACATGCGTGCCAGCCTCGGTGAGCGCACGGCGCACCTCGGCCTGCGCCTCGCGGTTCTCGACCGCAAAGGCAACGTGATGGACCGATCCCGCGCCTTCGCGGGCGCGGCCCTCATCGGGCAGTGCCTCGAGGTCGATGACATCGGCGCCGTTGCCGCCCTCGATCCCCATGCGGATCAGCGCGCCCTCGCGGGCCATCTCGCGGTAGCCCATGAAGGTCAGAAGCTGCGCCGTGGCATGCGCATCGCGCAGCCGCATGGTCCCGCCGCGAAAGCCGCGGATACCCTTGTCTGCGGGCACCGGGCCGCCGTCAAACGGCGCGCGGGTGTCGCCCGGCACCTCGACCAGCGCAAAGCCGTCGCCGTCCGGCCCGTGAAAGCGCAGGCGCGCCTCGCCGAATTGCTGATGCGATTCAATGCCCTCTACACCGCCCGCCGACAGACGCTCGCGCCAGTAGTCCAGCGTGCCCACGGGCACGGCGAAGGCAGTCTCCGACACCTCGCCGGTGCCACGCCGGCCCGGTGCGATATGGGGAAACGGGAAATACGTCATGACCGAGCCGGGCGTGCCGCTCTCGTCGCCGTAATAGAGGTGATAGACATCGGGCGCGTCAAAATTGACGGTCTTCTTTACCCGGCGCATGCCGAGCAGCTTGGTAAAAAACGCGTTGTTCTCCTGCGCATCCGCCGCCATCGATGTGACGTGGTGCAATCCTTTGATCTGGGTGAGCATGGCTGGCTCCTTGGCTTGTGTGATCTTGCTTGAGCCTGAAGATAGGGCCTACGAGAATTACTAAGAACGGGCATAATCTTGCATTCACCATTGCACCCCGTGTAATGATGACCGCATGGGAGAGCTTGAATCCATCCGCGTCTTCCTCACCGTGGCCGAGCTGGAGAGCTTTGCCGGGGCGGCCCGCCGTCTGGGCATGACGCCCGCCTCCGTCACGCGGACCGTCGCGGCGCTGGAGGACAAACTGGATCTGCAACTTCTGGTCCGCACGACGCGGCAGGTGTCGCTGACATCCGCCGGCGCGCTTTACGCTGCGCGCGTGGCGCCGCTGGCCGAGGGGCTGGCGCAGGCGGTGACCGAGACTCGCGAGGCGGAGGGCATGACCGCGGGCAGCATCCGAATCAGCGCCCCGCTGTCGCTGGGCATCGAAGTGTTGCCCGCCGTCCTGTCGCAATTTGCCACGCTGCACCCGCAAACGCATGTCGCCGTGCATCTGTCGGACAGTTTCGTCGATATCGTCGAGGAGGATTTCGATCTGGCCATCCGCGTCTCGGGGCCGCCCAGCGACAGCTCGACCATCTGGCGCAAGATCTGCAAGGTGCCGCGCGTTCTGGTCGCCTCGGCCGATTACATCGGGGCCAACGGCCAGCCCAAAAGCCCCGAAGAGCTGACGGAGATTTCCTGCCTCAGCTACCAGTCAGACGTGCGCGAAGAGGTTTGGGAGCTGTCGAGAAACGCGGTGGAGGTCAAGCACAAGGTCACGGGTACGCTGAGCGCCAATAATGGCGATCTGCTGGCCCAGCTGGCGCTGAACGGCGAGGGGCTCGCCCTTTTGCCGCGCTTCATCGTCGCGCGCGATCTGGAGGCGGGGCGGCTGGTGCAGGTGCTGCCCGAGTGGGAGATCTCCGAGATCTGGCTGACGCTCTACTATCCGCCCTACAACCAGCTGCCCCTGCGCGTCGCCGCATTCTCGGACTTTTTCGAGCAGCATGTGAAAGAGACCTGCGCATTATGATGGCCGGATATTGGGCCTCGCGCGAAACCCGCCGGGCATTGCCGCGTTGGACAATAGCCGGGCGCGCGCGCAGACTGGCGGCAGGTCGATCGAGAGGAGACCCGACATGGCATATTTCGGCAAATACGAGACACCCGCAGATCTGCTGCGCGACGACAGCCTCAGCCGTGACCGCAAGATCAGGATGCTGGAGCAGTGGCGCGACGACAAGAAAGACTACATGCGCGCCACGGACGAAGGCATGGAAGGCGTCGATCGTGCCGAGCTGCTGAGGCAGATCAAGATGGCCCTCGTCCAGTTGCAGGAAGACCCTTTGGTATGATGCTGCGGCGCGTGGTGCCATAAAGGTCACAGCGCGCAAAGGTCTGGCGGGATCGCTTGAAAGCGCCCTGCCCCATGGCCATCTAAAGAGAATGACGATGTACAGCCTCCATAAGAGGTCCGCGCAGCGCGCAGGACAGCTACTGAACCGCCTGTAGCCCCGGGCGGGAAGGCCGCTGGCTTTTCCACGCCTCGGGGATTTTCGATCTCACCTCACATATGAAGCGACGTTTGAACCCGGCCCGGGGTGAGTAAGCTATTGCGCTCACCGCAACCGAAGGGTGTCTGACGTCTCGGCAGTATCAGTCTTTGAATTGGAGTATGGAATGTCAGTCTACATCACACGCGAAATGGTTCAGCGCGCGGCTTACGAGCACAAAGCCGGCGAAAATCAGAGTGTTTTCGGCCCCGTCATGCGTCATTTGAGCCGTCTGTGGCGCCAGCGCCGCGCAATTGCCGCACTGGAGGCGCTGGATGACCGGATGCTTTGGGATATCGGTATCCGCCGTAGCGAGATCCGCCGCGCCGTCAGGCACCCGCAGGGCCGCAGCGCCAACGGCAAGAAGGCCGTTGCAATGGCGAGGCCAGACCACCGGGCGCCGCAAGGCGCAAGTATGGCCGGGCAAGGCATCGCCTCCGCCTGACCGGCGCGGAAACCGACTATCGTGCCGAACAAGCCCCTGCTCTGCGCAATGCAGGGCAGGCTGACGCCGGATGCAGAAACTTCGTCCTATTTCCACCTTTTTGAACAGGAAACATCCATGACCACCGCAGCAAAGCACACCCCCACGGCTTGTGACACCAGCACCGACATGTCGAATGTCGCAACCTTGGTGGAAGCGCTGTCGGGCACCGTGGCGGCGACTTACCGCCTTCTTCTGAAGTCCCAAATCTATCATTGGAACGTCACGGGCCCTCTCTTCGTCTCGGTCCACGATCTGACCGAGGAGCACTACACCGACATGTTCGCGGCCGTCGATGTGCTCGCCGAGCGTCTTCGGGCGCTTGGAAAACCCGCGCTGATCCAACCCGCAGACCTGGCCGCCGGTCCGAAAGGGCAGGATGCGGATGCAGATCTGTCGGCGCAGGCCATGCTCGAGGATCTTGCTCTGGACCATGAACAGTTGTCGGCGCAGATGCGTGCGCTTGTCGATATTGCGGAAACTGCAAGCGATCCCGTGACCGCAGACCTTGCGACCACACGCGCCGATTTCCACGAGAAATCCGCGTGGATGCTGCGTGCCTTGGCCGCGTAAACATCTCGGGCGCATTTCCTGCCGCTGAAGTGGCCTCGGCTCCGGCTGGCTTTTTGCCAGATTCTCGAAGCTCCAGGTCCAATTACCCGAGGATGTAGCCATCCCCAAAAATTCACTCCCCCGCAGATGTCTGCGGGGGATGGACGGTCTGGCAGCTTCGCCATGCCGTGCGCTTTTCCCATCAAAGCTGACTTGTTTTCTGGCTTTCGAACCGTTCGCGCCATGCGTGGTTCAATGCATCAGCAAGCTTTGCCGTCGGCGTTTCGACGGATTGGGCGTTGCTCGGATCAAGCTTGAGCGCTGATAGCACCTGCGCCAGGACCTTTTGAGGATCTTTAGACAAGGCGTCGTAAGTAATGCGTAGCGGATTTATCGCTTCTCGCTTGGACCATCCCTCCCAAGCTGCGTCCATGGCAGCGAGCGCGGTCATATGGCGTTCGATGGCGTTGGCATCGTATCGCGCTTCCTGTGGAGGGGCGAGGCGTTCCAAGTCGCTACCGTCGGCATTGCGGTGCCACTGGCCTTTCTGTTCTGCACGCACACGGGAGATTGCCTGACCCAACCCGTCGGACCGTGAAAGATGAATGCATAAAGTCGGGCCAAATGCATCTTCAATTCGGTCCGCGTCACTCATGCGTCCCGGCAAAAGAAGCCTCAGCTGCTGAGTGAATTTGCCGAAGCTGCCAATTTGCATCCGCAAGCCAAAAATGTCTGTGTCGCCTTTGCCCCGGTGCAACGCGCTTTCAAAAACAGCGCGAAGGCAGTCATTCTTCGTCGCGTAGTTGGCCAACTTCAATCCGTAATCATCCAGCCAATCATCGAGTGATGGGGAATGAAAATGTGAGTCCGGGTTTCCCGCGATGCCTGTCCCGGAAAGCAACCGGCACAGCAGTGTGCTTCCACTACGTGGAGCAGTGCAGATCATGTACGACCCAGAGGACGTGCTACTCATGACGCGATCACATTCCCAGTCTTCGGTTTAATCTACCAGTCACGACCGATACGGCATTGAGATCATTGCGCTTCAATTAGTTGAACAGGCTCGTCTCCACCCTTCAAGCGATCGAGGCGGACGCAAACCATTTGCGCTTTCACGTCGAATAGCGGGCCGCCGTCAGGCCCTCGAAGGAGATGTCCGGCGTTTTTCCCAACACGACATCGGCCACCGCGCGGCCCGACCCGCAGGCCATCGTCCATCCCAGCGTGCCGTGCCCGGTATTGAGAAAGAGGTTGTCATACTGCGTCGGACCCAAAACAGGCGTTCCATCGGGCGTCATGGGCCGAAGGCCGGTCCAGCCTTCGGCGCGGCTAATATCTCCGCCCTTGGGGAAAAGGTCGCCGATGACATGCTTGACGGTGTCGGTGGCATGGGGTCCGAGCCGGTTGGAATATCCGGCGATCTCCGCCTGCCCCGCCACCCGGATAAGGTCGCCGAGCCGGGTGATCGCCACCTTGTGCGTCTCGTCCATGATCGTGGATTGCGGAGCGAACGCATCGTTCGTCACAGGCAGCGTCACGGAATATCCCTTGACCGGATAAACCGGCAGCCTGATGCCAATCGGGTTCAACACGCTCACCGCATAGCTGCCCATCGCGCAGACATAGGCGTCACCGGTGATGCGTCCCGCGATCTCGGTGTCGATACCGGCGATGCGGCCATTTTCAACGGCGATCGCCTTGATCGTCTGGCCATAGTGAAACTCGACGCCCATCTCGGCGCATTTCTCCGTCAGTGCGATGGTGAACATTCGACAGTCGCCGGTGCGGTCGGCCGTCAGGCGCAGACCGCCCACGAACTTATCGCGGACCTCGGCCAGCGCCGGCTCGACCGCGATGCAGGCCTCCCGGTCCAGCACCTCGTACGGCGAGCCATATTCGGCTAGAACCTCCTGATCAGCCTTCGATGCCTTGACCTGCTTTTCCGTGCGGAACAACTGAAGCGTGCCTTGCGCGCGCCCAGCATATTCGATCCCGGTCTCGGCGATCAGGTCCGGCATGACATCGCGCGAATAGCTGGACACGCGAACCATGCGCCCCTTGTTGCGCCGGTAGCTCTCTTCGTTGCAATTACCCACCATCTGCAAGCACCATTTCCACATGGTCGGGCTGATGAGCGGCCAGATGAAGAGCGGGCGGCGCTTCATGAACATCCACTTGACCGCCTTCATCGGAATGCCCGGCGCGGCCCAGGGCGAGGACATTCCGTAGCTCAGCTGGCCTGCATTCGCATAGCTCGTCTCGAGGCCCGGCCCGGTCTGGCGGTCGATGACCACGACCTCCGCGCCCTGTTCGGCCAGATAATAGGCGGTGGTGACGCCGACAACGCCGGCCCCCATGACAACAACTTTCATTTCAGACGCCTTTCATTTCATTCTTGCAAGTATGCGCCCGCATATCGGTTGTTTCAAATGCGGCGGTTTTCATGTGGACTTGGCGCCGACTCGACGCCGCGCGACCGGCTTTGTTGTCAGAGTGGCTCACCCGTTTTTCGCAACCATCGCCGGGACGACCTCGATCCGGCGATAGGGTGCGATGCTTCCCGCCCGGCGCAATGCGTCGTCGACAAGCGAGAACACCTCGTCGCGGCAGTCGATGTCGCGGTCGAAGCGCGAGAGCCAGTAGCGAAGCGCGTAAGTGATCCCGCCTTCCTCGTAGGAGGTCACGCGCACGTCGGGTGCGGGTTCCTGCTGGATGATCTGGGCCGATTTGAGCGCGTCCACCATGACCTGCCGCGCCTTGGCGATGGGCATGCCGTGATCGAGCGTGATGCTGATCTGCGCGCGATATTCCGGCCGGGGCGCGGAGTAGTTGGTTATGCTTTGCCGGGCGATCTGGCTGTTGGGCAGGATGGTATAGGTGCCATCCCGGGTCAAGAGCCGCGTGGTGCGCCAGCCGATCTCGATCACCTTGCCGCGCGCCAGTGCGTCGATATCGACCCAGTCCCCGATGCGAAACGGGCCTTCGACGCCCAGCGCGATTCCTGACAGGATGTCAGCCACAACGTTGCGAATGGCAAACCCCAAAAGCGCCAACACGAGGCCCGAGCCTGCAAGCGCGCCAAACGCGCCCTGCCCCATGAAAAGCGAGATCGTAGCCACCAGCGCAACGATAAAGAGCAGCGCCGTGATCATATCGGTCAGCAAACGCGGATAGGGCCGCCGTCGTCCCGGTGCCCGGTCAAGCGCAAGCGCCGTGACCCGGCTGAAGAGCCAGGCAGACGCGAAATAGACCGCTGCCGTCAGGCCGCGCGACAAGGCCTCGCCATCCGCCGGCAAACCGGCGATGGATGCCGGGAAGAAGATCAATCCCAGACAGAGCGCCGTCAGGAGCGTGGGCCAGAAAAGTCGATAAAGATGTTGCTTCGCGCTCATGACTTGATCCTTTCACCGTCATTCTAGCCAAGATGGTCCAGCGCCGCGGGCTGACAGAACTCGCAGTCCTGCGGACCCCCGCGCGCAATGACGCCATCACAATAACGGCAGTTCGTAGCGGGCTCCTCCGCCCGGTCCACCGCCGTCCGACAGATCGGGCAGCGACCAGCCGCCGCGCGCGGCAGGATCTCATCGCAATTCTCACAGATCGCGCGATCAGTGCCGTAGATCATCTTGCTGTCTCCGAATAATGCACGCCTCGGGGGTGGCGCGCCGCTTCGACATCCCCGAGGTCTGTAATGCAAACACGCCGCGTTCTCTTGGCAGGCTCTTGGCCGCCAGCTTAGCTTTCGCCGGAACCGGCAGGCTGTTCGACCCGGATCACGGTGAGGGTCCGGCGCTGGTTCGCCCGTGTGTCCCAATGGAAGGCCGCGCCTTCGGCGAGGCCCAGCAGGGCGACTCCGATTGGCGTGAGGACCGAGACACGGTCGAGCGCTATGTTGGCATCCTCTGGGTAGACCAACGTGAAAGCTTTCTCTTGGCCGGTGGTTTCGTCCCGGTATGTCGCGGTGCTACCGATCCCGATCACGTCGCCGGGCATTTCCGAAGCGGGCACGATCTGCGCTCGATTGATCTCGTCGAACATCCGATCGGCCAGCGCGGGATTACGCACTATCGCCCCTTCGGCGAGCGCCTCGATACGGGGCAGATCTTCCGCGTTCAGGACAATGCGCGGCTGGCGCGCGCGGCTTTTGGCGGCGATATTCGTTTGGGGAGAGAACATTTTGGCATGCCTTTCATGATGTCGCGGGTTCTGACTGAGAAGGGTTGAAAGATCAGGCGGGTCGAGTGGAAGACATGGCGATCGAACGGGGTACCAAGCCTTGTGCGGTGCGCTTTTCGCAATCACGGCCGCGCGTAACGGCGTGCAAGGAGCGGCAATGCGATATCCGCCTGTCGATCTATGCGACCTCGAAGCTGGATCGCGCACCCGCACCGCGCTGGCGCCAAAGGCGTCACGCCGACTGGACTGCCGTGGGCCGCACGGTGGCTAGCTCGCCGCGTGCCCGGGCGCTGGGTATAATGGAATATTAGTGTCGGTCATGCAGAGTATCCTCCGGCCGCTTTGCGCCATCTCGTCGTTTCGGAATGTCGAGAAGCCCCGGGAGGATAGTAAAGACGCGACCGCGTCTATGCCGCCCGGGGAAACGGGCGGGTCAGCAGTAGAAATCGAAAATGATTTGCATGGACCAACATGTGTTAGATGTAGGCACGCGGGAGCGCGACGTCAATCGACAGTGATGGTTCAGGCTGCGCATTCTTACAAAGGAAGCGGCCATCGGCGCCTTTGCGCCGAACATGTATTCCGGCGCCTGCCATAGCTTGAAAGGTCGAGGGCGGACTATCACTATTGAACCATGATGACGCTCAAAGTTCATAGGAGGCTCCTGCCCGGCGCGGGAAACCTGCTGAACCGCTGGTAACCCCGAGCGGGCTGGCCCTTGTGCCTGCCCGGATCTCGGGGGTTCGACTGATCCATCCAAGTCGCTCAGAACAGATGATCCGCTGCAATGCAGGCGCGCGCAGGCGTGGCTGTGACAGCGTCGATCGACCCGGCTCGTCGTCACTCAGGACAGGAGGAAAGCATGTCCATCCATTTCGCATCCAACTCGCGCCCGCATTTCGCCACGGCACAAAAAGCAGTACGGCCCCAAGAATCTCTCCGGCGCGCACTTCGATCCGCAGCCCGCAATTGGAAGCGGCGCAAGATGATCGCCGCGCTGGGTGCGCTGGATGAC
Organism: Roseovarius roseus; assembly: GCF_043355935.2. Classification (NCBI taxonomy): domain Bacteria; kingdom Pseudomonadati; phylum Pseudomonadota; class Alphaproteobacteria; order Rhodobacterales; family Roseobacteraceae; genus Roseovarius; species Roseovarius roseus. Next base: position 5,495 of record NZ_JBHFPE020000015.1, on the reverse strand, counting down.
CGAACCCTGCGGGAGATTGGCCTGGATCGGGAGAATATCGCGCGCATGGTGGAAGCCTTCGACGATCGCGAGTTGGCAATGACCCCGTTGGATGAAAGCGGCACATTCGCTGACCCCGACCAAGAGACATGTCGCAAAGCGGCGTAAGCGCGCATTTTACTTAGGCACTCATATCCTCATGACAAACAAACACATTCTCGCACCTCTCGGTGATTTTCCACAGGATGACGCCGTTCTGGCCCGCGCGCTTGAGCTGCGCGCGGCATCTGGGACGCGGCTGACCGCTATCCACTTCATCGACCTGCCGTCGAGTGCGGGTGACATCGCCCACGCCGACAGCCAGATGGGCTAGGCCGCCCTTGCCGCGCGCGACGAGATCGGCGCGGCGCTCGGCCGCCTCCAGGCAGATCCGGGCCACGTTGAAATTCGCGTCGAGGCCGGATCGCCCTCCTTGGGTCTGATCGAAATCTGCGACGCGCTTCAGCCGGACCTTGTCGTCATGCGCGCACATCAGAAAGCCAGCATCACAGACAAGCTATTGGGATCGACAACCGACCGGCTCATCGCGGCAGGCTGCCATCCGGTGCTGGTTGTCAAACGCCAGGCTCAGGACGCATACGGCAAGATTATCGTGGCGACGAATGGTATCGACGACGTCGAACGATCGCTCCGCTGCGCGCGCAGTCTGCTGCCGTCCGCCTCGCTCACCCTCGCCGAAGCGGTTCAAATCGCCCCGCCTTTGGAAGGTGCAATGCTCAGGAGCGGCACGGATCGGTCCAAGCTCGCATCCTATCGCCAAGCCTTGGCCCGCGATGCACAGCAGCGGCTCGACGATATCGCGGCGGCCTTCGCCCCGGATGTGGAAACGCAAGTCCTGCGAGGCCCACCCGTTGGTGCCCTCGGGCGCGCGGCACGATTGGCTAATGCAGATCTCATCTTCGCCGGGCCCGGTCGCAACAGCCTGATCCGCCGGGCATTCATCGGCAGTGTGACCCGGCGCCTCCTGCGCGATGCTCCCTGCGATGTGCTGGTTTGTCGGCCCGCAGATCCTTGCTCCTGAACCAGCACGCGGATCCGGATATATCCGAGACCGGCCCGTCCGGCGTCGGGGGTCAACACGTGCTGGCGTGACCTCACAGGCGATGGTCGCCACCCGCGGTACAGCGTGACTGACATGTTCCGGCACACCCCGATATGGTTTAGGGGTGGTTGTCACATCCATCTGACGCGCTGCACCCAGAAACCCGGCTCGGATCGCTGAAATGGCTCAAAACCTTCGTGCGCTGTTAAACCCCGTAAAGTCCCTTTTCGGCGGCACGGTGGCATTCATGGCCGGAAACAGCCTGCTGGGCGTGGTATTGCCATTGCGGATGGAAGTGGCCGAATTCTCTGTGGCCCTGATAGGCATCATCATGGCCGCCTATTACCTGGGCCTTGCGCTTGGGGGATTTAGGGCTAAGCGCGTGATCCTGCGGATCGGGCATATCCGTGCCTTTGCAGTCTTTGCCGCACTCACGGCGGCAGCATGTCTTGCATATGCGTTCTTCTTTCATCCATCCGCATGGGTGATCTTGCGCATCGTCAACGGGTTTTGCATCGCAGGGATGACCACGACGATCGAAAGCTGGCTTAACGAGCGCAGCAGCAACGAAACGCGCGGGCGTATTCTTGGCTATTACATGCTGGCCTTCTATCTGGCGATTGCGCTGGGACAGAGCCTGGTGAACGTCGCACCCGTGGGCGGGGACGACCTTCTGATGATCGCGGCCACGTTGATTGGCCTCTCGCTCATCCCCGTGGCCATGACGCGCTTGGGCGAGCCGAACCTGTCCGACTTGCGCATTCTGGGCGTCAGACAGCTTTTTGCCGCATCGCCCGTGGGCGTTGTCGGCGCAGGTGTTGCGGGGACGCTGATTGGGTCCTTCTATGCGTTGGGTGTCATCTTTGCGCGTCAGATCGGGTTGGACGTGACCGAGGCCGCGATGTTCATGAGCACGGTCGTGATCGGCGGGCTGGCCGCGCAGGTGCCTGTCGGAATGCTTGCGGACCGCTATGACCGCCGCATCATCATGGCGCTGATGCTGATCGCCGTTGGATCGTCCTGGGCGCTTTTGTCCAATTCCATTAGCGCAGGCGTGCCGGTGGGCGCGCTGATGGTGATGGCGCTGGCCTTCGGCGGCGCGATCAGCAGCGTCTATCCGCTCTGCGTTGCCCAGACCTTCGACCGGCTTGAGCGCCGTTATTACGTCGCCGCCTCGGGCAGATTGCTGATGGTTTATTCGACCGGCGCCACGATTGGCCCGCTTCTGGCATCGGCGTTGATGTCGCTTTACGGACCGAAATCGTTTTTCCTGTTCGAGTCCGCCGTCGCGGTTGCTTACGCCGTCTTTGTGCTGGTGGAGGTCAGGAAAGGACCCGAGTTGCCCGTCGAGGGCCGCGAGAAATTCGTGCCGCTTCCCGATATATCGCCGGTTGCGATGCGCATGGACCCGCGCACGGACCCGGACACAAGCGAGGTTGGCGCGGCAAAGCCGCCGCGGTGATTACCGTCTCAAGACCATCGTGGCGATGCTGAAACAGATCAGCACGCCGGTGGCATCTGAGCTGCTCCCCAACGGTTGGACAATATCTGGCGTACGTTAAGCTACTCTTTGCACCTGCTGATTGGGTTGGGTTTCGCTTTTTCTCAGCCAATAGAACACGGCAGACGGTCTGCCACAAAGGGCTGAGTGTCGGCGTTGGCGGCGAGCAGGAATTAGGCATTTACGCCCCACGGGGTCGTAATTGGAGACGCCCGAAACTAGCTTCGATCAATGGCTTCGGCCAGCAGATGACCTACCGAAATCCTCAAAACTGACCACAGCCAAACAGAGTTTTCCGCGATGGGCGTGTGAAAAAGGCCCCCACTGCCTTTGACAGTGAGGGCCTGCGCTATGTGGAATAGCTGGGCCTGCGAGAATAACCGACCGCTATCAGCTCTCGCGCTTGGGCGGCAAACCAAATTTCGCAGCGGCGCCGCGAGGTTTACTCGGTGCAGGGGCTGTTCCCGCGGCCGCCTCGGGTTGCGGCCCATCATAGGATGGCTTGACCAGGGGTGCCTCGGCAGATGCCTTGGCTCCCGTCGGAGCGATATCAGGATCCGGAGCCCGCGGTGTGATAACGCGGCCCAAATCGTTGCCATCGGCCTTCAGGCGGGGCGTATCATCCATTCGGAAGGACGAGAAAAACTCCCCTTCGATCTTCTTGAACTGTTCGTCGCTGATTGTCGTGTCGATGATCCTGAATGCCAGGGAACGGTCTTTGACCAGGTCTTCAATCTGGTCGATTGCGTTGAATACGATCTCCTGGTTCCACACCTTGCGCGACGCTGACTTTGCGCGAAGTGCCCGGCGGACCTTCATCCAGTCATGGAAATGCATGCCGTTGAAACAGTCATGCACAGACGGCACGATGTGCCATGCACCTTCCAGATAAACGCTGATGGCGCCAAGGTTATCAGGATCCCAGCGGACGTCGACCTTCTTCGGGTTCATGCCCATAAAGTAAATTCCGAGCTCGGGGCTTTGGTATCGAATCCCCATTACCTCAATCCCTTCCTGCGAGACTTTGCGCTCATCGCGCTTGCCGAAGGCAAGACGTTTTGAGGCGACATCCGGCAGTCCACTCAGGCGGTCGGTCTGCTCGATCCGGAAGCCGGATTTGGTAGAGGTGGATTTTGCGAAATTATTGGCTTTGACAATAGCGTTCATGATTTTTGGCCTTTCCATAGGACGAGAGTTTTGGGGGTGATGCGCTCGTGGCGCATGGGCTGAAGATCGCGCTTCGAGATCAACCGCAGGATCGCGCGATATCCGCGCTCCTGCAGGCTGACCTCATCCGTGAGGGATTTGATACTGATGGCCCCACGGAGGCGACTGGCGACCTTGCGTACAGCGGCTTCCGCGTCGGGATCGCTGTCATGCAAAGCCGTGTTCAGGTTGGCGTTATGCAGAGTGATTGGATCGATATCTGCCTCGGTCAGTAGACGCACCGAAGAGGCGAATTTCTTCTCCTGAACCCACCAGGCCACGACCTCCATCTTTCCGAGAAAGTCTTGCGACTCCAATCCTGACGTGGGCTTGACGGTGCATGCGACCCTCTCGCCGCTCGTCTTGGTGACCATCATGTCAAAGACATGATACTTCTCATTCTGCCAGCCGAACTTGAACAGAACCTGCTCGACGATATCAGCGACATCGGGCTGCGCATACTGGATTGACTGGTGATCCATCTCCAGCTTGCCTTCGCCCTGCATGCGGATGCCCGGGCCGTCCCCACGGACGGTATGCGTGGTGCAGTGCCACTTGGAAACGTTTTGAATTTTGCGGTCTGCCCGCGATGGTGCAGGCAATACGGTGCCCTCCGAAAAAATCGGCATTTTCTGGCCTTTTCACATAAGGATACCGCCCGTCGGAGAGACCTCCGACGCTGCCCGCGGGCTGCGATATTGATTTTTGGTTTTGTGGATAGAGCCGCGTGTCGTCAGGCGGCTCCGGTTGCAGGTGTTACGTCCTGCGGGGTGTCTGCTGCGTTACCACAGGGTTTCGACCATGTTCTTCTTCTCCTCGGTGGCCAGGGTCTTCCCATCGCCCGCCGGGATTCGACGCAGTCGATGATAAGGTTGGCCCAATGGCTGTTTCACGAAGTAAATTCTGCGTCCTGCCGGGTCACTTCCGGCGTTCAGCCCTCGCTTGAGAACCAGAAACTACCCGTCAGACCCCATCGAACAACCACTGATTTTGGCCAAAAATTATTTGCTGCGATCTTTTCCGTCCGCTGCGGAATGAACCCAGAGAAATTGAGGGAATAACTAACTTACTGATAAAAATCACTTTTTATTATTTTTGATCATTCCCTCTTCCGAGTGCCTGAAACTTTTATGTTGCAGGACCAACCTTTCACTCGAATTCGGCACAAAACCCCGCTTGGACGCGCGCCATTTTTGCAACGGATCAGTACGATCGAAATCCGGGGTGTAGGTTTGAAACACTGCCACAGGCCAAACCAGCGATTCGCAACATTGCTTCACGGAAGTGCTCGAACCATGGAAAGGCTCTGCCAACAGCTTTGGCACACCCTGTGTCAAAATCTACGGCACGATGACTCACGCCATCGACGCGAAGGTCACAGTGCCCGGCGTGCAATCACATGCGAGACCTCATCGCCTTGACCCTCCCTTATTGAAGAACCGGCAGAGGGCCTGGCATACTTACAGCAAATAAACTTTTCCGGTGCCGCTCTATCACTCCCATATATCTGACAGGATGGGCGCACAGCATGTGTCGGCCTTCTTGGAATTCCATTTTGCTTACGGAAAGGAGGCAAGCAAGCCGGTCAGTCTTGATTGAGTGGCCTGGCGCAAAGACATTCGATGATCATTGTAACCGCCGGACGTAATCTCCCCAAAACCGCCGTTTGAAAATTCCCCAAAACGCGAGCGGCGTTGGCGATTTCCG